>JBDTNO010000130.1:0-9842 GCA_039933715.1 Betaproteobacteria bacterium
TGTGTGCTTGCTGCACACGACAAGCGAGCAACAACGCCCTGCGGCCAGCGCGGCACGGGCCCTCCGGGTGATCTTTTGGAAGCGCCCGCCCTCGTCGTTGCACATCCTCGCCATAGAGGCACTTTTGCTTGCGGTGTGCGCCTCGATGGCGGCCGTTTCCCAAAGTCACGCGAGCGTCCCGGGTGCGCTAACCGGCCCTAAATGCGTGATTCGACGAGCGTGGCACGCTGCCTTCGAAGCGGCGAATCCGGATCGAATGGTCAGGATGCCCGCTTTTCTCCTTCGCCGCTCCGCCACGCCTTGGGCGGCACCCCGAACTCCCGCTTGAACGCCCGGCTGAACCCCGCGTCGGACTCGTAGCCGCTCCGCTCCGCGATCCGCGTGATCGTCTCGCCGCCGGAGCGCAGCTCCTGCGCCGCGAGCGCCAGCCGCCATCGTGTCAGGTATTGCATCGGCGGCTCGCCGACCAGCCCGGCGAACCGCTCGGCGAACGCGGAGCGCGACAGCGCTGCGGCACGCGCGAGGTCCTCGACGCTCCACGCACGCGAAGGATCGGCGTGCATCAGCGCGAGCGCGCGACCGATGTGCGTGTCGCGGACCGCGGCCAGCCATCCATTGCCGCCCGGCGGCAGGCTTTCGACGTAACGGCGCAGCGCCTCGACGAACAGGAACTCGGCGAGCTTGGCGAGCACGGAGCCGGCGCCCGGTCGCGTCGCAGAAAGCGCAGCTGGGTCCGATGCACGATTCCGCTCGAGACGTCCGACCACGGCGTGCGCGACCGAATGCGGCTCTGGGGAGACGTGGAGGTCGTGTCGCCCGCGTCGGTGCGCGAAAACTCGCGCGAAGCGTTGCGCGCTACGCTGAAGCACTACGCGGGCAGCGTCGGCACGCACACCGGTCGGCGCACGCGCAAGTGACGGGTTACGGAAGCGCGATGAAGTAACCCGAGATCGTCGCGAGCAGGAACGCGTTCACGTCGATGCTGGCGGCGTATTCGATCTCGGGGTGCCCGCCGGCATCGACGAAGTACGTGACGGCGTCGCGAAGGCGAAGCGGTTGCCGCTTCCCGCGGGCTGTGGCGCGGGCATGGACGTGATGGTGCCGCCGTCGATCATCAGCACGACAAATCCTGGGGCGGGTCCCGTTTGGCCAACGCTCGCCGATGCGAACGTGGCCACGAGCCGCTTGCCGGCGGGCACCGCGGCGAACGTGAATCGGCAGGTTCCCGCATTGCACGATCCCGACGAAAGCGTATCCAGGTACGGCGAGCGCCCCGGTTCGTCGCGATCCTGCACGAGCGCGGGCTTGGGCTGGGCGACAGCGACGGTTGCGAGCGAAGCGAGGACGAGCGTCAGCGCGACGCCCGAAGCGAGCGGGTCATCGAAGCACCTTCGTGGTGTCGTTGATGGAGGATGACGGCGGCGGCGCGACGCGCATGCGCCGCATCCCACGGTTGCGACGCCGTGCGGCAGCCGCGCCGGCGCACAGCATCAGCGCCGCCAGCAGTGCAAGCATCGCGGGCGACAGCAGCGGCACCGGCGCGATCGTCCCCCGCAAGGCGCCGACGCCGTCCAGCCCGACGGTGGTCGGCCCGTTGCTCGCATCCGAGGGGATCGTCAACGCCGCCGAACGCACGCCGAGCGCTCCGGGCGTGAACGTCACGTCGATCGTGCAAGTCTGCGCCGGCGCGAGCGCGACGCCGTTGCAGCCCGCTCCCAGCGCGAAGTCGCCGGGGTTCGCGCCGGTCGCGCCGATGGTTCCGAGTTGCACCGACGCTCCGCCGATGTTCGTGACCACGATCGACGAGGCGGTCGGCGTGCCCAGGACGCGCGCGCCGAAGCTGATGCCCGGCGGCGAGTACGTCAACGTTCCCACCGCCGCGGCCGTGCCGGTCCCGCCCACCGCGATCGTGGTCGGCGCGTTCGAGGCGTTCGAGGCGAGCGTGACAGTCGCCGAAAACGGCCCGACGCCGTTCGGCGTGAAGACCACCGCGATCGTGCAGTTGGCGCCCGTCGCCAGCGTCGGCGGGCAATCGCTCGACGCAGCGAAGCGCAGGGCGTCCGGCCCCCCGACCGTGAGGGCGCCGAGCGCGACCCCGCCGCTGCCGACGTTCGTCACGACGACAGTAAGCGGGCCGCTCGCGACGTTTTGCGTCTGCGGTCCGAAGGTGAGCCCATTCGGGTTCTGGCTCAGCAGCAGCGTCGGCGTCACCAGCGTCGCGCCGGCGATGTCCACCGCATAGACGTTCGAGCCCGCGCCGAAGCTGCCGAGGCCGATGAACCCGTCACCGAGCGTGCCCGCGCCGAGGTTCTCGGCGAACGACATGTTGAGGAACGCCGAGATCGCCAGCGTGTAGGCCCCCGCCGGCAGCACGCCGGTGGTGAGCGTCGAGTCGCCGCACAGCGCGGCGGAGACCGTGCCCGGCGGGCAACTGCCGTCGTCGTTCGACGCGAGGAACGTCGCGGTGGGCCCGCTGCCGGTGAACAGCGTGACGTACGGATCGAAGCCGCCGCCGCCGATGACCGCGCCCTGCGCGTTGGTGCCGCCCGGCGCGAGCGCGGAGCTTCCGTAACCCCAGCTCTGGATCGACACCGTGCCCGGCGCGGAGAGCGTGAACGCGTGCAACACCACGTCCTGCGCGTTGCTGGGATCGAGCTGCCCGACGAGGCTGACGGGCGCGGCGCGAGCAATGCCGGACCAGCCCAGCAGGGCCGCCAAAGCGGTGCCGACGACGAGTTTCGAAGCGCGCACAGGTCACCGTTCGGTTGTTCCGCCTGTGCGCACGGCTGGCATCGAGCGGAGGTGCATGGTGCCGGTCGGTCACCGGGCCTGTCAATCGGGGAGCGGCCTCCGCGCGGAACGAATCTCCCGCGGCCGCGGTCACACCGACCACCTCGAGTGGTGGTCCCGCCCTGTCCAGGAACCTTCCGATGCAACCGCTTGCCACCGCCGTTCGCGCCCGCTCGCGGCTCCTGTTCCCCTCGCTCGCGGGCCTATACGCCACCCTCGCGGGCCCGTCCGTCTTCCTGATGCGGGCGATCGCCGGCATCACGCTCGCCGTGCATGGCTGGCCCAAGATCCAGGATCCGTTCAAGTCCATCGACCTGGTCGAGGGCCTGGGCTTCGTGCCCGGAGCGCTCTGGTCGCCGCTTCTCGCCGGCACCGAATTCTTCGGCGGCATCCTGCTCGCGATCGGATTCCTGACACGTCCCGCGGCGCTAGGCGCGACGATCGTGCTGCTCGTGACCGCCTGGTTCCACTGGCTCGTGCGGGACCAGGGGTTCGGTGGCGCCGAGAAGTCGCTGCTGTGGGCGGCGCTCACGTTCTATTTCGTCGCGCGCGGCGGCGGCTTCCTGTCGGTCGACCGCGCGCTCCGCAAGGAAATCTGACTGCGGGCTCCCGCCGGCAGGGAGCGAACCTGGTTCGGGCGCGGTAAACTCTTCGATCGCCGCGGGCGGCCCGCCCGCGGCCCACAACGAGGAGGCCGCGATGAGTCCGGCGCTGCGGATCTGGGCGATCTTCGCCATCTCGGTGGCGGCGATCTTCGCGTTGCGCGGCGCGTGGCCTCTCGCGCTCGCCTGCTTCTTCCTCTCGCCGGCGCCCGCCCTTGCGTTCTCGCGCGGGCGCTCCGAGCGATCGCAGGCGTCGGCGCAATGGCTGCGCGTCGTCGCGATCGGCGTCGCCGCGATCGTCGCGCTCTACGCGATCGCGCTGGCGTTTGGCGGCCTGCCGCCGATCCACGAGTGGCGCGCCGCGTGGTCCGGATCCGCGCGCTGAGCGTGCGCCGAAGCGTCTGGCGAACGGGGGCGAGATGATCGGCGTGCATCCGATGTTCTTCTCGTCGAAGGCCGCCGAACCGCGCGCGTTCCTTCGCGACACGCACGCGGTCGGGGACCTCGGCTACGGACTCGTCACGCGCTTCGGGGTCCCGGGCAAGGACACCGTGCAGCCCACCCAGGACAGGGTCCGCGCGTAGCGGGATCCTTCGGAGACTCACGTTGTTCTCGGCCGCCTCCCGCACGCATCGCATCGAGACGTCGATCGACATCCACGCCTCGCCCGAGCGCGTCTGGTCGGTGCTGACCGATTTCGCCCGTTATCCGCGCTGGAATCCGTTCGTCCGCACGATCGAAGGCGAGCTCGAGGCGGGCCGCACGCTCGACGTGTCGATCCAGCCGCCGGGCGGACGCGCGATGCGCTTCCACCCGGTCGTTCTCGCCGTGGAGCCCGGGCACGAGCTGCGCTGGAAAGGCAAGCTCCTGATCCCCGGCCTCTTCGACGGCGAGCACTGGTTCCGGATCCGGCCGGCGCCGCACGGGCGCGTCGTCTTCGAGCACGGCGAGCAGTTCACCGGCATGTTGGTCCCACGGTTCAAGCCCTCGCTCGACCAGGCGACGCGCGCCGGTTTCGTCGCGATGAACGAGGCGCTGAAGGCCGAAGCGGAGCGCGTCTGAACGGGATGCGGGCGCAGGCGCGCGACGCCGCACCGACCCATCTCACCCACGGGAGGAGCCATGAATCGCCAGTTCTTCATCGCCTGGATCGTGCTGTTCGTCGCCTGGATGGCCGGGGGCATCGTCGTGCACGGGGTGCTGCTGCATGATGACTACATGCGCCTGACCAACCTCTTCCGCAGCGAGACCGACTCGCAGCAGTATCTGCCGTGGATGATCTGCGCGCACATCCTCGTGTCCGGCGCGTTCACGTGGATCTACGCGAAAGGCGTCGAGGCGCGCGACTGGTTCCCGCAAGGATTGCGATACGGCGCCGCGATCGCGCTCCTGACGATCGTGCCGACCTACCTGATCTACTACGCGGTGCAGCCGATGCCGGGGATGACGGTCGTCAAGCAGATCGTGTTCGACGGCATCCTGATCCTCGTGCTCGGCGTCGTCGTCGCGTTCATCTACCGCAACACGCCCCGCCCGGCCGTCTGAGCATCCGGGCGAAGGGGTCCGGTCGGGCGGTCGCGCGCAGGCACGCCGCGGCGCCGGGCGTCAACGCTCGGACTGCAGCGCGAGAAGGCGCCGCTCGCGCTCGACCGTGAGCACGTGCTGCCACGCGTCGGGGCGCCACCGGCCCGCGAGCCACGCGGCGGTGTCGCCGACCGTCGCGGAAAGCGCGCGTGCGACGAGCCCGGTGTCCCTCGCGCGCTTGTCGTCGACGAGGAAGAAGCCGCCGAACTGCGGGTCGTCCTGCGGCAGCCACAGCGGCAGCTCGGTCCACGGCTCGATGCCGGCGTTCTTCAGCACCGGCGGATCGATCCAGACCGGCGACGGCGGCTCGTGGTCCCGCGACGGATGGTTCTGCAGCGCCTCGACGAGGTCGGCCATCGTCCAGCGACCCGGCGGGCTGATCGCGTTGTAGGTGCCAGCGACGTCGCGCTCGGCGAGCGTGATCATCCACTGCGCAAGGTCGCGCGCGTCGATGAGCTGGATCGGCCGATCGGGCGGCGCGGGCACCGCCGCTTCGTCGTCGCGCTCGCCCAGCGCCTGCGATTGTGTGAAGCGCGCGACCCAGTAGGTGAAGCGATCGGTCGGATCGTGCGGGCCGACGATGAGGCCGGGACGGATCACCGTCGCGCGCTCGCCGTAGGTCGCGACGACGCGGTCCTCGCACGCGGCCTTCAGCGCGCCGTAATGCTGCGTCACATCCTCCGTCGCGGGATCGTCGAGCCGCGCGCGCGGCGCGTCCTCGGTCACGCCCGGGCGGCTCGTGTCCTCGTACACCGACAGCGACGAGACGAAGAGATAGCGGCGCACGCGCGATTCGAGCAGGTCGCACGACGCGCCGACGATGCGCGGCACGTAGCCGCTCGTGTCGAACACGGCGTCCCAGGTGGCCGACGCGAGAGCCGCGAGTCCCCGGCCCTTGTCCGGGTCGCGATCGCCGCCGAGCGGCAGCACCGAAGGATGCTCGTGCGTCGGCGACTGGCCGCGCGTGAACGTCGTCACCGTGTGGCCGCGCTCGATCGCGGCGTCGACGAGATGCCGGCCGAGGAAGCGCGTGCCGCCGAGGACGAGGAAGCGCATGACCGGGATCAGGTCCCGGAAACGGGTCCCGGAACCCGACCCCCGGCGAGCAGCGCGCGCACCGCCGACGCGAGCGACGGATCGCCGCATGCGACGACGTCGCCGCCTTCCTCGCAGCTTCCGCCGTTCCAGGCGGTGATCGTGCCGCCGGCGGACTCGACGATCGGCATCAGCGCCTGCACGTCCCAGGCGTTCAGGCCAGACTCGACGACGACATCGATCATTCCCATCGCCAGCAGGCAATACGCGTAGCAGTCCCCGCCGTAGCGGGTGAGCCTGGCGCGCTCGCGCACCCGCGCGAAGCCTTCCTGCGTGCGCCTGGTCGCGAACATGTCCGGCGTCGTGCACGCCACGATCGCGCTCGCGACGTCGGGGCACCGGCGCGTGGAGAGCACCCGCTCCTCGTCGCCCCGGCGCCAGCGTGCCGCGCCGCCCGCAGTCGCGAGGAACGTCTCGCCGACGAACGGCTGGTGCGCGACGCCGCAGACGACGCGCTCGCCGTCGTTCAGCGCGAGCAGGATGCCCCAATGGAGCTGGCCGGTGATGAAGCTGCGCGTGCCGTCGACCGGATCGACGACCCACGTGTAGCGCGAGCGCCCGCGCTCGGTGCCGTGCTCCTCGCCCCGGATGCCGTGGTCGGGAAAGGCCTTCGCGATCGCCGCGCGGATGACCGCCTCGGCATCGCGATCCGCCGCGGTGACCGGGTCGTAGCTGCCCTCGCCCTTGTCGTCGACGGCGATCGGCACGCGGAAATGCGCGAGCGTCGCCGCGCCTGCGGAGACGACCGTGCGCACCGCGAAGTCGAGGTAGTCGTCCGGCGTCATCGCGCCGCGGCCGCCGCGCTCATTTCTGGTGGACGATCGACACGTTGCCGATCTTTTCCTGCACTTCGATCAGAGACGCCACGTACTTGTCGCCGAAGCCGAGCGCGTTCGCGGTGACGAGGCTCTGGTGCACCGCCTCGCCGATGACCGACGGCAGCATCATCGACTCGGTGAAGTGCGTGTAGTAGCGGAGATCCTTCGCGGCGTTCGACAGCGTGAACTTGAGGCCCGTCAGGTCGCCGCTCTCGAGCATCTTGCCGACGAGCATCTGGAACAGCCCCGAATTGACGGCGCCCGCCGAGATGACTTCGTGCAGCTTGCGGATCGACAGCCCGGACTTCGCGGCCGCCGCGACGCCTTCCGCGGTCGCGGTGCAGATCGCCTGCGCGATGAAATTGTTGATGAGCTTCAGGATGATGCCGTGCCCGGGGGGTCCGGCGTGGATGATGTTCTCGCAGTAGGCTGCGAGCACCGGCTTCAGTTCGGCGAACGTCGCGTCGTCCGCGCCGACCATCGTGTTGAGGCGGCCCTGCTCGGCCTCGACCGGCGTGCGCGCGAGCGGCGCGTCGACGAAGCGCACGTCGTGCTTCGCGAGCGCTTCGCGCATCTTGGCCGTCGTCGCGGGCTCGCTCGTCGAGGTGTCGACGACGATCATTCCCGCGCGGGCGGCGCTCGCGACGCCGTCGGCGCCGTACATCACCTCCTCGACCTGCGGCGCGCCGGTGACGCACAGGATCACGATGTCGGAGCCGCGCGCGAGGTCGGCGTTGGACTTCACTTCCTTCGCGCCGCGCTTGACGAGGTCGTCGATCGGCGCGCGGTTGCGGTGCCCGCGCACCGAGAGCGCGAAGCCCTTCTCGACCAGGTTCTTCGCGATGCCGTGGCCCATCAGGCCGGCGCCGGCGATGCCGATGCGTTGTTTCGCGCTCATGTCGTTTTCCGTGGAAGAGGTTGCAGGAACGAACATCCCCGGGCATGCCGGGGACGGTCGCTCGATTCTACGTCAATCGATGGTGGTCGGACCGCCCTTGGCGGCAACCGACGGGCGCAGCCGCTGATGGAGCGTGATCCACAGCCCGCTACCGGCGATGATCGCGATCCCGACGATCGCGGTGCCGTCGGGGAACGTGCCGAACGCGATCCAGCCGATCAGCGTCGCCCACACCACTTGCACGTAAGTGAACGGCGTCAGCGCGGACGCGTCGCCGCGACGGAACGCGAGCACGAGCAGGAAATGGCCGAGCGTGCCGACCATCCCGCCCACGACCAGCATCGCCACGTGGACCCACGGCATCGCGACGAACGGGTCGGGCGAGAACGCGAGCGCCGCCGTCATCGTCGCGCACCCGACGAGCGCCGGATAGAACATCAGCACGCCGGCGTCCTCGTCGGCCATGCGTCGCGTGAGGATCTGGTAGGTCGCGTAGAAGGCGGCCGAAGCGAGCCCGAGCAGCGAAGCCCCGCGAAACACGTCGCTCCCCGGCCGTACGATGAGCAGCATGCCGACGACGCCGGCGAGCACGAACGCGATGCGCGGCGCGGAAAGCTTCTCGCGCAGCACGACGACCGCCAGCACGACGACCATCATCGGCGTCGAGTAGTTGAGCGCGGTGACGTCGGCGAGCGGCAGGTCGCGCAGCGCGTAGACGAAGCACAGCGACGAGCCGATCAGCACCACGCCGCGCACGAGGTGACGCCGAAGATGCCGGGTGCGCAGGAACGCGAGGCCGCCGCGCGGCGCGAGCCACGCGACGATGGCGACCGCCTGGATCGTCCAGCGCGCCCAGACGAGCAGCGGGATCGGATAGCGCGCCGAGAGGAATTTGACGGACGCGTCGAGCGACGCGAAGCAAAGCGTCGCGGCGCAGATCAGGAGTACCGCCCGGATCGGGACGTGCGCGTGCGAGCGCTTCACGAAGCGCTGCGGCGGGAGCCGGTGCGGGCGAATGGCGTGGGCAAGAGGAACAAAAAGGCGGCGAACCGGCGCGGGCGAACCCCGGCGATCTTACTGCATCACCGGCGCATAATGGCGGCATCGCTCGCTCGTCGACGCGAGCTTCGGGAAACGCCCATGGATCGCCGCTCGTTCGTCTCTTCCGCCGTCGCGACGCTCGCCGCCGTCGCGCTCGCCGTTCCGCTCGCCGATGCGCAGGGGCCGGCGCCCGCCAACAAGGTCGTCATGCAGGTGAGCGACAGCGATCCGGGCAAGTGGAACCTCGCGCTCAACAACGCGAAGAACCTGCAGGCTGATCTCGGCGCGTCGAACGTCGCGATCGAGATCGTCGCCTACGGTCCCGGCATCTCGATGCTGAAGGCCGATTCGGTCGTGGGCAACCGCATCGGCGAGGCGCTCGGTGCCGGCGTCCAGGTCGTCGCGTGCGAGAACACGATGCGCAACCAGAAGCTCGCCAAGGCCGACATGCTGGGCGGAATCGGCTACGTGGGTGCGGGCGTCGTCGAGATCATGCAGCGCCAGCAGCAGGGCTGGGCGTACATCCGCCCCTGAACGGTCGCGGGGGTCGCGGCCGAGCCATCGCGCCGCGGCGCCCGGGCTGCCGACGATGGAGCGGGTGAAGGGAATCGAACCCTCGTCGTAGGCTTGGGAAGCCTCTGCTCTACCATTGAGCTACACCCGCGCGGCGAAGGATTTTACACCGCGGGTGGCTTCCCTCGACGAGCGCGCCACCGCGCCGATCGCGGCCTCGATCCGACGCGGCGATCTCGACGCTTCGGATCGCCGGCGCGCCGCGCGGGCGCGAATGCCGGCTTGCCGAGCTGCATCGCCGGCGCCCCTCGCGTAATCGCCCGGTCGCGGCCGCCGTCCGCGACGATGCGCGGCGACGCGCTCGCGCTCACTGCATGGTGTGGGAGCCGAAGCCCTTCGCGCGGAATTGTCCGTGCGTCGCGCCGAATGGCGACGAACGCGAGCGATCTAGGGCCTGTTAGCGCACCCGGGGCACTCGCGCCCATGCCGCGCTGGCCGCAG
>JBDTNO010000131.1:0-9820 GCA_039933715.1 Betaproteobacteria bacterium
CAACACGACGGTGCGCTCGTTCCCGACCAACCTGACGGCGATGCTGTTCAAGATGGACCTGAAGCCCAACTTCAGCGTCGAGAACGAAGCGGTGATCGCGAAGCCGCCGACCGTGGACTTCGGCAAGACGCCCGCGCCCGCACCCGAGAAGAAGTCGGCGCTGCCGTCCGGCCGGCTCGCGGCGGTCCCCGCGCCGTTCGCGCTGGCGGTTCCCGCGACCTGATCGCGCACGCGGTCCTGGGGCGGCGCTCGCGCCGCCCCGTGCGGGCGCATCCGCCCGTGCCGCGTCGCGTGCCTCGCGCATGCGCACCGTGCTCGCCTCCGCTTCCGCCTTCCTCGCGACGCTCGTCGCGAGCGCGGCGCTCGCGCAAGCGCCGGCGTGGGAGGGCGGCTCGGATGGCCTGAAGCCGATCCCCGCGCTTTCGGCGCACGTCACCGATCTCGCCGCGACGCTTTCGGACGCCGAGCGCCAGGCGCTCGAATCGAAGCTCGTCGCGTTCGAGAGCGCGACCGGCGCGCAACTCGCGGTCCTGATCGTCCCGACGACGCAGCCGGAACCGATCGAGGCGTACGCGATCCGCGTGGCCGACGCCTGGAAGATCGGCCGCAAGGGCCGTGACGACGGCGCGCTGTTGCTGGTCGCGAAGAACGACCGGCGCCTGCGCCTCGAGGTCGGATACGGGCTCGAAGGGCTGATTCCCGACGCGCTCGCGCGGCGCATCGTTTCCGACGACGTCGCGCCGAAGTTCCGCGACGGGAACTACGCGGCGGGCATCGGCGCGGGCGTCGATCGGATCATCGGCATCGTTCAGAAAGGCGAGCTCCCGCCGCCGGAGAAGCGCGCGTCGACGCAGCGCGGCGTCGGCGGCTTCGATTGGGGAACCATCGCCATTCTCGCGCTCGTCGTCGTGCCGATGGTCGGCGGCGTGCTGAAGTCGATGTTCGGCAAGATCGGCGGCTCGACGGTCGGCGCCGCGCTCGCCGGCGGCGTCACGTGGTTCGTGATCGGGTCGATCGCGCTCGCGCTAGGCGCCGCCGTGGTCGCTTGGCTCGTGATCCTGCTGCTCGGCGGCGTCGGCAGCGCGCTCGGCGGCGGCCGGCGCGGCGGCGGCGTGTTCGTCCCGGGCGGCTGGGGTGGTGGTGGCGGCGGCCTGGGCGGCGGCGGCTGGTCCGGTGGCGGCGGCGGCTTCGGCGGCGGTGGCGCGTCGGGCAGCTGGTAGCGACGACGATGCCCTGGCGAAGGCCCATGCGCTGGTGGCGCCATGCGATCACCGATCGCGGGAGCGTGGATGCCGCGCTTTCGCCCGCGGTGCTCGATCGCATCGAGCAGCGCATCGCGACCGCGGAAGCCAGTCACGCGGGACAGATCGTCTTCGCGATCGAGCCGGCGCTGCCCGCGGCCCGCGTGTTCGCGAAGCTTTCGCCACGCGACCGGGCGCTCGAGGTGTTCGGCCTCCTGCGCGTCTGGGACACCGAGCACAACAACGGCGTGCTCGTCTACCTGCTGCTCGCCGACCGCGACGTCGAGATCGTCGCCGACCGGGGCATCCATCGGAAGGTCGGCGACGCGGCGTGGCAGGCGATCTGCGCGGCGATGGAGGCGGCATTCCGCGACGGGCGCTACGAGGAGGGCGCGCTCGCCGGGATCGAGGCGATCTCGGCGCGCCTCGCGGCCGCGTTTCCGAAGGGCGACGGCCCCAACGAGTTGCCGAACCGGCCGGTCGTGATCTGAGGTTTGCCGAAGGGTCCTCGTGGTTCCGGCGTCAGCCCGACGCCGGCCACGGGTCGATCCCGACGCTCTGCACCCGCATCCCGGAAGGACCTTCCGGACGAGCGTCGCGTCCGACGCTCGATATCAGTGCCCGCCGCCGCCGTGCGCCTTGTCGGCTCCGATCAGGTGCAGCGAGTCGCCGCGCCTCTGGTTGCGCCGGTGCAGCACCATCACGAGCGCCATCGTCGAGCTCACGAACACGCCGAACATCACGATCGCGAAGTTCACCGACACTCCCGAGCGCACCATCAGCGCGTACAGACCGACCATGATGAGAATGCCGATGTTCTCGTTGAAGTTCTGCACGGCGATCGAATGGCCGGCGCCCATCAGCACGTGCCCGCGGTGCTGGAGCAGCGCGTTCATCGGCACGACGAAGAACCCCGCCAGCGCGCCAACCGCGATCATCAGCACGATCGCCACCGGCAGTTGCGTGACGAGCACCATCACGGCGACGACGAAGCCCATCGCGACGCCCATCGGCAGCACGCGCACCGAATCGCGCAGCGTGATGAAGCGCGCGGCGAGGATCGCGCCCACGGCGATGCCGAGCGCGACGACGCCCTGCAGGTAGGAAGCCTGCGACAGGTTGAACCCGAGGTTGCGCGCCGCCCAGTCGATCACGATGAATTGCAGCGTGGCGCCGGCGCCCCAGAAGAGCGTCGTCGTCGCGAGCGAGATCTGCCCGAGCTTGTCGCGCCACAGGAGGTAGACGCAGTGCGCGAACTCCCGCACCAGCGAGATCGGGTTGCGGCTCGGCGTGCGGTGGTCGACGCCGGTGTCCGGGATGAACCAGTTGAATCCGGCCGCGATCGCGTAGGCGGCCATGATGATGCAGATCGCGGCCTCGGGCGGCGTGTCGATGCCGGTGTCCATCCACGGCATGTCGAAGCCCAGGAGTCCGGTCGACACGCGCGGGCTCACCAGCGCGCCGCCGAGGAGCACGCCGATGATGATCGAGCCGACCGTCGTCCCCTCGATCCAACCGTTGGCGACGACGAGCTGCTCGGGCGGCAGGAGCTCGGTCAGGATCCCGTACTTGGCGGGCGAGTAGGCGGCCGCGCCGAGCCCGACCACCGCGTACGCGGCGAGCGGATGCACGTGGAACAGCATCAGCGCGCAGCCGACGATCTTGATGCCGTTGGTGATCAGCATCACCTTGCCCTTCGGCATCGCGTCGGCGAACGCGCCCACGATCGGCGCCAGCACCACGTACGAGACGACGAAGCTCTGCTTCAGCGCCGGCGTCATCCACGCGGCTTCGCTCATCTGGCGCAGCATGGCGATCGCGGCGACGAGCAGCGCGTTGTCGGCGAGCGAGCTGAAGAACTGCGCCGCCATGATCGTGTAGAAGCCCGGCTTCATGGCGTGCGCACGCGATCGGCGCGCGCGTCGGCGCGATCCGGGACCACGAGGAGGAATGGCGGGAACGGCCCGCTGCGGCCGGCGAAGGCTGGCGACGAGGCGTACGACGACAGCGGCCGGTCGGTGAATCTCTGCAAGCGGGCTCCGCGACGGAACGTGGCCGCGGTTCCGCCGCGAACACGATCGGGCCCCCCGTTTCGAGGGGCGGCCGCGGCGGCGGGGGGCTTTGGTATGATCCCCTTCGTTTCCGGTCGCGCGACCGGCGCGTTTATACCACGATTGCCGCGCCGCTCCCAAGCCGGGGCGCGATCCGCCGATCGGCGGGCGTGACCGATTGCCAGGCGTCGCGCGCCGTTCCTACCCCCATCCGTGGCCCGCCCGCTCTTCGCGCAAATCAACCTCGCGGCGCTCCGCGCGAATCTGGCGCGCGCGCGCGCGGCGGCGCCCGGCGCGAAGATCCTCGCCGTCGTCAAGGCGAACGCGTACGGGCACGGCCTCACGCGCGTACTCCCGGCGCTCGACGACGCCGACGGCCTCGCTCTGGTCGAGCTCGACGCCGCGTCGATGCTGCGCGAGCACCTGTACACGCGGCGCATCCTGCTGATCGAGGGCTTCTTCGAGGAGCGCGAGCTCGTCGAGATCTCGCAGCGGCGCCTCGCGACTGTGGTGCACAGCGAGGAGCAGGCGCGGATGCTCGAGCGCGCGGTGCTGCCGCGCGCGCTCGAGGTGTTCGTCAAGGTGAACACCGGCATGAACCGGCTGGGATTCGCAGGCGGCGAGGTGGCTCGCGTCTGCGAGCGCCTCGCGCACGCGCCCTCGGTCGCGGCGCTGCGCCTGATGACGCATCTCGCGCGCGCTGACGACGAGGACGGCATCGCCGAGCCGCTCGCCGCGTTCGAGGCGGCATGCCGCGGGTTGCCGTATCCGCGCTCGATCGCGAACTCCGCGGGCGTGTTCCGGCACGCCGAGGTCGGCGGCGACTACGCGCGCCCCGGCATCATGCTCTACGGCGCGACGCCGTTCCCCTACGACACCGCCGAGATGCTCGGTCTCGCGCCGGTGATGACGCTGCGCTCCGAGATCACCGCGATCCAGTCGCTGAAGCCCAACGACAACGTCGGCTACGCGGGGACCTACACGGCTTCGCGCGCGCACCGCGTCGGTGTCGTCGCGTGCGGCTACGCCGACGGCTATCCGCGCCATGCGCCCAACGGGACGCCGGTCCTCGTCTGCGGCAGGAAGGCGCGGATCGCCGGGCGCGTGTCGATGGACCTCATGACGGTGGACCTGACCGAGGTCCCCGAGGCGCGTGTCGGCAGCCCGGTCGTCCTGTGGGGCGAGGGGCTGCCGGTCGACGACGTCGCGGCGGCCGCCTCCACGGTAGGCTACGAGCTCCTGTGCGCGCTCGCGCCGCGCGTGCGGGTCCATGTCACCGGGGTCGGCCGCGTGGACCTCGAGCTCTGAAGGAACATCGCGACATGCTCACCGTCGTCACCGGCGCCGCGGGATTCATCGGCGCGAACCTGGTCCGCGCGCTCAACGCGCGCGGCGAGCGCGAGATCCTCGCCGTCGACCGCCTGGACGGCACCGACAAGTTCCGCAACCTCGTCGGGCTGGAGTTCGCCGAGTACCTCGACGCCGACGAGTTCCTGATGCGCATCGAGGACCGCGACCTGGACGGCGAGATCGCCGCGGTCCTGCACCAGGGCGCGTGCTCCGACACGATGGAGCGCGACGGCGCGTTCATGATGCGCAACAACTACCGCTATTCGGCGCGGCTGCTCGAGCATTGCCAGAACGAGGACGTCCCGTTCCTGTACGCGTCGTCCGCGTCGGTGTACGGCAACGGCACGACGTTCGTCGAGTCGCGCGAGAACGAGGACCCGCTCAACGTCTATGCGTATTCGAAGTACGCATTCGACCAGCTCGTCCGGCGCACGTTGCCCGAGCGCACCGCGACGATCGCGGGCTTCCGCTACTTCAACGTCTACGGCCCTCGCGAGGCGCACAAGGGCCGGATGGCGTCGGTGGCCTGGCATTTCTGGAGCCAGCTGCGCGCCGACGGCCACGTGCGGCTGTTCGAAGGGACCGGCGGCATCCCGGACGGCGAGCAGCGCCGCGACTTCGTGTTCGTCGACGACGTCGTACGCGTCAACCTCGACTTCCTCGACCATCCGGAGCGCTCCGGCATTTTCAACGTCGGCAGCGGTCGCGCCGAGTCGTACAACGCGGTGGCGCGGGCGGTCGTGAATGCGGTGCGCGCGGCGGAAGGCAAGGGCGCGGCGACCCTCGAATCGCTCGTCGGCGACGGCGCGATCCGCTACATCCCGTTCCCGCCCTCGCTCGCCGGCAAATACCAGAATTACACGAAGGCCGACCTGACGCGCCTTCGCGCGAGCGGCTACGCCGCGCCCACGGAGACGATCGACGAGGGCGTTGCGCGCTACGTCGAATGGCTGATGGCGCGCGAGCGCGCCTGATCGCGACACTGGCGTCGTGACCGGGAGCGCCGCGCACGATGCGGCGCTTCGCGACGGTCGCATCCAACCTCCTCGGAGAACCGCCATGTCACGCATCCTCGTCGCCACCGCGCTCGCCATCCTGTGCGCGGCCGCCACGCCGTCCGCGCTCGCCGCGGTCAACCTCAACACCGCCTCGCGCGACGAGCTCGTCACCGTCCCGGGCATCGGTCCCGCGAAGGCGCAGGCGATCGTCGAGCACCGCAAGGTGCACGGGCCGTTCAAGTCGGTCGACGACCTGGCGAAGGTGAAGGGCTTCCGCGAGAAGCTCGTCGAGCGCCTGCGTCCCGAGCTCACGGTTGCGGCGGCGCCGGCCAAGGCCGCCGCCAAGGGCGAGGGTGCAGTCGAGCCCAGGGCCAGGCCGGTTGCGCAAGCGTCGTCGGGACGCATCCAGGACGAGCGGCCGCGCAAGTGACCGTGCATCGCGCGCGGCCGGAAGCGGCGGCGCCGCGGCCGGCGTGCGACCCGATGCTAGACTTGGCCGCGATGGCGACGTGCGGCGCGCGGCCGATCGGCCCGGCCGGCGCCGTCGCAGCCGAGGGGCGCGCGAAGCGTCGTTCGCCCCGGACGACGCCGACTTCGCCCGCATGCCTTCCACCCTCGAATCCGCGATCGGCAATACGCCGCTCGTCCGCCTGACGCGCCTGCCGGGGGGGACATCGAACACGATCCTCGCGAAGCTCGAAGGCAACAACCCGGCGGGGTCGGTGAAGGACCGTCCGGCGCTGTCGATGATCGTCGAGGCAGAGAAGCGCGGCGACATCGCGCCGGGCGACACGCTGATCGAGGCGACGTCCGGGAACACCGGCATCGCGCTCGCGATGGTGGCCGCGATGAAGGGCTACCGGATGGTGCTGGTGATGCCCGACAACCTGTCGCTCGAGCGGCGGCAGGCGATGACCGCGTACGGCGCCGAGCTCGTGCTGGTCACGAAGGAGCAGGGGATGGAAGGCGCGCGCGACCTCGCGCAGGCGATGCGCGACGAAGGCCGCGGCACGATCCTCGACCAGTTCGCGAATCCGGACAATCCGCTGGCGCACTACCGCGGCACCGGCCCCGAGCTGTGGCGCGACACCGGCGGGCGCATCACGCATTTCGTCTCGGCGATGGGGACGACCGGTACGATCATGGGCGTCTCGCGCTTCCTCAAGGAGCGCAACCCGGCGATCGTCGTGATCGGCGCGCAGCCCGACGAAGGTGCGTCGATCCCCGGCATTCGCAAGTGGACCGAGGCCTACCTTCCGAAGATCTACGACGCGGGCCGTGTCGACCGCATCGAGCCCGTGACGCAGCACGAAGCCGAGGAAACGACGCGACGGCTCGCGCGCGAGGAGGGCATCTTCGCGGGCATCAGCTCGGGCGGCGCGTGCGCGGTCGCGCTGCGGGTCTCGCGCGAGATGCGCGACGCCACCATCGCGTTCATCGTTTGCGACCGCGGCGACCGCTATCTTTCGACCGGCGTGTTCCCCTGATGACGGCCCCGCAACGCGCGCCATGACGCCGATCCTCGCCTTCGACCTCGAGACGGTGCCGGATCTCGCCGGCATCCGCCGGCTTCAGCGCCTGCCCGCCGAGCTCTCCGACGCCGACGTCGCCGAGGGTTACGCGCAGTCGCGCCGCGCGCAGACCGGCGGCGACTTCCCGCCGCACTACCTGCACCGCGTCGTCGCGATCGCGTGCGCGCTTCGTCGGAACGACGACCTCAAGGTCTGGTCGGTCGGCGAGCCCGGCGAGTCCGAGGCCGACCTGATCCGGCGCTTTTTCGAGGGCGTCGAGAAATTCACGCCGCAGCTCGTGAGCTGGAACGGCGGCGGGTTCGACCTGCCGGTGCTCCACCATCGCGCGCTGATCCACGGCGTCGCCGCGCCGCGCTACTGGGACTGGGGCGACGAGGACCGCGAGTTCAAGTACAACAACTACCAGAGCCGGTACCACACGCGCCATCTCGACCTGATGGACGTGCTGGCGCAGTTCCAGCCGCGAGCCAGCGCTCCGCTCGATGCGATGGCGAAGCTCTGCGGCTTTCCCGGCAAGCTCGGGATGGACGGCGGCGACGTCGCGGGCGCGATCGCGCGCGGCGCGATCGAGGACGTGCGCCGGTATTGCGAGACCGACGCGCTCAACACCTACCTGCTCTACCAGCGCTTCCGGCTGATGCGTGGCGAGCAGACGGCCGGCGCCTATGCGCAGGAGATCTCGCTCGTGCGCGAAAGGATCGCGGCGAACGGCGCGCCGCACTGGCGCGAATTCCTCGCCGCCTGGGACGCGCAGGCTACCGCGCCGCCCGCGGGTTGATTCGCGGTGGGTCGGGCCTCGGCTCGACCTGCTTCGCCGTCTCCGCGCACCGATGGGGGTGGGGCTTCGGCCCGACTTGCGTCGCCCTCCGCGCTCCGACGGGCGTCGGGCTTCGGCCCGACGCCTTCCGCACGCCCGGGTGTTCCTTGCCTACGCGCGCAGGATCGGCAGCGTCTCGAACTTCCCGCCCAACACGCTGTGCGAGTCCGCCGACCACCAGCGGTCCAGGATCGTCGCGTAGACGCTGCGGAAGTCGATCGCGTGCGCGAGGTTGCCCTCTCCGACGCGATCGAGCACGGGAGCCGCACCGAGCAATCCGCCTCGCACGCGGCCGCCGAGCGCGAAATGGACGCTCGCGGTGCCATGGTCGGTGCCGGCCGACTGGTTCTCCTTCGGCCGGCGGCCGAACTCCGCGTACGTGACGACGAGCGTCGTATCCCAGCGGTCGATCTCGCGCAGCGCGGATTCGAGCGCGGCGAGTCCCTGCGCGAGGTCGCCCAGCAACCGCGCCTGCACCGGCGCCTGGTTCGCGTGCGTATCGAAGCTCCCGAGCGACAGGTGCACGACCGCGACGCCCGCCTCGTTGGCGATCACGCGCGCCGCGGTCATCACCGCGGTGCCGAACGGTCCTGCGGGGAACGCGGTCGCGAACGCGCGGTTGCCGTCGAGGTGCGCCGCCGCCTGCACGATGTCGCCCTCGGTCTTCAGGATGTGCGTGAGCGCGGCGTTGCGGCGCTCGCCCTGCGGCTCCGCGAGCTTCGCTCGACGCAGGAATTGCTCGGGATTGGAAAGCGCGATCGTGCGCGTTCCGACGCCGGCGAGCGGCCCCAGGTCGTTGCCTCCGATCACCACGCCGTCGGCCGCGAAGCCGGTGGGCACCGGCCGTCGCGCGAAGGCGCGCGCGAGCCAGCCGTCCGCGAGCGTCTGGTCGCTGCGCGACGCGGTCTCCCAGATCTCGATCGACCGGAAGTGCGACAGGTTGGGCTCGGGATAGCCGACGCCTTGCAGGATCGCGAGCTCGCGTCGCTCCCACGCCGGCAGCAGCGGCGCGAGCGAAGGATGCAGCGCCGCCCGGTCGGTCAGCACGATCGCCTGGTCGCGCGCGATGGCGAGCTTCGGCCGCAACCGTGCATATGCCGGCTGGTCGATCGGCACGACCGTGTTGAGGCCGTCGTTGCCGCCCTTCATCTCCACCAGCACGAGGAGATTGCGATACGGAGCGCCTTGCGGCGCGGCCGCGAACGCGACGCTCGCATGGCGTCCGAGCGCGCCGAACACGAGTGCAGCGGCGCCGGCTCGCACGAAGTCGCGCCGGGTGGTCAAACGCGCCGGCTCCGCCGCGGTCGACCGCGCGGCCGCGCCGGCGCGCGGGGAATTGATTAAGGTCTTAATCATCGGCGCGCCGGGTCATTTGAGCTGGTAGGCGGGGTCGAGCATCGTCGCGCGCACGAAGGCGAGCGTGTCCGTCTCCGCGGGAATCGCAGCGCCGCCGCCCGCGGGCGCGATCGGGAGCAGGACGACCTGGGCCGCGCGGCGCTTCGCGGCGGGCGTGTCGCCGGGCAGCGAAGCGACCCAGCGCGTGGCCGAGAAGGAGAGATCCCGGAACGCGCGCTCGAGCGCTCGCGCGACCCGGAGCTGCCGCGCGTTCACCTCCTCGTCGCCGTCCGCGCCGATCGCCGGTTGCGGCGCGAGCAGCGCGCGCGACGGGCGGATCGCGGGCGCCGCCTCCGCGGCCATCGAGCGCATCGTGCGCGATTCCTCGTAGCGCAGAATCGTCTCGACGAACTGCTTTCGCGCGAGGAGCGTCGACGCGTCGATCCACGCCTCGCCGCCGGGCCAGCCCTTGACGTTGGGCGGCGAGAACAGGTTC
>JBDTNO010000132.1:0-9710 GCA_039933715.1 Betaproteobacteria bacterium
ATCCCACCCGCCCGACGCGTCGCGCATCCGCGGGTTACGCAGAGCTTCCCTAGCGGCTCTCCGCCGGGCGAACTTTTCCGCGACGGCCGCTGTCATACGTTTACCTTGAAGGGCGCGGCGCGATCACCGCCGCGCGGGTGAGGCGACGGGCCGGGCTGACCGGCCCGTCGCTTTTTCAAGTCGCGCGACGGCGGCGGATCGTGCCGTGCTGCCCCATCTCCCGTTCCCTCGAGATCTCGAGGGTGACCAGCGGCCCGATGTCACGCGGCCCCTCTCGTGCTCGCCGATCGGCAGCATCGAGCGGCGCTGTTCCCCCGGCTGCGAATGCTCTACCATGACCCGCGAACGATCGGTGGGGCCGGAGGGGCCGCTCCCGTCAGAACGTTCGCCAAGGGGAATGGGTGCTGGCCGCTCGATCAGCGCTTCGCCGTCACGCGCGCCGCCTGGTCGTTTGCCTGGCTGGGTTCCTGGCGTTGTATGGAATGGTCGACGCGGCCACCCCGCTACGGGAGTTGCGCTACTCGTCCGACATCACGGTGAGCATCGGATCGCCGGCGCTCACCGTCGGTCCCGCCGACATCATTCGCGATTTCCTGGCGGGACCCTTCACCGCGCCGGACATCGGGTCTATCCCGGAGGGCGCGCAGCTGGTCGCGTATCACCGCACCGGATCGGGCGGCCAGTTGCTCGTGTTCGATACGGTCGTGACGCTCGGCGGCGCCCTCTTCGGTCCGCGCGACGTCGTGCATTACGACGGCGCCACACACACGCTGTATTTCGACGGCGCGGCGCAGGGCATTCCCGACGGCGTGCGCATCACCGGCATCGCGTTGACCGACAGCGGGCAGTTGCTGCTCGCCTTCGACACGACGGTCGCGCTGTCCGGCAACACCTACGCGCCGATCGACATCGCCCGCTGGAATGGGTCGGCATTCGTGCCGTATTTCGCGGGGGGAAACGCCGGGATCGGGCCGGGCCTGCTGCTGCAGGACTTCCATCTGATCGAAGGAACCTCGCAGCTTCTGATGACCTTCGATACGTCGGGAACGGTGGGGGGCGTCACCTTCGATCGCTCGGATGTCGTCGAATACACTCCGGGCTCGCCGGGCATCTGGCAACGGGCGTTCCGGGCAACGTCGCGCAGCTCCGCATGGAGCGCCGCCGATCTCACCGCGCTCTGGGCGGCTGCGGGCGCGGCGATCCTGGTGCCGACCCTGCACGTCGCTTTGCTGGCGTTACTCGCGCTCGCCCTCGCGACCATGGCGCGGCGTCGCCTACGGCCGTCGACGCAGCGCCCTGATCGCGAACCGCGCCCGGATATCCAACGCTAGCGAATTCCGTCAACAGCCGACGAGGACCCGACATGAATCCGATCCGATCCAGTCGCGTGTGTGCGTTCGCGTTCGCGGTCATGGCCGCCAATGCATTCGGCGCCAACGGCGTCATCGAAATCAACCATGCGAAGATCCTCGCCAGCGGCGGCTACCCGTACCAGATCGGCTCCGCAGGGAGCTACATCCTGACCAGCAACCTCGCGCCGCCGCTCAATACCAATGCGCTGACGTTCGCCAGCTCCGCGGTCACGCTCGACCTCAATGGATTCTCGATCATCGGAACCGGCAACCCGCCGTGCGGCGCAGTCCCCACCGCGATCGCAGCGCTCGGTACAGTGACCAATCATCTCAGGATTCGCAACGGCTACGTGTTTGGGTTCTGCATCGGGATCTCGTTGGGCACCACCGAGGACGTGACGGTCGAGAACGTTCACGTGACCACTATCGGCAATGGTGGCATCTACACGGGCATCAACGCCATCATCCGTGGGAATCATTTCAACGCGCCCAACAGCGGCATTAATTGCCCAAGCATCGTGGTGGATACCAGCTTCGTCGGAAGCTTGGGGAACAACGGAATCCCGACCGCGACCTGCGCGAAGGCGAACCTGATCGGCAACTTCTGAAATCGAGCGGTCGACGCGCCTCAAGGGCCCGGGGCCGGAGCGACCGAGGTCGTCGTTCCAACATCCCTCGCCGCCCACCACCCGCCGCCCAGCGCTTGAAGTAACGCCGCCGTATCGGCGAGCCGGCTCGCCGCGGCCTGCGAGCGATCGAGCGCGGCCTGCAGGCGCAGGCGCTCCGCATCGAGCACGTCGAGCCGGCTCACGCCGCCGAGCTCGTAGCGCTTCAGCGTGATCGCGTACGCCGCGTCGGCCTCGCGCGACTGCTCGCTCGTCGCCGCGACGGCTTGCGCATCCTGCTCGAGCGCGCGCAGCGCGTCGCCGACGTTCGCGATGCCGGTCAGCACGACCTGCCGGTGCGCCGCGAGCGCCTCCTCGTACGCCGCGATCGCCTGGCGCTGGCGCGCCCTGAGCTCGGACTGGCGCAACAGCGGCTGCACGAACGCGAACCCGATGTTCCAGACATTGATGCCGCTGCCGAGCACGTCCTCGAGGCGCGTGCGATCGGACGAGAGGCCGCCCGAGAGCGTCAGGCGCGGATAGCGATTGGCCTCGGCGACGCCGATCTCCGCGCTCGCGGCGTGCAGTCGCGCCTCGCTCGCGCGGATGTCGGGCCGCTGGCGCACGAGGTCGGCGGGCAGCACCAGCGGCACGTCGCGGGGCAGCGTGAGTTCCGCGAGCTCGATCGGCGGCAGCGCCGCGTCGCCCGGGGCCGCGCCGACGTAGACCGCCAGCGCGTGGACCGCATGCGCGAGATCGCGCTCGAGCGGCGGCAGCGTCGCGCGCGTCTGCGCGGCGAGCGCGCGCTGGTTCGCGAGCTCGACCGCGGCGATGCCGCCGAGCGCGTACCGGTCCTCGGCGATCTTCAGTTGCCCGAGCTGCGCGTCGAGGATCGCGCGCGCGCTGGCGATCTGCGCGCGCAGCTTCGCCTGCCGCACGGCCGCGGTGACGACGTTCGAGGTCAGCGCGAGGTGCGCGGCGGCGAGCTCGTGCGCGCGCACGTCGACGTCCGCCTGCAGCGACTCGAGCTCGCGGCGCGCGCCGCCGAACACGTCGGCCGTGTACGAGACGTCGATGCCGACGTGGTAGAGCGTGAACGGGCCGACCTTCGGCGCGGTCGGGAAGCCCAAGGCGGCCGGGTCGACCTGGTTGCGGCTCACGCCGACGGAAAGATCGGCGCTCGGCCACGTGACCGCCGACGTGCGGGCGGCGAGCTCTTCCTGCGCCTGCGCCAGCCGCGCGCGCGCCTCGGCGAGCGTCGGGCTCGCGTCGAGCGCGCGGCGCACCAGCGCGTCGAGCTTGGGCGAAGCGTAGAGCGTCCACCAGTCGGCCGGCACGTCGCGCGAGGCGACGAAGCGCTGGGCGACGCCATCGGCAGCGATCGTCGCCTCGGGCTGCGGACCTGCGGTGTAGGTCGCGACCGCCGGCGGACCGGGCGCCCGGAAATCCGGACCCATCGTGCAGCCCGCCAGCGCGGCGGCCGCGAGAGCGAGCAAGGTTCTCGACGTCATCGTCGCCTCCGTCAATCGAGCGTGCGCTTGTAGAACTTGAGCGCGACGCCCATCACGACCAGGGTGAACAGTCCCATCGGCCACAGCGACGGCCACAGGTCCGGCCATTCGTTGCCCTTGAGCAGGACGCCCCGGATCACGCGGTTGAAGTGCGTGAGCGGCAGCACGCTGCCGATCGCCTGCGCCCAACCCGGCATGCCGCGGAACGGGAACATGAATCCCGACAGCAGGATGTTCGGCAGGAAGTAGAAAAATGTGAGCTGCATCGCCTGGAGCTGGTTCCTGGCGAGCGACGACACGGTGATGCCGACCGTGAGGTTCGCGGCGATGAACAGAAGCGACGCGAGGTAGAGCGTCGCCACGTTGCCGACGAACGGGACATCGAAGATCCAGCGCGCGGCGAGCAGGATGATCGTCGCCTGGACGAGCCCGATCGCGATGTACGGGATGATCTTGCCGGTCATCACCTCGAGCGGCGACAGCGGCATCGCGAGCATGTTCTCCATCGTGCCGCGCTCGCGCTCGCGTGTGATGGCGAGCCCGGTCATCATCACCATGGTCATCGTCAGGATGACGCCCATCAGCCCCGGCACGATGTTGTACTGCGTCAGCGACTCGGGGTTGTACTGGCGGTGCACACGTATGTCGAACGGCGGCGGCGTCGCATTCAGGTACGCGAACGGCCCGATGAGCTCGCGCTTCGCGACCTGCTGGACGATCGGCGTCATCGCGGCGAGCGCGGCGCCGGTCGCGGCGGGGTCCGACGCGTCGGCCTGCAGCAGCAGCGACGGACGCTCGCCGCGCAGCAGCGCGCGCGTGAACCCGGCCGGGATCGTCAGCACGAACTGGGCGTCGCCGCGCGCCAGCGCCGCGCGGCCGGCCTCCTCGTCATGCAGCTCGCCGACGATGTCGAAGTACCCGGACATCGTCATCGCCGAGATCAGCGAGCGTGTCACGTCGCTCGCGTCCGCGGCGATCACCGCCGTCGGCATGTGCTTCGGGTCGGTGTTGATCGCGTAACCGAACAGCGTGAGCTGGACGATCGGGATGCCGACGATCATCCCGAACGTGATGCGGTCACGACGTAGCTGCACGAACTCCTTGCTGACGATGCTCCACCAGCGTGAGAGCGAGAACGCCCTCATCGCTTCGCCTCCGGCGCGAAATTGTCGGTCGCCTCGCGCATCATGTGGATGAACACGTCCTCGAGGCCCGTGTCGACGCGCTCGACGCGGTAGCGGCCGTCGCTCGCCACCTCGCGAAGCGACGCTTCGAGCGCCGTGGCGTAGCGGCCGGTCGCGTGCAGCGAGTTGCCGAACGACACGGTCTGTTCTACGCCGGGCTTTCCCTTCAGCGACTCCGCGAGCGCCGCGACGTCCGGGCCCTCGACGCTGAACGTCGCGAGGCGCTGGCTCGCGATCACCTCGTCGACCGTGCCCTGCGCGAGCAGCCGGCCGTACGCGATGTAGGCGAGCTTGTGGCAGCGCTCGGCCTCGTCCATGTAGTGCGTGCTGACGAGCACCGAAATGCCCTCGGCTGCGAGGCGGTGCAGCTCCTCCCAGAACTCGCGGCGCGCGTTCGGGTCGACGCCCGCGGTCGGCTCGTCGAGCAGCAGCAGCTGCGGCCGGTGCAGCATGCACGCGGCCAGCGCGAGTCGCTGCTTCCAGCCGCCGGACAGCGACCCGGTGAGCTGGTGCTGGCGGTTGGCCAGTCCCAGGTCGGCGAGCGCGCGCTCGACCACCGCCTTGCGATCAGGCATCTCGTACACGCGCGCGACGAACTCCAGGTTCTCCCGGATCGTCAGGTCGTCCCAGAACGAGAACTTCTGCGTCATGTAGCCGACGTTGCGCTTGATCTCGTCGCTCTCCGTGCGCAAGTCGTAGCCGAGGCAGGTGCCGCCGCCGGCGTCGGGCGTGAGCAAGCCGCACATCATGCGGATCGACGTGGTCTTGCCGCTGCCGTTGGGACCGAGGAAGCCGTAGATCTCGCCGCGCTCGACCCGCATCGACAGGTCGACGACGACGTGCTTGTCGCCGAAGCGCTTGTCGAGCCCGTGCACGTCGATCGCGGGAGAAGTTGAATGCTCCCCCAGGCTTGCCGCTTCGCGGCGTCGCACGCCTTCTCCCGGAGGAGGGGGCCCGGCGCCCTCGGGGCGGCCCGTCGGCCGCCGGTCGTCGACGCCACCGCCGCGCACGGTCGTCATTGCAGCTTCACGCTCACCGGCTGGCCGGGTCGGAGCTTGGGGGCATCGGCGAGCGAGGGTCGCGCCTCGACCATGAACACGAGCTTGGCGCGCGTCTCGTTGCTGTAGATGATCGGCGGCGTGTACTCGGCGTCGGTGGCGATGAAACTCACGGTCACCGGGATCGCCGCCGCGCAACCGTCGCAACGCACGCGGGCTTCCCGGCCGACGGCGAGCGCGCCGACCTGCGCCTGCGGCACGAAGAAGCGCACCTTGACGTTCGCCGGCGGCAGCATACGGACGACCGGGTTGCCTTCCCGGACGAACTCGCCCTCGCGGTAGAGCGTGTCGACGACCCGTCCCTCGCGCGTCGACTTCACGGTCTTCTGGTCGAGCTTCCATTGCGCCTGCTCGAGCGCGGCGCGCGATGCGGCGACCTGCGCGGCCTGCGCACGGATCTGGTCGCTCCGGCTCGGCAGCTCGCCGACCTGCACCTCGCTCTCGAGGGAGCGGACGTGCGCGAGGTTAGCCTCGTGCGCGGCGCGCGCGTCGTCGACCTGCTGGCGCGCGATGCCGCCGACGCGGAACTGGGCTTCGTCGCGCGTGAGCCGCGTCGCCGACTTCTGCGCGTCGGCGCGTGCCTCGGCCAGCCGCGCGCGCGTCACGTCGAGCTCGGGCGCTCGTTTGCCCTGGCGCACGTCGGCGAGCTGCGCCTCGACGGCCCGCAACTGCTCCTGCGCCTGGCGTTGCGCGGCGCTCTCGTTGGCGGCCTCGAGCGCGAACAGCGGCGCGCCGGCCGCGATCGTGTCGCCGCGCTTCACCGCGAGCCGGTCGAGCCGGCCGCCGATCGGTGAGGCGACGTGCACGTACTCGCCCTCGACGTAGCCCTGGTAGTCCGGCGGCGTCGGGTCGCCGCAGCCAGCGAGCACGAGGAGCGCGATGAAGGCGGTGCGGCGCGCGACTTGTAGGTGGGAAGGCGAAAACGCGTTCATGCGTGTTTCCTGTGGCGCGGCGCTGCGGCGCGGCGACGCGACCGCGCCGTCGCGTGGGGTGCCCGGACGCGCTTCGCGCCCGGCGGAGCGGCAGTCGCGCCGGCGAGTCCAGCGGTCAGCAGCGCCGTCGCGTGGCGTTGCAGGTCGGCCGGCGTGAGCTTGTCCGCACCGGGCAGGCGGCGCCACAGCGGCTCGGTCGCGAGCGGGAACAGCGTCAGCCCCAACATCGAGACCAGCACGATGCGCGGCTCGATGCCCGCGGCGATCTCGCCGCGCCGTTGCGCAGCCTGGACGCGCGCGACCAGCCCGTCGACCGCGGCGAGCGGCAGGTGCTTGATCGCGCGCTCCCGCAGGAGGCCGCCCTCGGCCGCGATCTCCCGGATCCAGATCCTCGGCATCCACGGCATCATCCGCGCCGTGTCGAAAATGCGACCGGCGATCGTCGCGATAGCCGTCGCGATCGGCGCCGCCGGATCGAGCGGCGCGCCGAACACGTTCGCGACGAAACGCGACATCCGCTCGTCGACGACCGCGTCGAGCAGGCGCTCGCGCCCGCGGAAATAGTAGTGGACCATCGCCGGCGTCACGCCCGCGCGGCTCGCGATGCCGGCGGCGGTCGTCGCGGCCACGCCGCGCTCGGCGAACAGCGCGACCGCCGCGTCGAGCAGCGCCTCGCGCGCGTCGCGCTCGGGGACGCGGGCGGGCCGCCCACGGGCGCGGCGCGAAGAGGGCTTGATGCGCACGCACGCATATTAATCAACTGTTTAATTAATTGCAAGGCCCGGCGCGTCGGGCCAGCGTGGATTGCTATGATGGATCCATGCCGCTCGACACTTGGCTCGCGTTCGCCGTCGCTGCCTGGCTCATCAGCCTCTCGCCGGGCGCGGGCGCGATCTCCTGCATGGCCGCGGGCATGCGGTACGGCTATGCGCGCGCGCTCTGGAACATTCTCGGCCTTCAGATCGGCATCCTGTTCGTGCTCGGAATCGTCGCGGCGGGGCTCGGCGCGATCATCGCCGCGTCGACCGGCCTCTTCGTGGCGATCAAATGGCTCGGCGCCGCCTACCTCGTGTGGCTCGGCGTCCAGCAGTGGCGCGCGCCCGCGAGGCCGATGACGGATGCGGACGCGGACGGCGGGCAGGGCGCGCCGCGGCAGCTCGTGCTGCGCGGCTTCCTCGTGAACGCGACCAACCCGAAGGGCATCGTGTTCATGCTCGCCGTGCTGCCGCAGTTCATCGATCCCGCGTTGCCGCAGCTGCCGCAGTACGCGGTTTGCGGCGCGACGCTGTTCGTCACCGACCTCCTGGTGATGAGCGGCTACACCGGGCTCGCGGCGAGGGCCCTTCGCGCGCTGCGCGAGCCCCGGCACGTGCGCTGGGTCAACCGCACGTTCGGCAGCCTGTTCGTCGCGGCCGGTGCGGTGCTCGCGACGTTCCGCCGCGCGGCATAGCGCCGCGCGGGGCGCACGCCGGCGTCGCGAGGGCATCGATGGACGAGCTCGTCCTGGCCACCCCGGCCCAGATCGGCGACACGCTACTCGCCACGCCGGCGATCCGAAGCTGGAAGCTCGCGCATCCTGCGGGCAGGGTCACCGTCTGCAGCCGCGACGACGGCGGACCCTGGCAGGTCCTGCGGCACAATCGGTTCATCGATGCGCTGCGCATCCTCGACGACGCGGCTGCGTCGCGCCTGCCGGGCACCCACGTGCGGCTGGACCCGGAAGCCGCCCTGCAACGGAGCTGGTCGACCGGACAGTCCTTCGCCTCCGCCTACGGCGAGATGCTGGGTGTTGCGATCGACAGCCTGATGTACGACTACGTGATCACGCAGGACGAGCGCTCCGCGGCGGACGAGGTGTGCGCCACGCTGGGCGGGGGCAAGCCGGTCGTCGTCGTCGCCCGCCATTCGGCGAGCTGCAGTTCCAACGATCCCACCGTGCGCAGCGCCAACAAGTGCGTCGACAACGTCTGCTGGGTCCGCTGCGCCGAGGACCTGATGCGGCGCGGCTACGCACCCGTCGCGGTCGGCAGCGGCGATGAAGCAGACGATCCGCGCTATCGGCGCTGGCCGGGAGGCACGCTGTACGGCGCTCCGCTGCGGCTGGTGGCGGCGTTGTGCGCGCGCAGCGCCGGCGTCCTCACGGTGGACAACGGCATCCGGCATCTCGCCGCTGCCGCCGGCGCCCACGTGTACGCGCTGAGCGGCGCGATCCCGCTCGCGATCATTGCTTGCGTCGCCGTGCGCGACGGGCAGCGGATCGAAGAGGAGTTCCGCGACGTGCGCGACGTCACGATGCGCACGCTCGCGCGCGGCGCGAAGCGGCTCGGGCTGTGACCGTCGCGCGTGCGGGTCAGCGCGAGAACACCGCCTCCATCTCGCGGCGGAATCGAACGGCCGGGCTCGCCGCATCGAACGTCACGTCGTCCCAGCGCACCGGCGCGTGCGCGGCGATCGCGCGCTCTAGCGTCACGCCGTGCGCGAGGCCGAGCGGCAGCGCGCCCATTCGCAGCGAGTCGGCGGCCGGCATGAGCTTGCCGTACACGGTGTAGCCGCCTTCGCCGTCGAGCGTCTCGCCCGCCGCGAGCGCGCGCTTCGCGGTCGCGACGACATCGGCGCGCCATCCGGTCGCAGCACCCGTGGGCTCGCCGCGCAACCCGACCGAAGCGACCGAGATGCCGAGCTCGAGCCCGATCGCATGCGTGGGCTTGTACATCGCCGAATAGCGGCCCGACGGATCGGTCGGAAACCCGTATTCGCCGAAGCACCGCCGCACATAGTCCTCGCCCTGCGCGGCGCCCGCGCGAAACGTGACGTAGACGCCCCAGCGCAGGTCGCGAAACACCGGGCGGCCGTCGCGCTCGAGCGAGCTGATCACCTCGACCTGGCCGACGTGGTCGAGGCGCCCGCCCTCGTCGCGCGGCCGCAGCACGCGCGGCAGGTCGTCCACGCCGCACGGCGGGAACGCGAGGCCGGATGCCGCGGGGAGCAGGCCCGTCGCGTTCGCGACCGCCGTCATCTCGATCGCGCTCTTCGTGCCGTCGAGGAACGAGTTGAACATCTGCGCGTTG
>JBDTNO010000133.1:0-9689 GCA_039933715.1 Betaproteobacteria bacterium
GCTGCGGAAACGCGCACCCGCACGACGCGCATTTCGTCGAACACCTGCACCACGCGCGGCAGCTTGCGGACCGCGTCCCGAAGCGCGCGGCGTTGCGGGGCATCGCGCACGCAGCCCTGGAGGGTCACCCAGCCGCGCGAGGTCGTCAGCCACACCGACGCGCCGGCGAAACGCTTGTCCGCGGCGAGCGCCGCGCGCACCGCCTCGTTGATCTCCGGATCGCGACGGTAGGCGCCGCCCGGCTCGCAGGTGCCTTCCATCGCGCAGCGCGTGCCTCGCTCGGCGCGGGCATGCGCACCGCGCTCGACTTGCTCGCGTGTCAGGAGCGGCGGGGCGGGCGCGATGCACGCCGGATGGCCGCGCGTGGCCTGCGCGAACGGATCGAGTTGGATCCGCGCGTCGTCGGCCGCGGAAGCGCTTGTCGCGGTGAATGCGAATGCACAGACGAGGCCGGCGATGTCGATCCGCATGCGCCGGCATTCTAGCCGGGCGCGGCCTCCTTCGCCGCCGCGTCGACGCGCCATGCGTAGATCGGCGCGCGCCAGATCCGGTCGATCAGGGGCACGAGCGGCGTCGCGACCAACAGCGCCCAGGGCAACGCGTTGGGCCGGAACGCGACGTATGCCCACACGTAGGCGATGCACGCGACGAGGATCGCGTAGAGGATGCGGCCCCGCGTGTCGTTGGGGATCGTCATGGGGTCGGAGATCATGAAGAACGCGAACAGCATCAGCGCGCCGCTGCCGAACTGGCGCGTCCAAACCGCCCACGGCTGGCCGAGCGCGGCGACGCGCAGCGCGACGAGACCCAGCCACGCGGCGAGGAACACCCATGCGATGTCGACGCGGCGCGCACGCGCGGTCACGGTCCCGCCGAGCGCGACGAACAGCGCAGCGAACGCGAGGTCGTTGCCCCATTGACCTGGCGAGATCCAGGCGCCGGGCAGCAGCGTCGTCGCGGCGACCACGCCGAGGTTCGCCGGGTTGTACAGGTGCTTGCCGTTCACGCGGACGAGGAACTTGGCGGCGATCGCCAGCGCGGCGGCGAGCGGATGGACCCACAGGCTGTCGGCGCGCAGCAGGATCGACAGGCCGAACGCCGTCACGATCGCCGAAAGCACGCCGCGATGACGGAGACCCAGTGCCTGCATGAAGATCGCCTGCGTGGCGAGCGCCGCCATGAACGTAAGCGCCAACTGCGCGGGATGCAGCGTGAAGTCGCGTGCCAGAACGCCCAGCGAGAGCAGCGAGCCGAGGAACAGGATCTGGAACACGCGCGCATCCCGGGGAAGGCGCGGCGCGAGGCGTTCGCGCCACGCCTTCCAGCGCGCCCGCGCCGTGCGGCGGGGAACGACCGGCCATGCGATCACCTGCGGGCGCATGGCGCTCACCGGTTCGCCGGCCACAACGTCTCCCACCAGCGCGGCGGCGGATCGCGGCGCGCGAGGTTCATGCGCGTGCGAATCGTCGCGATGTCCCCGCCGGTCAGTGAGGCCAGGGTCGTCGCCTCGCGCTCCTGGCGTTCGCGCACCTGCTCGAGGTAGGGTTGCATCGCCGGGCAGGCGTTCGCATCGGCGCTCCACGGTGTCCGCAGCACGTAGCGCACTTGCCAGGGCGCGCGGTCGGCGGTCTCCTGGAATGCGAGGTCCTCGGGCAGCGTCTCGCGCGTGTAACGCAGATGCAGGCGGGTCACCATCGCCGGCTGCGCGCCGCCCTTGGATCCGCCCTGCGGGATCCAGAATGCGCCGGCGGCCCGCAACTCCTCGGGCGAGAGGGGATCCGCCGAGCAGGGGTCGCACCAGCCCATGTCCCAGAAGAATTCAGTGAAGATCGCGCCGCGTCCTTCGCGCCGCACCTGCTCGTCGAAGATCGCCTGGTAGGTGCGGCCGAACTCGTCGCGCACGTGGGCAGGCAGCTCGACGTTGGTCGGCATGCGCACCGTGCGGTAGTTGGTCGTCTCGACGCGGCCCTCCTTCGTGAGCATGTAGACGACGAGGTCCTGCGGGCCATCGGCGTTCAGCATGCCGAGGCGCACGGGGAGCATGAACTTCGGCGACTCGAACGCGAACTGCAGCGGCGAGAGCCACGCGCGGCCGGTCTTCGCGTGCTCGGCGAGATCGACGCGCGCGACGAAGAACTTCATGTTCTGCAGCACGTACGGACGGAGCGCCGCGCTCGCGCCGGCCGGAATGCGGTAGCCGTTGCGCCGCAGCCACGTCTCGAGCCCGTCGGATTCCTTCGCCGACAGGACCACGATCTCGTATTCGCCGACCGTGTAGCGTGCCTCGACGGCGACGCCGAGCGCGCTGTCGGGGCGCTGCCGTTCCTTTTTCGCGACCGCGTCCGCCGCCACGGTCGCAGGAAAGGCGCGTTGCGGGAGCGGCGGGATGCACGGATCGGGATCGCGGTACTCGGCGAGCCGTGGCGCGGTGAATGCGTCGATGCGCTCGAACGTCCGGCGGTCGCCGACGTGGACCTGCCCGCGTTCCAGCACCTGCGGCACCGGCACGACGAGCGCGAACTGCGCGGGTTCGCCCCGGTACTCGTTCAGCATGCTGATGACGGTCTTCCGCTCGTGGCGCGCGACGATCACCTGCGAGCTGCGATTGCCGAGCGGCGCATCGGCCTTGCCGACGAAAAAGCCGCAGAACGCGTCCGCGCCCGCGGAGACGAAGGTGAGCGTTGCTGCGACGAATGCCGCCGCGAACGCGACGGGCAGGAGCTTGCGCGAGGGGAGCGCGCGGGATGGCATCGGCATGGAGCCTCCGGATGTGGACGGGTCTTACCATCAACGGCGGCGGAACCGATGCGGGGTTGGAAGGCGTCGGCTGAAGCCCGACACCGGACATGCGAGCCGACGGGCGCAGGCGTCGGGCCGAAGCTCGACCGGCGACAGCCGAGCGCTGGCAGGTCCCTGTGCGTCGTGATTCAGCCCGACGCTTTTCGCCCGAACAGCGCGAGCGCCTGTTCGCGCGCTCGCGCGTGGTCGACGACCGGTGCGGGGTAGTCGCGGCCGACGACGACGCCCTTCGCCCGCTGCACGGCCGGCGGCACCGTCCACGGCGCGTGGATCTCGTCGTCGTCGAGCGCCGCGATCTCCGGCACGTAGCGACGGATGAACGCTCCGCCTGGATCGAAGCGGCGGGATTGCGTCACCGGGTTGAAGACGCGGAACCATGGTTGCGCGTCGCAGCCGGTCGATGCCGCCCATTGCCAGCCGCCGTTGTTCGACGCGAGGTCGTAGTCGATCAGCGCCTCGGCGAAATAACGCTCGCCGGCCCGCCAGTCCACGAGAAGGTCCTTCACGAGGAAGCTCGCGGCGATCATGCGAAGCCGATTGTGCATGTAACCGGTGCGCGCGATCTGGCGCATCGCCGCGTCGACGATCGGGTAGCCGGTCCGGCTCTCGCGCCAGGCGGCGAAGCGCCGCGGGTCGTTTTGGAACGGCAGCGCGTCGAGCGCGGGCTTGAACGCGTGGCGGACGACGTGCGGATGGTGCCACAGGATCTGCGCGTAGAACTCGCGCCACACGAGCTCGGACAGCCATGTCGCCGCGCCTTCGCCGTCGGGCAGCAGCGACCGCGCGTGCGCGAGCGCGACCAGCTCGCGGATCGACGCCGTGCCGAAGCGCAGGTGCACCGAGAGATACGACGGACCCTTCAACGCGGGATAGTCGCGCGTGTCGCGGTAGTCGTCGATGCGGTTGCGGAACGCGTCGACCAGCGCGCGCGCTCCGCTCATCCCGGGGCGAACGCCGAGCGCTGCGAGGTTGGTGCGCGAGAACCCCAGCGCCTCGAGCGACGGCAAGCCGACGTCGAGCGCGGGAGGTGGCCGCGCAAGCGCGCCGCCGGCGCGATCGACCCCGTGGGGCGCGACGTGCGACGGCGCGAGCGCGGCGATCCAAGCCCGCTTGTACGGCGTGAAGACCGAAAACGGCGTGCCCGAGCGCGTCAGGATCTCGTCGCGCTCGAAGATCACCTGGTCCTTGTGCGCTACGAACGCGATGCCGAGGTCGGCAAGCGAAGCGGCAACCGCGTCGTCGCGCTCGCGCGCCGCGGGCTCGTAGTCGCGGTTCGCGTGCACGGCCGCGACGCGCAACGCGCGCGCGAGCTCGGGGATCGCGTCGCGCGCGTGCGCGTGAAGCACGATCAGGCCGCCGCCGCGCCCGCGCAGCCGCGCGTCGAGCTCGGCGACGCTTCCGTGGATGAACTCGACGCGCCGGTCGCCGGGCGCGTGCAACGCGTCGAGGATCTCGCGGTCGAACACGAACACGCCGTATATCGGGCCGCCGTCCGACAGCGCACGCGCGAGCGCGGCGTGGTCGGTGTCGCGAAGGTCGCGACGGAACCAAACGAGCGCACCGGCGCGGGCGGGCGGACCGGCATCGGGGCGAGGGGATGGGGCGAGGCTCGGCGGAGGCATCGTGTCGGGCGCGAGCGGCCTAGGTCGAAGGGCACATTGTGCGGGGGCCGAGGCGCCGTTTACAATGCGACACCGATGGGTGCGACCGTAAACCTCACGCACCACTTCCTGATCGCCATGCCGGCCATGGCCGATCCGCATTTCGCCCATACGCTCACGTTCGTCTGCGAGCACAACGAGGACGGCGCGCTCGGCATCGTCGTCAACCGGCCGATCGAGATGACGCTCTCCGCGCTGTTCGAGCAGATCGAGGTCGCGCTCCCCGATCCGGGCCTGGGCCGCGCGCCGGTGCTCTACGGGGGCCCCGTCCAGATGGACCGAGGCTTCGTGCTGCACCGTCCGCTCGGCAACTGGCAGTCGACGCTCGCCGTGTCGGACGACCTCGGGCTCACGACGTCGAAGGACGTGCTCGAGGCGCTCGCGCGCGGCGAAGGGCCGCGCGACGTGCTGGTATCGCTCGGCTATGCGGGCTGGTCGGCCGGCCAGCTCGAGGAGGAGCTCGCGCAGAACGCCTGGCTCACCGTCGACGCCGACGCCGACGTGCTGTTCGGCGTGCCGCCCGACCGCAGGCTGCCGGCCGCGATGTCGCGTCTCGGCATAGATTTCTCGCGCCTGTCCGGCGGCGCGGGACACGCGTAAGTGCCGGCCAGCGGGCGCGACCGAACCGTGCTCGCCTTCGATTTCGGGACCCGCCGCATCGGCGTCGCGGTCGGGGATCTCGCGACGCGCCTCGCGCATCCGCTCGCGACGATCGAGCGCGAGCGCGAGTCCGACCGGTTCTCCGCGATCGCAGCGCTGGTCGACGAATGGAAGCCGGATCGCCTGGTCGTGGGCATCCCGCTTCATGCCGACGGCGCGCCGCACGAGATGACGGCACGCGCGCAGCGGTTCGGCCGGCAACTCGCCGCCCGCACCGCATTGCCGGTCGAATACGCGGACGAGCGCCACACGACGCTCGCGGCCGCGTCGTCGCTCGCCGAAGCCGGACGCACCGGCAAGCGCGCGCGCGACGTGCGCGATCGCGTCGCCGCGCAACTGATCCTGCAAGCCTGGCTCGATGAGCAGCCCCGCTGACCCGCCCGGCGCGACGCTGCCCGACGCCGAGGAAGCGCTCGCGGCGCTCGCGGCGAGCATGCGCGCCGGCGTGGCGCACGACGCCGCGTTCGTCGGCATCTATTCGGGCGGCGCGTGGCTGGCCGAGCGGCTCGCGACGCTCGTGCCGGGCAACCATCCGGTCGGATTCATCGACGTCTCGTTCTACCGCGACGATTATGCGTCGAAGGGGCTCAAGGCCGGCGCGCGACGGAGCGAGTTGCCGTTCGACGTCTCGGGCGCGTCGATCGTGCTGATCGACGACGTGCTCTATACCGGTCGATCGACGCGCGCGGCGATCAACGAGCTGTTCGACTATGGCCGTCCCGCGTCGATCGAGCTCGCGGTGCTGGTCGACCGCGGCGGGCGCGAGCTGCCGATCGAGCCCACCTACGCGGGGGTGCGCGTCGCCTGCGCTCGCTCGCTGACGATCGCGCTGTCGCGCGACGCCGATGGGCGCCTCGCGCTCGGCGTCGAGCCCGCGGGTGCCGCATGAACGGCTCGCGCAACCCGCAGCTCGGCCCGGATGGCAGGCTCGTTCACCTGCTGACGCTGGAAGGGCTGCCGGCCGGGATGATCGTCTCGATCCTGGACACCGCCGCACCGTTCGCTTCGATCGGCGAGCGCGAGGTCAAGAAAGTTCCGTTGCTGCGGGGCAAGGCGGTGTTCAACCTGTTCTTCGAGAACTCGACGCGCACGCGCACGACGTTCGAGATCGCCGCGAAGCGCCTCTCGGCCGACGTCATCAACCTCAACATCGGCGCGTCGTCGACGTCGAAGGGCGAGACGCTGCTCGACACGATAGACAACCTGGTCGCGATGAACGCCGACATGTTTGTCGTGCGCCACGCGCAATCGGGCGCGCCGCACCTGATCGCGAGCCACCTGGAGGCGACCGGCCGGCCGCACGTGCACGTGATCAACGCGGGCGACGGCCGCCACGGCCATCCGACCCAGGGGCTGCTCGACCTGTACACGATCCGCCACTACAAGCACGACTTCCGCGCGCTGTCGGTCGCGATCGTCGGCGACGTGCTGCACTCGCGCGTCGCGCGAAGCCTGATCCACGGCCTCACGACGCTCGGCACGCCGGATGTCCGTGTCATCGGCCCGCAGACGCTGATGCCGACCCGCGTCGAGGGGATGGGCGTGCGCGTCCACCACGACATGCGCGCGGGACTCGCCGGCTGCGACGTCGTCGTGATGCTGAGGCTGCAGAACGAGCGGATGAAGGGCGCGCTGCTGCCTTCGGCGGGCGAGTACTTCAAGCACTACGGGCTCACCGCGGACAAGCTCGCATTGGCGAAGCCCGACGCGATCGTGATGCACCCGGGGCCGATGAATCGCGGGGTCGAGATCGACTCGGCGGTCGCCGACGGCGAGCGCAGCGTCATCCTGCCGCAGGTCACGTTCGGCATCGCGGTGCGGATGGCGGTGATGAGCATGATCGCCGGAGGCGGGGCGTGAGCGCGCCGAGCCTCCGCGGGGGGCCGCGCCGATGAGGATCGAAATCCTCCACGGGCGCGTCGTCGATCCGTCGCGTGGCCATGACCGCGCCGGACCGGTCTACATCGCCGACGGGAAGATCGCGGCCCTCGACGCGGCGCCCGGGGGCTTCCGCGCCGATCGCACGATCGACGCGCGCGGTCTCGTCGTCGCGCCCGGACTCGTCGACCTCAACGCGCGGCTGCGCGAGCCGGGCCTCGAGCACAAGGCGACGCTCGATTCGGAGCTCAGGGCCGCGGTCGCCGGCGGCGTGACGCGCCTCGCGTGCCCTCCGGACACCGATCCGCCTCTCGACGAGCCGGGGCTGGTCGAGATGCTGACGCAACGCGCGCGCCATTCGCACCGCGCGCACGTGCATCCGGTGGGCGCGCTCACCGTGGGCCTCGCCGGCACGACGTTGACCGAAATGGGTGAGCTCGCCGACGCCGGCTGCGTCGCATTCTCGCAGGGCGACGTGCCGATCGCCGATACCCAGGTGCTCTTTCGCGCGATGCAGTACGCGGCGACCTTCGGCCATCGCGTGTGGCTGCGCCCGCAGGACGCCTATCTCGCGCGAGGCGGCGTCGCGCACGACGGGGAGATCGCGACGCGGCTCGGCCTGCCCGCGGTGCCTTCATGCGCCGAGACGATCGCGCTCGGCACGATCCTCGCGCTCGCGCGGGAGACCGGCGTGCGCGTGCACGTCCAGCGTCTCTCGACCGCCGAGGGCGTCGCGATGGTGCGCGCGGCGAAGCGCGACGGGTTGGCCGTCACCTGCGAGGTCGCGGCGCACCACCTGCACCTGTGCGACATCGACATCGGGTGGTTCGACAGCCAGGCGCGCCTCGATCCGCCGCTGCGCGGGACGCGCGACCGCGCCGCGCTGCGCGCCGGGCTCGCCGACGGCACGATCGACATCGTGTCGTCCGACCACGCGCCGGTCGACGACGACGCGAAGCTCGTGCCGTTCGGCGAGGCCGAGCCGGGCGCGACTGCCCTGGAACTCCTGCTGTCGCTCACGCTCAAATGGGCGCAGGAAGACGGCGTCGGGATCGCGGATGCGCTCGCATGCGTCACCAGCCGGCCTTCCGCCATCCTCGGCGTCGATACGGGGACGATCGCGGCGGGAGCCGTGGCCGACCTCTGCCTGTTCGATCCTGCGACGCACTGGCGCGTCGAGCGGCGCGCGCTGGCGAGCCAGGGCAGGAACACGCCGTTCCTGGGCCACGAGGTCCCGGGGCGCGTGCGCTACACGATCGTCGGCGGCGTCGTCGTCCACGAGGCATGACGCCGCGCACGCGGTTCGTCCACGCGTTCGCCTCGCTCGCGCGCAGCGCGCGCGCCGTCAGGAGCCTTTCTTGAACGACCTCGTTTCCCCGGAACTGGAGTCGCTCTTTCCGGCGCGCCTTCGTCGTCACGTCGCTCGGCGCGGGCTTCGCGCTGGCGGTGCTGCCGGTATCCGCGCAGACGATCACCACGCCTGCGAACGGCCTGCGCCAATCGCTCTGGCCGCGTCGACGAAGCCGCCCGTCCTGGGCCTGTACGGCGGCGACGACGGCGGCATCCCGGACGAAAGCGTCGAGCAGTACTTCGCGGCGCTTAACGCGGTGGGCAACGCGCGCTCGTCGTTCGTGATCTACCCGGATGCGCCGCACGGCTTCAACGCCGATTGCCGGCCGATTTACCGCAAGGCCGCTGCGGACGACGGCTGGAAGCGCGTCACGGAGTACTTCAGGCAGCACCTGGGTTGAGGGCCTCCGCGGCGCCGCGCGAGGGCGGCTCCCGCCGCCCTTTTCGTTTCCGTTGCCTGCGCCCGAAGGCCGGACGCGGCGGCTCCGGGTAAAATGGCGGGATTTGCCGCGACGATCACTCGCGCCCGCGGCGCATGCGATGGCCCACGATCCCCTCTCCGAGCTCGAGCAGCAGTCGATCCACGTGATCCGCGAGGCGTACGCGCGCCTGAAGCCGCTCGGCATGCTGTGGTCGCTCGGCAAGGACAGCAACACGATGCTGTGGCTGGTGCGCAAGGCGTTCCTCGGGCGCGTGCCGTTCCCGGTGGTGCTGCTCGACACCGGCAACGAGTTCGACGAGGTCTACGCGTTTCGCGACCGGTACGTGAGCGCGTGGGGTCTCGACTACGTCAACGCAACCTGCCCGGGCATCGAGGAGACCGACGCGACGCTGCCGCCGGCTTCGCGCGCCGCGGCGCGCAAGACGCTCGGCCTCAAACGCCTGATCGCCGACCGGCATTTCGCCGGCATGTTGCTCGGCATCCGCCGCGACGAGCAGGCGATCCGGGGTAAGGAGCGCTACATGAGCCCGCGCGACGCCGACGGCCGCTGGCACGTGCGCGCACAGCCGACCGAGCTGTGGGGCCAGTACCAGGCGTCGCCGCCGCCCGGCGGCCACGTGCGCGTGCATCCGCTGCTCGCATGGACCGAGCTCGACGTGTGGCGCTACGTGAAGCGCGAGAGCATCCCGGTGTGCGAGCTCTACTTCGCGCGCGACGGCAAGCGCTTCCGCTCGCTCGGCGAGAAGGACATCACGTCGCCGATCGCGTCGAACGCGTCGTCGATCGACGAGATCATCGCCGAGCTCGAGACGACGCGGCAGGAGGAGCGCGCGGGACGCGCGATGGACCACGAGCGCGAGGACGCGTTCGAGCGGCTGCGCGCCGCGGGGTACATGTGA
>JBDTNO010000134.1:0-9668 GCA_039933715.1 Betaproteobacteria bacterium
GTCGCGCTCGCGGATCTGGGTGCGACCTACGCGGGATGGCCGGCGCTCGCGTCGCGCTCCACGCTCGCCATCGCGGCCGCCATCGGTCTCCTCCTGGTGATCGCCGGACTCTGCTCGTCGACGCTGCACCTCGCCAATCCGCGCAATGCGTGGCGATCGGCGTCGCGGTTCCGGACGTCGTGGCTGTCGCGCGAGGCGGTGTTCGCACTCGCGCTGATCCCGGTCGCCGCCGCGTTCGTCGTGGCGCTGTGGCTCGACGTGCGGCCGCGCCGCATGTGGGGGCTGCCCGCGGCGACGCTGCTCCTCGCCTGGACGGTGCTCCTCTGCACCGCGATGATCTACGCGAGTCTGAAGCCGATCCGCCAGTGGTACACGGCGCGCGTGCCGGTCGCCTATTTCCTGCTGGGCCACGCATCGGGCGCCGTGGTCGTCGAGTCGGTCGTGCGCCCGTCGTCGGGCGCGACGTGGATCGCCTCCGCCGGCGCCGCGCTCCTCGTCGCGTCATGGCTCGCCAAGGAGGAATACTGGCGCTTCGTGCGAAGCGACGAACAGGCGCTTTCGATCGAGGACGCGCTGGGCGTGAAGCGCGGCGTCGGTCCGCCGGGAGCGCGGCAGCGCGGCAGCGTGATGGCCGCGCGGCTGCTCGACACCGGCCATTCGGGCGCGACGTTCCTCACGCGCGAATTCGTCGGGCCCGACGCCGGATCGCGGCGCACGCTCGTGCGCGTCGCGTTCTTCGTCGCGTCGGTCGCGATCCCCGCGGTGTGGCTCGTCGCCGGGCTCGGCGATCAGCTCGCCGGCGCGGCGGTCGCGGTGTCGTGCCTCGCGGGCCTCGTCGCCGAGCGCTGGCTGTTCTTCGCGGACGCGAAGCACACGGTGCGCCTGTTCCATGGGGAGCGCAGGACGTGAAGGAACCAGCGGGCGATGGGCGATAGGCGACGGGAAGCGCGCCGTCCCGGCGCGACCTGACCGGAAACGATGGCGCAGCGGGCAGGGCGATGGAAGCATCCGGCCAACGCCGATCGCGCGCCGCCTGTCGCCTTGTCGCCCCTCGCGGCCTTTCTCTCGCCGTGGCATGCGGTCTTTCCGCCGTCATCGGCCTGTCACAAACCGCCGGTACGCTGCATGGCATCCCAAACCGCGAACATGACGATGCCCAAGACCCTCGTTTCCCTGTTGCTCGCGTCCGCCATCCTCGCCGCCGCTCCCGCGCGGGCGGTCGACATCACCGGCGCGGGCGCGACGTTCCCCTACCCGATCTACGCGAAGTGGGCCGAGGCCTACAAGCAGAAGACCGGTGTCCGCGTGAACTACCAGTCGATTGGCTCGGGCGGCGGCATCGCGCAGATCAAGGCGAAGACCGTCGACTTCGGCGCGTCCGACATGCCGCTCAAGGGCGACGACCTCAAGGCCGCGGGGCTCGTGCAGTTCCCCGCGATCATCGGGGGCGTCGTGCCCATCGTGCATCTCGAAGGCGTCGCGCCGGGACAGCTCAGGTTCTCCGGCGCGCTCCTCGCCGACATCTACCTCGGCAAGGTCAAGAACTGGAACGACAAGGGGATCGCGGACCAGAACCCGGGGATCAAGCTTCCCGCCGAGCCGATCACCGTCGTGCGACGGTCCGACGGCTCGGGCACGTCGTTCCTGTGGACCGATTACCTGTCGAAAACCAGCCCGGAATGGAAACAGAAGGTCGGCGCGGGCACTGCGGTCGCCTGGCCCGAAGGGGTGGGCGGCAAGGGCAACGAAGGCGTGGCCGCGTACGTGCAGCGGATCAAGGGCTCGATCGGCTACGTCGAGTACGCGTATGCGAAGCGCAACAAGATGGCGCACGCGGCGATGCAGAACCGCGACGGCGCGTTCGTGCAGCCCGACGACAGCGCGTTCCAGGCCGCCGCGGCCGGCGCCGACTGGAAGGGCACGCCGGGATTCGGCGTGATCCTGACCGACCAGCCGGGCAAGGCGAGCTGGCCGATCACCGGCGCGTCGTTCATCCTGATGCAGGCGAAGCAGGAAAAGCCGCTGAACGCCGCCGAGGTGCTGAAGTTCTTCGACTGGGCGTTCAAGAACGGCGCGAAGATGGCCGAGGAGCTCGACTACATCGCGGTGCCCGACGCGGTCGCGAAGGAAGTCGCCGCCGCGTGGACCACGCAGATCCGCGACGCGGGCGGCAAATCGCTCTGGAACTGACGTCGTTCCGCCACGGACGCCGCCGAGCCGGCGCCGGCCGACCCTCGACGGCCACGCGTTCGCGGCCGTCTCCACGATGCGCGGGGTAGAATGCCCAACGACGCCGCCACCGCGACGCTAGCCCCGGACATGCCCTTCGAACGCGCGCGCGCGAGGCGCGATTCCGTGCCGCCCGTGCAGCGTGGCGCCGCGGGCGGATGGCAGGATCGCGTCTTCGAGCGCGTCACCCAGGCCTTCGCGCTGTTCGTGCTCGCGACGCTGGTCGCGATCCTCGTCGCGCTCGCGATCTCCGCCTGGCCGGCGCTCGAAAAGTTCGGCCCGGCATTCTTCGTCACCAATGTCTGGAACCCGGTCACGAGCGAGTTCGGCGGGCTCGCGCCGATCTACGGGACGCTCGTCACCTCGCTGATCGCGCTCCTGATCGGCGTGCCGGTCAGCTTCGGCATCGCGATCTTCCTCACCGAAATGGCGCCGGCCGCGCTCAAGCGACCGCTCGGCACGGCGGTCGAGCTTCTCGCCGCGATCCCGTCGATCATCTACGGCATGTGGGGGTTGTTCGTGTTCGCGCCGCTGTTCGGCGACCACGTGCAGCCGCTCCTGACCGCGACGCTCGGGCGGCTGCCGGTCGTGGGCGCGCTGTTCCAGGGCGCGCCGAACGGCATCGGAATCATGACCGCGGGGATCATCCTGTCGGTGATGATCATCCCGTTCATCGCCTCGGTCATGCGCGACGTGTTCGAGATCGTCCCGCCGGTGCTCAAGGAATCCGCGTACGGGCTCGGCGCGACGACCTGGGAGGTCGTGTGGAACGTCGTGCTGCCGTTCACGCGCGTCGGCGTCATCGGCGGGATCATGCTGGGCCTCGGGCGCGCGCTCGGCGAGACGATGGCGGTCACGTTCGTGATCGGCAACGCGTACCGGATCAGGCCCGGCCTGTTCGAGCCGGGCAACTCGATCGCGTCGGCGCTCGCGAACGAGTTCAACGAGGCGGCCGACCCGATCCACCGCTCGTCGCTGATCGCGCTCGGCCTCGTGCTCTTCCTGCTCACGTTCGTCGTCCTCGCGTTGTCGCGCGTGCTCATCGCCCGCCTCGCCAAGGGCGAAGGCACGCGGACCTGAGCCGACGCCGATGGCCGCCACCGCGAAGTCCCCGCGCTACCGGCGCCGGCTGTACGTCAACCGGTTCAACCTCGCGATGTCGCTCGGAACGATGGCGTTCGGCATGGCGTTCCTGCTGTGGATCCTGATCGTGCTGTTCGTGAACGGCTTCTCCGCGCTGGCGCCGACGCTGTTCACGCAGCCCACGCCGCCGCCCGGCAGCGCCGGGGGGCTCTCGAACGCGATCTTCGGCAGCCTCGCGATCGTGTTCGTCGCGACCGCGGTCAGCACGCCGATCGGCGTGCTCGCCGGCATCTACCTCGCCGAGTTCGGGAAGGACCGGCGACTCGCGCGCGCGACGCGATTCATCAACGACATCCTGTTGTCGGCGCCGTCGATCGTGATCGGATTGTTCGTCTACACGGTCTACGTGGCGAAGGTGCAGCACTTCTCCGGCTGGGCCGGCTCGGCCGCGCTCGGCCTCATCGCGATCCCGGTCATCGTGCGCACGACCGAGAACATGCTGCACCTCGTCCCGTCGAGCTTGCGCGAGGCCGCGATCGCGCTCGGCGCGCCGATGTGGAAGGTCATCCTGAAGGTCACGCTGCGCGCGGTACGGGGCGGCGTGATCACCGGCATCCTGCTCGCGTTGGCGCGCATCTCGGGCGAGACGGCGCCCCTTCTCTTCACCGCGCTCAACAACCAGTTCGCGAGCGCGAACATGAACGGGCCGATGGCGAACCTGCCGGTCGTGATCTTCCAGTTCGCGATGAGCCCGTTCGACGACTGGAAGTCGCTCGCCTGGGCGGGCGCGCTCCTGATCACGCTCGCCGTCCTCGTCCTCAACATCCTCGCGCGGACCGTGTTCCGCCAGGCCCGCTAGCACGGCCAGACTCCCGGGAGCCCCTCCGCATGTCCTCCGACGTCCTGATCGCCCGCCCGAGCGTGACCTCGCGCAACGTCGCGCCGGCGCCGCCGAAGATGTCGATCCGCAACCTCGACTTCCACTACGGCGCGTTCCATGCGCTGAAGGACATCTCGCTCGACGTCGGCGAGCGGCGCGTGACGGCGTTCATCGGGCCGTCCGGTTGCGGCAAGTCGACGCTCCTGCGCGTGCTGAACCGCATGTACTCGCTCTACCCGAACCAGCGGGCCACTGGCGAGGTGCTGCTGAACGGCGAGGACCTGCTCGGCCCCGGAGTCGACCTCAACATGCTGCGCGCGAAAGTCGGCATGGTGTTCCAGAAGCCGACGCCGTTCCCGATGTCGATCTACGACAACGTCGCGTTCGGCGTGGCGCTCTACGACGACCTGACGCCGCGCCAGATGGACGAGCGCGTCGAATGGGCGCTCACCAAGGCCGCGATCTGGGGCGAGGTCAAGGACAAGCTGAAGCAGAGCGGGATGGCGCTCTCGGGCGGGCAGCAGCAGCGGCTGTGCATCGCGCGCGCGGTCGCCGTGCAGCCGGAGGTCGTGCTGTTCGACGAGCCGACCTCGGCGCTCGATCCGATCTCGACCGCGAAGATCGAGGAGTTGATCGCCGAGCTGAAGAGCGACTACACGATCGCGATCGTCACGCACAACATGCAGCAGGCCGCGCGCGTGTCGGACTACACTGCGTACATGTATCTTGGCGAGCTGGTCGAGTTCGGCGAGACCGACGAACTGTTCCTGAAGCCGAAGCGGAAGGCCACCGAGGACTACATCACCGGCCGGTTCGGCTGACCGGAGGCGAAATGACCGATCACACGAACAAGCAGTTCGACGCCGACATGGAGGCGATCCGCACCGGCGTGCTGACGATGGGCGGCCTGGTCGAGAAGCAGCTCGCCCGGGCGATCGGCGCGCTGGAGAACGAGGCCGCCGAAGGCGTCCTCGACGCGGTCGGCGCCGACGAGCGCCAGATCAACCAGATGCAGGTCACCATCGACCACCTGTGCTCGCAGATCATCGCGCGGCGACAGCCGGCCGCCGGCGATCTCCGGATGGTGCTGACGATCGTCAAGATCACCAACGACCTCGAGCGCATCGGCGACGAGGTCAAGAAGATCGCCTACAAGGCCAGCAACGCGGAGAGCGACAAGCTGGTGCGCGTGCGCTTCTACGACATCGTCCGCGCGGCAGGGCTCGCGCAGCGCATCCTGCGCATGGCGCTCGACGCGTTCGCGCGGCTCGACGTCAACGCCGCGGTCGAGATCGTCGACGTCGACGACGAGCTCGGCGCGGCGTTCGGCGCGATCCTGCGCCAGCTCATCAGCTACATGATGGAGGACCCGCGCACGATCAGCGCGTCGATCGAGATCGTGTTCATGGCGAAGTCGATCGAGCGCATCGGCGACCATGCGAAGAACATCGCCGAGGCGGTCGTGCAGGCGGTCAAGGGGACCGACGTCCGGCACGCGTCGGCGGCCGCGATCCGTGCGGAGGTCTCTGGGTCGTGACGCCGACGATCCTCGTCGTCGAGGACGAGCCGGCGATCCTCGAGCTCCTGAAGGTCAACCTCGCCGACGCGGGCTACGCCGTGCACGCCGCGCCGGACGCCGAGAGCGCGCGGAGGATCCTCCAGGGCGCGCTTCCGGACCTCGTGCTGCTCGACTGGATGCTGCCCGGCCAATCCGGCCTCGCGCTGGCGCGCGCGCTTCGTGCCGACGCGCGCACGCGCGAGCTGCCGATCATCATGGTCTCGGCGCGGAGCGAGGAAGCCGACCGCGTCGCGGGTCTCGAGGCGTGGGTCGACGACTACGTCACCAAGCCGTTCTCGCCCCGCGAGCTCAAGGCGCGCATCAAGGCGGTGCTGCGCCGCCGTGCGCCGGAAGCGGCGCAGGAGCCGCTGGTGGTCGGCTCGATCCGGCTCGACCCGGCGACGCATCGCGTCACCGTCGACGGCAAGCCGCTGCATCTCGGCCCGACCGAGTTCAAGCTGCTGCGCTTCCTGCTGGCGCGCCCCGAGCGCGTCCACACGCGCGCGCAACTCCTCGACCAGGTGTGGGGCGACCACGTCTACATCGAGGAGCGCACGATCGACGTGCACGTGCGGCGGCTGCGCGTCGCGCTCGAGCCGTTCGGAGTCCAGGACATGATCGAGACGGTGCGCGGCGCCGGCTACCGCATCGCCGCGCCGCGATGATGTTCCGTCCGGGACCCGCGCTGATCGCGCCGCTCGCGGCCGCCGCGGCCACGCTCGTCGCGTGGGCGCTCTTCGACGCCGAAGTCGCGCTCGCCGTGCTCGCGCTCGGCGCGGCAACGATCGTCGGCTTTCACGTGTGGAACCAGGCGCTCGCGCGTCGGTGGGCAACCGGGCCGCGCGAAGCGCCGGTACCCGAAGGCTACGGGTCGTGGCGCGACGTCTTCACCGCGATCCACCGGCGCGTGCGCATCCGCGCCGCCCACCAGCGCGACCTGCAGGCGACGATCGTCCGCTTCCGGCGCGCCGCCGAGGCGGTCCCCGACGGCGTGATCGTCCTCGACGCGCGCAACGAGATCGACTGGGCCAATCCGCGCGCCTGCGAGCAGCTCGGCCTCGATCTCACGAAGGACCGCGGCAAGCCGATCGTGAACCTTCTGCGCCAGCCCGAGTTCCTCGCGTACGTCGCGGCGGGCGACTACTCGGAATCGGTGACCGTCGCGGTGATCGGCGCGCGGCGCCGATCGCTGTCGCTGCAGCTCGTGCCGTTCGGCACGCACGAGACGCTGCTCCTGTCGCACGACGTGACGCAGATCGAGGCGGTCGCGCGCATGCGCCGGGACTTCATCGCCAACGTGTCGCACGAGCTCAAGACTCCGCTCACCGTGATCGCCGGATTCGTCGAGACGATGCAGGACCTCGAGCTCGACCTTCACCAGCGTGGTCGCTATCTCGCGCTGATGCAGGAGCAGGCGCGCAACATGCAGCGGCTCGTCGGCGACCTCCTCACGCTCTCGACGCTCGAGGGCGAGCGCCGACCGGTCTCCGAAGAGCGCTTCGCGATCCTGTCGCTGCTCCTCGAGGTGTCGTCCGACGCGAAGGCGCTTTCGGGCCACCGCCACGTGGTCGAGCTCGATGTCGGCGAGGCTGCCTCGGTCACCGGCAACCGCGACGAGCTCGCGAGCGCATTCGGCAACCTCGTATCCAACGCGATTCGCTACACGCCCGAGGGCGGCCGCATCGCGCTGGCCTGGCAGGTCGAGCCGGACGGCGCGGGCGTGTTCTCGGTCGCCGATTCGGGCATCGGAATCGCGAAGGAGCACCTGCCGCGGCTCACCGAGCGCTTCTACCGCGTCGACCGCGCGCGCTCGCGCGCGACGGGCGGCACCGGGCTCGGCCTTGCGATCGTCAAGCACGTGCTGATCCGGCACCAGGCCGAGCTCGACATCCGCAGCGAGCCCGGCGCGGGCAGCACGTTCTTCGTGCGGCTTCCCGCGCGTCGCGTGTTTCCCGCGCGCGCGGCCGATGCGAGCGAACTGGCGCCTACCAGTACCGCAACGCCGCGCGAAACAGGCTCCTGATCTCGTCGCGCCCGATGTCGACGGGCGCGTTCTTGATCACCCGGTACTGCGGCTCCGCGCCGGCGGCGAGCGCGTCGACATGCGCTTCGTCGAAGCCGAGCGCCGACAGTCCGTTCGGCATTCCGGTCGCCCGCATCAGCGCGATCACGCGACCGGCGAGCGGCTCCCCCTCGTCGCCGGGACCGGCGTCGCGCACGTCGGCGCCCAGGCTGTGCGCGCAATGCAGGTGGCGCGCCGGGCTCGCGTGCGCGGTGTGCCGCCACACCGACGGGTTGTTGAGCACGACCGCCATGCCGTGCGGCACGAGCGACGCGCCCGCCGGATAGCCCGGCACATGCCAGTTCTTCGCGAGCCCCGACACCGCGTACGAAAGCCCGTGCGGAAGATGGCAACCGGCGGCGTTGAACGCGATGCCCGCGAGCATCGCCGCATACATCATCTCGGTGCGCGCCTCGGTGTCGGACGCATCGCGCACCGCGCGCTCGAGGAACGCGCCGACTAGCTTCAGAGCCTCGGTCGCGAGCATGTCGGAGAAGGCGTTCGCGCCCTGCGACACCGGGCGCAGCGCGCCTTGCGCGGGGTTGAGCCGGCGTGGGAACGCTCGCGCGGTGACCGATTCCAGCGCATGGCTCATGCAGTCGAAGCCGGTCGCGGCGATCGCGGACGGCGGCAGCGAGCGCGTCACGTCGGGATCGACAAGCGCGACCGACGGGATCAGCCGGCGCGAAATGATGCCGGTCTTCGCGTTCAGCGCCTTCAGCGTGAAGATCGCGATGCCGGTCGTCTCCGAGCCGGTCCCGGACGTGGTCGGACACGCGATGTGCGGCCTGACGGCGCCCGGCACGCGACGCCCTTCGCCGATCGGCGCGTTCACGTACGCGATGAATTCGGCGGGCTGCGACGCATACAGGTTCGCGGCCTTGCAGGTGTCCATCACCGACCCGCCGCCGACCGACACGTAGCCGTCGAAGCGGCCGTCGGCCGCGAAGCGCGCCGCCTCCTGGAACGACGCGTCGTCCGGTTCGATCCGCACGGCGTCGTAAACGGCGACGTCGACGCCGGCGTCGGCGAGCGAGCGGCGTACCTTGGCGACGTGCTCGCCGGGCGCGAGCGTCGCGTCGGTGAAGAGCGCGATGCGGCGCATGCCGAGATCGCGGGCGTTGTCGCCGGCCTCGGCGAGGACGCCGGCGCCGAACGTGAACGTCGGCATGCCGACGGTGAATCCGCGGTCGCTGCCCTCGGCGAGCGCGAAATCGGCATGGCAGCAGCGCATCGAACCCTCTTGGCGAGACGTGGCGGACGGTCCGATTATGCCGCGCGGGTCCAAAGGGGCACCGGTGCGGCGGAGCCGTGCACGCTCGATCGATCCCCCGGGGTCGGGGTCGTTCCGCTGGCCCCGAGTCTCGCGCCCGGCCCACGACGGCCGGGGAAAACGTGCGGGGCCCGATCCGCAACTCGTTGATCCGCAAGGGCCGACAGGACGGTTCCGCGCCGCTCCGCGCCATCCGGACCGGTTTGACGCATCGACCGTTCTCCTGCTAGAATTTCGAGTTTCGCGGAGGGGTTCCCGAGCGGTCAAAGGGAGCAGACTGTAAATCTGCCGGCTCTGCCTTCGAAGGTTCGAATCCTTCCCCCTCCACCAATCAGGAATCAGCAATCAGAGGACAGGAATCCGTTGCCGCTGCATCCCCGGAGGCCGCGCGTCGAGCTCGCGTCGGGCGGTTCGGCGGCCCGCGGCGATCGATCAATTCCGGAGCAAGCACCCGACGGGGCTCGGTGCGCCGCCCCGGGATTCTCCGCCGCGATGGATCCCTGTCCTCTGTCATCTGTTTCCTGATTCGCGGGTGTAGCTCAATGGCAGAGCAGAAGCCTTCCAAGCTTACGACGAGGGTTCG
>JBDTNO010000135.1:0-9601 GCA_039933715.1 Betaproteobacteria bacterium
TCGGCTCCACTTTTTTATTGACCCGGTCGTTGGGTCGTTGGGTCGTTGGGTCGCTGCGCGCTGCGCGCTGTGCGTTGCGACGGAACTCGCACCTGCCTGGCGCTGGAGCCCCCGCTTCGTTCCCCGCATGGGATCATCGCGCATGCGATCACCTCGCGCGCGAACGCTCGTAGCCGTGGTGTCGGGCTTTAAGCCCGACGAATTTCTCGTATCCTGCTGCGTCAGGGTAAGAGCGATGCCGTAGCGGTCGGATGGCGCCGGACCGCAGGCATGCGTCGGTGCTGAGGCGCTTGCGAAGAACAGGACCGAGCGCGCGAACCGTCAGAACAGGACCGCGAGCGCGCGAACCGTCAGCTTTCCGCGACCGGCAGTTGCACGTCGAGGAGCGTCCCTTGCCCGGGCGTGCCGCGAATCACGAAATCGCCGTGCAGCGCGCGCACGCGTTGGCGTATGCCGGCGATGCCGTGCGACAGGTGGTTCGACAGCGCGTCTTCGGGCAGCCCGACACCGTCGTCGCTGAATGAAAGCGAGACGCCGCCCGCCAGCCTCACGAGGTCGACGGCGACGTTCCTGGCCTTCGCGTACTTGAGGACGTTGGTCAGCGCTTCCTGGACGATTCGGTAGATCGCGATCGACTGCTCGGGTGGCAGTGCGTCGGCGCGATCGTCGAAATTGAGCGTGCAGCCGAGCCCGGCGCGCTCGCACGTGCCGCGCACCAGCCAGTCGAGCGCGGCCCCGAGGCCCAGGTTGTCGAGCAGCGTCGGTCGCAGGTCCTCGATGATGCGGCGTTTCACGGCGATCCCGTCGTCGAGAGACTTGAGCACGCGGGCGAGCCGCGCATCGATGGCCGGATCGATTTTTCCGAGTTGCTTGACCGCGGACGCGACGTCCATCTTGGCCCCCACGAGGATCCCGCCCATCTCGTCGTGCAATTCGCGCGAGATGCGCGACTTCTCGTCCTCGCGCACCGACTGCAGGTAGTTCGACAGCTCCGAGAGTTCTGCGGTGCGCTCGTCCACGACGTTCTCGAGGCGCGCCCGCTCGCTCGCGAGCCGCATGCGCTCCTGTTCGCGGTGGGTGGTGTCGCGCCGAACCAGCATCCAGACGACGATCAGCAGCAGGACGGTGAAAGCGGTCATCGCCTGCAAGCCGATGCGAATGACGGCAAGGTCGCGCGCCCAGCGCGTTGCGCCTTCGCTCCAGACCTCGCGCTGCTGCTGCGACATGAGCGCGACCTCGGCGCGAATCGAGTCCATCGTGCGCCGGCCGATGCCGGTGTTCATCAGCTCGAACGCGACGTCGCGGCCGCTGCGCTCGTTGAGCGCGAGCGTCGCCTCCATCTCCGCGAGCTTCTTGCCGATCAACGTATCGAGGCGCGATGTCGAGTCGCGCAGCTCCGGCGTGCCGATCGTGCGCGTGAGCTCGCGGAGCCGCGTGAACGTCTGCTCGAGCTTCGGGAGCGCCTCGCGGTAGGGCACCAGGTATTCGTCGCGGCCGGTGAGCAGGTATCCGCGCTGGCCCGCTTCGGCGTCGACGACGAGCGAATGCGCCTCGTAGAGCGCCGCCTGGAGTTCGAGCGACGATACCACGCGTTGCGCCGCCGATTCCAGCCGCTGGTAGCCGAGCTCCGCGAAGACGAGGAGCGCCAGTGCGGCGGTGATGCCGAGGACCAGCGGGTAGACGATCAGACGCGGGACATGCGTGCTGGACGGGTCCGCCATGGGCGGACTATACCGTGCGGTTTCGGGGTAGCTCGTGTCCATCCATCGCCAGGCCGCACGGTCGCGGCTCGCGCCGTACCGCCGGGGAACGTGAAGCGTCGAAACGCTCAGCGCGCGTGCGTTTCAGGCGCTTCGCGGCGCTCCAAGCCGGGAGCGAGGCTTCCGCCTTCCTCTTCCCACGTCTTCAACTGCTGCTTGACCTCGCGTTTCGCACGCACGCGCTTGCGATCGTTGACGTCCAGCCAGTAACGCACGAGCCAGCTCGTGGCGGCGCCGGCTGCGGCGAGCAGCACGACGTTAAGCAGCGGACGAGCGATCGGCTTCCCGGTTAGGGCCGTCGATGCGCGCGCGGGTAGGACCGCGCGCACTCGCTTCGCGAAGAGCCCGTTCACGAAGCGGGCTTCGGGGCTTCGACGGCCTTCGCGACGTTGCCGCTCTTCTCGTCGCGACCCGATTCGAACGCCGGGCTCGAATGGTTGTTCGCCTGGCCGGCCAGCGGCATCTCGGTCTTTTCCTTCTGCTCGGTCAGCATCGCCGCGGGGGCGTTCGCCGGCGTGTCCCGCGCGGTCGGCTCCGTTGCTGTGGGCGCCTCCTGCGGAAACGCGTGCGTTGCGGGAACCGCAGCGAGGGGCGAACCGGCGAGCGACGGTGCGGCGGGCGCGGAAAGCGACGAACCGTCCATGCCGCTGACGGCGGGCTGCGGCGGCGTGCTCGTCGTACGTTGGCAAGCGGCGGTGGTCGCCGCGAGCAGGATCAGGGTGGTTGTCGCGAGTGTTCGAGCGTTCATGGCGGTCTCCTTCCGAAGAGGCGTCTGGTCAGGGTTTCACTCTAGGACCGGCACGCGTTGCGAGCGGTCGGACGCGGATCGAAGTTGATGTAGGACGCGCGACGACGAATCGCGCGGAGCTTGCATCGTGCCTCGTCGAATTCACTAGCCCGGTTCGGGCGCGTGCGACGCGTTCGTGCGCAAGGGCTTGAAGCGAAGCCGGTTTTGATTTTCGATCGCCGTGGCATGCGCCGTGCGTATCCGGGAGGCCCGCCGGCCCGTCGCCGGTCGTCCATCGTGGAGGGAACCATGCTTCATTACGCCATCGTCTTCTTCGTCATCGCGCTGGTCGCCGCGCTCTTCGGCTTCGGCGGCATCGCCGCGGGTGCCGCGGAGATCGCGAAGATCCTGTTCTTCGTCTTCCTCGTCATCGCGGTCGTGACGTTCATCGCGAGCCTGATCCGCAAGACCTGAACCGGCGCGGACGGGGCGCACCGCTTCCGTCCGCGCCAGGCTTCGCCGACGATGATCGGTGGGCGCCGTTACGACGGCCCGCACCGTAGACGTCGGCGAAGCCTTTTTCGCGAGCTTTGCCGCACCCTCGTCCCGGGAGATCTCCATGTCCGCACCCATTGCCAATCGCGACCCGCAAGCCCGCACGCCGCAAGCGGGTCAGCCGCAATCCCATTCGCAGCCATCCGGCTCGCAGCCGTCCGGTGCGAAGGCCTCCGAGTCGTCGCATGCCGACCGGCCGTTCCTTTCCGACGTGAAGACGCTGCGCCAGCGCGCGCGCCAGGCGATCGAGGAAGGCGCGGTGACGCCGGGCTACGACGCGGACCGCAAGGCCGTCTGCCGGGTGCTCAACGAAGCGCTCGCGACGGAAATCGTCTGCGTGTTGCGCTACAAGCGCCACTACTTCATGGCCGACGGCATCCACGCGGAGAGCGTCAAGGCCGAGTTCAAGGAGCACGCGGCCGAGGAGCAGAAGCATGCGGACCAGATCGCCGAGCGCATCGTGCAGCTCGGCGGCGAGCCCGACCTCGATCCGAAGAGCCTCGCGAGCCGCAGCCACGCCGAATATGTCGAAGGAGAGACGCTCGTCGACATGATCAGGGAAGACCTCATCGCCGAGCGCATCGCGATCGAAAGTTATCGCGAGATCGTCGCCTGGCTCGGGAGCGCGGATTCGACGACGCGACGTTTGATGGAAGAGATCCTCGCGATGGAGGAGGAGCACGCGGACGACCTGGTGTCGCTGCTGCGCGGCATGAAGGACGGGTTGCCGAAAACATGACATTCGTTCTCATGATTCGGGCGCGTCTCCGTCCGGGACGACTGGCCTGACCGCGGGGCTTGTGCGCATCCGTCGACGGGGGACCGCCAAGTCGGGATGACCCTCACCCGGGACGGCGCCGCCGCAAGCGTGGGCGCCGTTTTGGGTTCCGAGGCTGTCGCTTGTGGTATCGCGCGCCCAGCCGCCGCGCGCGACGCTGGCGGCTCGCAAGCGCGAGGTGAGGGCTCTACGGCGCCGAATGGCGCGTGCGGATGAGCTTGTCGGTGTCGAAGCCGAGCGTGCGCGCCTTGGCGACGAGTCGCGCGTAGTTCGCCGCATCGAGGTCGGCGGTGCGTGCGAGGATCCACATGCTCTCGCGCGTCGGCGCGGCGGCCATCGCGTAGCTGTAGTCGGGCGCGAGGTCCACGATCCAGTAGTCGCTCCACGCGAACGGCCACCAGGCGAGCGCGAGCGGGAGGAAGCGCCATTCCATCTTCGCGTTGGTGCTGGTGTCCCGCACGCGCGCGATGCCGTTATCGACTTCCTCGCTGCCGTCCTTCCGCCGACAACGCGTCACGATGTCGAACGTGTTCATGCCGCGGCGCGTGAAGCTCGTCGTGACGTCGCCGGCGCATTCGGCCTGGAGCTTGTTCGGCAGGCGCGCGATCTCGAACCACGTGCCCGCGTAGCGCGACAGATCGACCTTGTCGACGGTTCCAAGCGAGTCCTGGGCGAACGCGGGCGCGGAAAGCGCCAGCGCACAAAGCGCACAGGCGCCTGCGAAGGCCGAGGGAGTGAAAGGGCGGGGGCGTCGCATCGGTGCCTCCTGGAAGGCTTGCGCAGCGCGAATTCCGGCCCCATCTCGGGGTAAGAAGCCCGGTCAAGCCGGAAGCTCGCGACAGCCGCGATGCTACAATGAATTTTCTCGGCGCTGCGGCATTGCAACACGCCGCCGACGCCACGGCGATCATCGGGGGTGACCTGGTCTCGACGGGGGCATCGAAACAGCGCGGGGCATGCCGAGGCGTTCGTCCTCGTAAAAAACGGGCAATCGCAAACTTAACTGCGAACGACGAAACCTACGCTCTGGCGGCTTAACCCCGCTGGACCTCGCACCGGGCAGCGTCCGGCCCGGGTGGTGAGCAGCTAACCCTGCGAGCCGCAGCGAGGACATTCAGGACGATCGCGTCCGGCCGGGTCACTTGGTCGAGGCGCTAAATCTAGGTGACTGGCTCCCGTGAAGCCTGTCGGCCGGCGGCGCGGGGGCGAGATCAAACGATCCGACTAAGCATGTAGTCCCGACTGTGTAGGGTCTTCGGACGGCGGTTCGATTCCGCCCACCTCCACCAATCGAAAGAACGAAGCCCGCCTCGCGCGGGCTTTTTCTTGTCGATGCATCGGAGGCGGGCTCGGGCCGCCAACGCGTCACTCGCCGAACCCCAGCAACGCCTTCGGCGTCTCCCACAACACCCGGTGGCGATGCGCCGGATCGGGCAGCATCTGCTCGATGTGTTTCAGCAGCACGCCGTAGTCGACGCGCGACGCGGCCCTGATGTTCGGCCAGTCGGACGCCCACATGCACGCATCGGGCGTGTACGCGTCGAGCAACGCGTCGAAGTACGGGCGCGTGTCGGCGAAGGGAAACACCTGCCGCGAGTACTTCATCATGCCGGAGAGCTTGACGAAGACGCGCCGCGTCGCTGCGAGCTCGAGCAGCGCGCGAAAGCCGGGCTGGTCGAGCCCTTCGGTCACCGATGGCCGTCCGGCATGGTCGATCAGCAGGCGCACGCCCGAGCGGACGAGCATCGGCGCGAACGGGACCAGGAGGTCGCGCTCGACTTGCAGCGAGACGAACATCCCGAGCGCGCGCAACCGTTCGAGCAGCGGGGATGCGTCCTCGTAGTACGCGGCGCCGTAGTGCGTCACGTTCCACGCCACGCCGACGATGCCTTCGGCCTTCAGCGCTTCGAGCTCGGCCAGTCCGATGTCGTTGGCGACGTGAGCGATGCCCTTGCAGCGGCCGTCGCTGCGCGCGATCGCGTCGAGCAGGCAACGATTGTCGAGGCCGTAGCCGGAATTCGGGCCGACGATCAGCGCGTAACGCGTGCCGTACGCATCCAGCACGGACATCAACTGTTCCGCGGACCCGGTCTCCTGCCCGGCGGGCCGGTAAAACGTGTCCGCCGCGTACGGGAAATGCACCGGATCGAACACGTGGACGTGGCAGTCGATCCTGGGCTCGTCGAAGACGGTCATCGCTTTGTGAACCTCGCCGATCGTGCTGCCGGGGCGTCAATGGTCGCGGTCATCCACGGCGCGGAGCTAGCAAGGTCGTCGGGTTGCGTCTGCGCCATCCCGAACCGTTCGATGCTTGACCCCTCCTGAAAACCTCCGGACCCCACGATCAACTCGCAATCCTACAGCGTGCACCGGCGCACGCTTCTCGTGGATGTGGGGCGCAGGGTCTCGGCGACGCGTCGCCGTGTCAGCGGCGGCTGACAGGCGCATTGAGCTTCGGCCGATTCTGAATTTCCGAGCGCCCGCCTATCGTCGCGTCTCATCTCACCCCAAGGAGGTTGGCCATGGCCCGCACCAAAAAGACGCCGATGGACGCCATCGCGCTCCTCAAGAACGACCACCGCGTCGTCGAAGGCCTCTTCGAGCGCTTCGAGAAGTCCCACAGCAAGCCGACCAAGGAAAAGCTCGCGAAGCAGATCTGCCTCGAGCTGATGGTGCATGCGTCGATCGAGGAGGAGATCTTCTACCCGGCGACGAAGGATGTGGTCGACGAGGAGCTCTACGCCGAGGCGCACGTCGAGCACGATGGCGCGAAGGTGCTGATCGCCGAAATTCTCGCCAGCTCGCCCGACGACGGGTTCTACGACGCGAAGGTCAAGGTCCTATCCGAGATGATCAAGCACCACGTCAAGGAAGAGGAGCAGCGCGACGGCCTTTTCGCGCAGGCGAAGAAAGGCGACCTCGACATGGACGCGCTGGGCGCGGCGATGGCGGTTCGCAAGCAGGAGATCATGAGGCAGTTCGCAACCGACGGCGTGCCCGCGCCGGAAACGCGCGCGATGAAGGGTGTCGAATTGCGCCGCGGGGAGCCCGTCGAGGCCTGAGCTCGCCGCATGCGGCTTCCGCCGCGACAAGAAAGCCCGCCGAGCGCGGGCTTTTTGTTCGGCGGAGGCCGTCGACCTATGGCTCCTCGCCCATGCGCTTGCGGTGCGCCCTGGTGATCGTCTGCGTCGTCTTCGCGAACTCGGCCCACGGATCGCGCTTGCGCCGCGCCAGATGTTGCGCGGCGTTGGCGACGTTGAAATGGTCGAAGCGCACGTCCTTCGCGAGGTCGTCCCAGTGGATCGGCATCGACACCGGCGCGCCGGCTCGCGCGCGCACCGCATAGGGTGCGATGGCCGTGGCCCCTTCGGCGTTGCGCAGGTAATCGATGAAGATCCTGCCCTTGCGACGCTCCTTCGACACGGTGGCGACGAAGCGGTCGGCGAACGTTCGCACCATGAAGTCGGCGACCGCTCGCGTGAACGCCTTCGCCTCGTCCCATTCGAGCGTCGCGCGGATCGGCAGGACCACGTGCAGCCCCTTGCCGCCGGTCGTCTTGAGGAAGCCCGTGAGGTCGAGCTCGCGGAGCAGCGTGCGCAGCAGCTCGACCGCGGTGACGAGGTCCTTCCACGGCACCGCGTCGTCGGGATCGAAGTCGAAGATGAGCTGGTCGGGACGCCCGAGCTTCGGCTTTCGCGAGCCCCAGGGGTGGATCTCGATCACGCCCCATTGCACGAGAGAAACCAGCGCGGCGGCGGTGGACGCGCCCATGTACGTCGCGGTGCCGTTCTTTTCCGGCACTTCGATCCGCGCGACCGCGGCGTTCACCGCAGGGTCGGCGTTCTTCTGGTAGAAGCATTGGCCGTTCCAGCCGTCGGGGCAGCGGACGAGCGACAGCGGCCGATCCTTGATGTGGGGCAGGATGCGCGCTGCCATCGCTTCGTAGTAGCGCGCGATGTCGATCTTGGCCAGGCCGACGTCCGGGAAATAGGGCTTGTCCGGATTCGAGATCGCGATGCCCGCCACGGCCAGGTTGCCTTTCGCCGACGAGATCCTCGCTGGCGACGATTTCTTCGTCGAGGTCGAGGCGCGCGTGCGGGATGACGAAGACGCGCCGGAAGCCTTGGGCAGCGCCATCGGCTTCTCGCGCACGACCTCGCGGGCTTTCTTGTCCATGCGCAGTCCCAGGAATGACGGATGGCGCAACGCGCCGTCGGTGCTCCATTCGGTGAACGCCACTTGCGCGACCAGGTCGGGCTCGACCCAGTGCGCGCCCTTGGCCTCGTAGCCGCGCGGAGGATTCGCGAACGGCGACGTGCCGCGCTCGCGCTTCGTCAGTTGCTTGTGGATATCGGCGAGCACCGCGTCGTTGAAGCCGGTACCGACCTTGCCGGCGTAGCGCAGCGCCTTGCCCTCGTACACGCCGAGCATGAGTGCGCCGAAGCCGGTGCGCGAGCCCTGCGGATCGGTGTAGCCGCCGATCACCATCTCCTGCTGCTGCGTGCATTTGACCTTCACCCAGTCGCGCGTGCGCAGGCCGTCGCGGTACGGCGCGTCGACGCGCTTGCAGATCGCGCCTTCGAGGCTCATCGAGCACGCCTGGCGGAAGAACTCGTCGCCGTGGCCCTGCACTTCGGGACCGACGCGCACGGTGCCATGCCCGTCTCCGACCACCTCGCGCAGCAGGCGTTTGCGCTCGGCGAGCGCCGCGTCGCGAAGGTCGATCCCGTCGCGATGCATCAGGTCGAAGGCGAAATACGTGAACGCGGCATCTTCGCTCGACAACGCGTTTTGCAGCGCCTGGAACGACGAACGCCCCGACGCGTCGAGCACGACTGCCTCGCCGTCGATCCATGCGGCCTTGACCGGCAGCTTCGCGAGGTCGGCGGCGATCGGGCGGAACGCCTGCGTCCAGTCCTTGCCGCTGCGCGAGAAGAGACGCGCCTTGCCGCGTTCGATGCGCGCGAGCATCCGGTACCCGTCGTACTTGATCTCGTGCAGCCAGTCGTCGCCGGAAGGCGCGCTCGAGACGAGCGTGGTGAGCATCGGCGACATCGTCGCCGGCATGCGCCCGCGCTTCGCGCCCTCGGGCAGGCGGCTCGTCGCGGTGGCGCGCGGCGCGACCGCCTTTTGCGCGCGCTTCGTCGCTTTCGCCGCGGGGCGCTCGATCGCGCCGGCGCGCACATTCTGCTTCGCCGACTTCGTCGATTGCCAGATGTTCGAGCGCGCAGCCGCGATGTCCGCAAGGCTGCGGCCGGTGGCCACGCTGTTGGGGGCGCTCTCGACGATCGGCACGCCGCCGTCGCGCGCATCGGCGTCGCGCTCCTTGATGAGCAGCCACGCCTGCTTGCCCGGGTCGCCGCCGTACTTGCTGCCGTGCGTGCGGATCAGCGTCCAGGCTCCGGCGAGCTTCTCGCCGTCGAGCGTGAACTTGAGGTGGCCCTTCTTGTAGCCGGCGTCCGGATCCCCGATCGGATGCCAGGTGCCTCGGTCCCACAGCATCACGGTGCCCGCGCCGTATTGCTTCGCGGGGATGACGCCCTCGAAGTCGCCGTATTCAATCGGGTGGTCCTCGACGTGCATCGCGAGGCGCTTGTCCGCCGGGTCGAAGCTCGGGCCTTTCGGCACCGCCCAGCTCAGCAGCACACCGTCGAGCTCGAGCCGGAAGTCGTAATGCAGGTGGCTCGCCGCGTGCTTCTGGATGACGAACGCGAGGTCGGCCTTCCCCCGGCCCGCGGCCTTGCCGCGCGGCTCGGGCGTGACGGAGAAATCGCGTTTGGC
>JBDTNO010000136.1:0-9552 GCA_039933715.1 Betaproteobacteria bacterium
GTCGACCAGCGTGGTCTTGCCGTGGTCGACGTGGGCGATGATCGCGATGTTGCGGAGTGAATGAACCGTCAAGGCGGAGTCCTCGGGCGCTGCAGGGCAAAAAAGCTTTCGATTATAACGGTTTATGCGACCTTCCCGCCAGTCGAGGCGCCTGCGCCGTGCAGGGCGCCCTCGTGGATCGGCCGCGGTCGGGCGCCGGGATTCCCGGTCGGCGTGACGACCGATCGGCGGTCGACGTGGAACCCATTGGCGTGTATGATGACGAAGTCATTGTTTCCGGTCGCTAATTCCAACATTTGATCACGCAGCCTGGACCGGAACTCGCTCGACGCGAGTGGGCAGCGCTCCAGGAGATGTCGCGATGAGCAGCACCCCGAGCTTCGCGGAGCTCGGCCTGCGGCCGGAATTGCTCCGGGCCGTGGCCGACTCCGGCTACACGCAACCCACCCCGATCCAGGCGCAGGCGATCCCCGTCATCCTCGAGGGCCGCGACGTCATGGGCGGCGCGCAGACCGGCACCGGCAAGACCGCCGGGTTCGCGCTCCCGATCCTGCAGAAACTCCTTCCGCAGGCCAACACCAGCCCCTCCCCGGCCCGCCATCCGGTCCGTGCGCTGATCCTCGCGCCGACGCGCGAGCTCGCGATCCAGGTCGAGGAAGCGGTCAAGACCTACGGCAAGTACACGGGGCTGCGCTCGACCTGCGTGTTCGGCGGCGTCGACATCAAGCAGCAGCTGCCAATCGTGCGCGGCGGCGTCGAGATCCTCGTCGCGACCCCCGGCCGCCTGCTCGACCACATCGAGCACAAGAGCGTCTACCTGGGCCAGGTCGAGATCTTCGTGCTGGACGAGGCCGACCGTATGCTCGACATGGGCTTCATCCCGGACATCAAGCGCATCATGGCGCTGCTTCCGGTCACCGCGAAGCGCCAGAACCTGCTGTTCTCCGCGACGTTCTCGATGGAGATCAAGAAGCTCGCCGACCAGCTCCTCAACGCGCCGCAGCTGATCGAGGTCGCGCGCCGCAACACCGCGGCGGAGACGGTGACGCAGAGCGCCTACAAGGTTCCGCAGGAAAGCAAGCGGGCGCTCCTCGAGCACATCGTGCGCTCGCGGGGACTGAAGCAGGTGCTGTGCTTCGTGCGCACCAAGCATGGCGCGTCGCGCCTCGCGCGCCAGCTCGAGAAGGACGGCATCGTCACCTCGGCGATCCACGGCGACAAGACGCAAGCCGCGCGGCTCGAGGCGTTGCAGGACTTCAAGGATGCGAAGCTCGAGGTGCTCGTCGCGACCGACGTCGCGGCGCGCGGCCTCGACATCGACGACTTGCCGCTCGTCGTCAACTACGAGTTGCCGCACGTCCCCGAGGACTACATTCACCGGATCGGCCGCACGGGCCGCGCGGGCGCCACCGGCGAGGCGATCTCGCTCGTCGATCCGGCGGAAATGAAGTACCTGACCGAGATCGAGAAGCTCCTGAAGAAGACGATCCCGATCGTCACGCCCGAGGGCATCGACCTCTCCGGTGCGACCCGCGAGCGCGGAGCCGAGCGTCGCGAATCCTCGCCGCGCCGCCGGACCGAGTCCGAGCCGCGACGCGAGCGCGCCGAGCGCGCTCCCCGTGCGCCGCGCGCACCGCGGACCGAGCACGCCGAACATGCGCCGCGTGCACCGCGGACCGAGCACGCCGAGCGTGCGCCGCGTACCGAGCGCGCCGAGAGTCCGTCGCGAGCCGAGCGTCCGCCGCGCGCGGTCACCGAGTCGCGTTCAACCCGCGAAGCCGAACGCGAAGCCGCCTACGCGAAGAATCCCGACCAGCCTGCGCATCGCGGCACGTCGCCGTCGGCGACCCTCGGCGCGAATGCCAAGGCGGCGGCGGTCGCGCGCCGCGGCTTCGGCGCGAACCGGCCGGTGCCTGCGCTGCTGATGAAGCGGCCCGCGGCTTCGCAGCCCGCTCCGGAAGCGACGTTTGCGCCGGCGTCCGTGCCGGCGCACGAAACCGAAAAGGCCTGATCCGAAAGCCGGATCCCGCGCGCAGGCCGCGCGGGACCGACGCCATGTCCGCGGCCGTCGTCGCACTTTGCCGCGCGGGCTTCGAGCCCGAAGCCGAACTCGACCTCGCCCGTGTCGCGCACGACGCGGGCTTTCGTCTCGACATCACGGCGACCCGCGGCGCGGGCTCGGTCGTCGCGCGTTCCGAACACCTCGACCACGCGACGTGGCGCCGCGCGATCCTCGCGCATCCGCCGATCTTCGTTCGAAGCCTTTTCGTCGGCAGCGGTCCGCACACGATCGTCGTGCAGGATCACGGTCGGCCCGACCGCATCGCTCCGCTCGCCGAAGCGTTCGCCGCGCTTTCCCGGCATGCCGCGCATCGGCCGCCGTGGCGCGCGCCGTGGATCGAATACGCGGACACCAATGAAGGCAAGGCGATGTCGACGCTCGCCCGCGCGCTGGACGCCCGCCTGGCCGGTGCCATGCACGAACGCGGCCTCGTCGCCGACCTCGCGCATGCACAGGCGCACGTGCATCTGCGCGACGGCGCCACCGCATGGGTCGGGACCAGCGACGAGCGTACGGGAAGCCCCTGGCCACTCGGCATCCCGCGATTGCGGATGCCGCGCGGCGCGCCGTCGCGCTCGACGCTGAAGCTCGCCGAAGCGATCGCCGTGTTCCTCGGCGACCGCGAGCCCGATCTCCTGCATGCCGGGCAGTCGGCGGTCGACCTCGGCGCAGCCCCCGGCGGCTGGACAGCGCAACTCCTGGCCCGCGGCCTGCAGGTGACCGCTGTCGACAACGGTGCGCTCGCCCCGAGCCTCGCGCGCGATCCGAACGTCGAGCATGTACGCGCCGACGGACTCGCATGGCGCCCGCGCCGCCCGGTCGACTGGATGGTTTGCGACATCGTCGAGCGGCCGTCGCGCATCGCCTCGCTCGTCGGCGACTGGATCGCCTCGGAGACGGCGGCGAGCGCGATCTTCAACCTGAAGCTGCCGATGAAAAAGCGCTACGACGAGGTCGAGCGATGCGCGGACATGATCCGTGAGCGGCTCGCCGCGGCCGGCGTCGACGCGACGCTCGCGTTCCGCCAGCTCTATCACGACCGCGAGGAAGTCACCGGCTATCTCGCGCGAAATTTCCCGCGTCAGTCGTCGGGCAGGATGCCGAGGCGCCGGTAGATCGGACGGATGTCGACGGCGAGGCGCGGGAGCGCGCGCAGGAACAGGAGCCCGCCGAGCGCGCAGAGGAAGCCGTTGATCAGGAATGCGTTCTGCACCCCGATCGCGCCGGCGACGCCGCCGGCGGTGATGTGGCCGAGCGGCGCGATGCCGAGGAACGCGAGCGTGTAGAAGCCGGCGACGCGCCCGCGCAGTCTGTCGTCGACGATCGTCTGCAGGATCGTGTTGGACGACGCCGCGGCGAGCGTGACTCCGCCGCCGATCGGCACCATCAGTGCGAGCGCGAGCGGAAAGAGCGTCAGATGCGAGAACGCCGCGAGCGCCGCGCCGCTCGCGAGCGCGGCGCCCGCGATGACGCGGCCGAGGCCGCGCACCGAGCCGCGCCCCGCGAGCCAGACCATCGCGATCAACGCGCCGGTCCCGGCCGCGGCCAGCAGGAACCCGAGCGTCTGCGGCCCGCCGGCGAAATGGACTTTCGCGTAGATCGGCATCAGCGAGCTGTATGGGACGATCGTGAACGCCATCAACCCGACGAGGAGAAGAAGCGCGCGTGCAGGCGCGAAGCCGACCGCGTAGCGCGCGCCCTCGACGAAGCTCGGCCACCAGCCGGTCCCGGCGGCGTGGCCCACGTGAGCCGGCCAGCGGATGCGCGTCAGCGCGACCAGCACCGCGACGAACGACAGCGCGTTGATGCCGAAGCACACCGCTTCGCTGGTGACCGCGAGCAGCAGGCCCGCCACCGCGGGACCGATGACGCGCGCGGCGTTGACCATCATCGAATTCAGGGCGATCGCGTTCCCGAGGTCGGCGCGATCCTCGACGAACAGCACGTACGAGGACTGGCGCAACACGACGTCGAACGTCTGCGCGACCGACAGGAACAGCGCGAGCGCGATCAGGTGCGAGACGTGGACGACGCCGAGCGCGGTAATCAGGGTCAGCGTCACCGCCTGGAGCATCAGCAGCGACTGCGTGGTGAGGAGCGCGCGGCGCCGGTCGACCCGGTCGACCATGACTCCGGCGAAAGGCCCGAGCGCCAGCATGCCGACGTTGGCGCAGAACGCGACGAGGCCGAGCATCACGGCGGACTCGGTGAGCCGCCAGGTGAGCCAGCCCATCGCCACCTGTTGCGCCCAGGTGCCGATCAGCGACAGCCCCTGGCCGGTGAAGAACAGCCGGTAGTTACGATAGCGCAGCGCGCGGAACGTGCGCCGCGCGCGCCCGATCAGATCGTCGAGCACAGGCCCCGCGTCGCGCCGTCCGGCGGTCTCACGTCTGGTCGTGCCCGATCCACTTGGCGACGTTCGGCGCCTCGTAGGCGGCGAAACGATCGAGCAGGCGATCGGGATCGGTCTCGACGACGAGCATCGCGCGATGCTCGGCCTTCACGAACTGCGCTTCGGCCGCGACGTCGAGGAACGCGACGAGCTGGTCGTAGAACCCCGCCGCGTTGAGGAGCCCGCAAGGCTTGCGGTGCCAGCCGAGTTGCGCCCAGGTCCAGATCTCGAAGAGCTCTTCGTAGGTGCCGAGGCCGCCGGGCAGCGCGACGAAGCCGTCCGACAGGTCGGCCATGCGCGCCTTGCGCTCGTGCATCGACGCGGTGACGACGAGCTCGGATAGACCGGTGTGCGCGAGCTCCTTGCGCATCAGGGCCTCGGGGATGACGCCCGTCACGCGGCCGCCGGCCTCGAGCGCCGCGTCGGCGACTACGCCCATCAAGCCGACGCGCCCCCCGCCAGTGACGAGCTCGATGCCGCGCTGCGCGAGCGTCATGCCGAGATTTCGCGCAGCCTCTGCGTACGCGAGGTCGCGGCCCCGGTTGGCGCCGCAGTAGACGCATACGCGCGCGATGAGCATCGCCAGCCCTCAGCCCGAGAGCCGCCGCAACTGCTCGTCGAGCTTCGCGAGCGTCGCCTCGAAGCCCGCGAGGCGCGCGCGCTCCTGCTCGACGACGGTCGCAGGCGCGCGCGCGACGAATCCTTCGTTGCCGAGCTTCGCCTTCGCGCGGATCACCTCGCCGTCGAGGCGCGCACGCTCCTTCGCGAGGCGCTCGCGCTCGGCGGCGGGGTCGACCTTCACGTCGAGCATGATGCGAAGGTCGTCGACGATCTCGACCGGCGCATCGACCTCGGGCAGCGTTTCCACGATGCGGAAATCCGACAGGCGCGCGAGCGCCATCGCGTACGGCCTGAACTCGGCGACGCCGTGGGCGGCGACATTCCCGCTCACCAGGAGGTCGACCTTCGTGCCCGGCGCGATACCCATCGCCGATCGCAGCGACCGGCACGCGTCGACGAGCCGCTTGAGCGCGCCGACCCGCGCGGCGTCCTGGGGAAAGCGGAAGGCGTCGTTGGGTATCGGGAACGGTTGCAGCGAGATCGTCTCGCCCGCCTTGCCCGCGAGCGGCGCGACCTTCTGCCAAAGCTCCTCGGTGATGAAGGGCATGAACGGGTGCGCGAGGCGCAGCGTCGCCTCCAGCTCGCGCACGAGCACCGCGCGCGTGCGCCGCGCTGCGGCTGCATCGCCGGCCGCGTCCGCCTGCGCGAGCTCGACCTTCGCGAATTCGACGTACCAGTCGCAATACTCGTCCCACACGAACTCGTAGAGCGCCTTCGCGGCGAGGTCGAATCGGTAGGACGCGAGCCCGTCGATGACGTCGGCCTTCGCCTGCTGCATGCGGCCGAGCAGCCAGCGGTCGATGAACGAAAGCTCCGCCGGCACGAGGGAACCGGCTTCGACGTCCTTCCCCTCGACGTTCATCAGCACGAAGCGGGTGGCGTTCCAAAGCTTGTTGCAGAAGTTGCGGTAGCCGTCGCAGCGATTGAGATCGAAATTCAGCGTGCGGCCGAACGTCGCGAGGCTCGCGAACGTGAAACGGAGCGCGTCGGCGCCGAACGAGGGAATGCCGTTGGGGAACTGCCGGCGCGTACGCTTCCCGATCGACTCGGACTGGCGCGGATCCATCAGGTTCGCCGTGCGCTTGGCGACGAGCGTCTCCGCGTCGATCCCGTCGATCAGGTCGAGCGGGTCGAGGACGTTCCCCTTCGACTTCGACATCTTCCGGCCTTCCTCGTCGCGCACGATCGCATTGATGTACACGTCGCGAAACGGGATGCGGCCGGTGAACCAGGTCGTCGTCATCACCATGCGCGCGACCCAGAAGAAGATGATGTCGAAACCGGTGACGAGCACCGACGAGGGCAGGAAGGTGCGCAGATACGGATTCGCGGCGTCTTTCGCGGGATCGCCGGTCCAGCCGAGCGTCGAGTGGCACCACAGCGCCGAGCTGAACCAGGTGTCGAGCACGTCGGGATCGCGCACGAGGCTCGCGGGTTCGCGGCCGAGGCGTTCCCGCGCCTTCGCGCGCGCCTCGTCCTCGTTGCGCGCCACGAAGAAGTTTCCCGCCTCGTCGTACCACGCCGGGATCTGGTGCCCCCACCAGAGCTGGCGCGAGATGCACCAGTCCTGCAGGTTGCGAATCCAGTGCAGGTAGGTCGAGAGCCACTCGTCGGGCACGAAGCGCAGGTGCTCGCCTGCGCCGGGACCGTTGCCCGGCAAGCCCGCGTCGTCGACGGCCGCGAGGCAGAGTTCCTGGATCGACTTGCCGGGGAAGTGGCGATGGTTCGCGGGGCCCGCCCGGGTCGTCGCGACGAACCACTGGTCGGTGAGCATTGGCTCGACGACTTCGCCGGTACGCCCGCAACGCGGCACGATCATCTTGTGCGGTTTTTCCGACACGACGAGACCGAGCGCAGCGAGATCGGCAAGCACGGCCTTGCGAGCGACGTATCGGTCCATGCCGCGGAACTTGGCGGGAGCGTTCTCGTTGACCTTCGCCTCGAGGTCGAGCATGGCGATCATGGCGAGCCCGTGCCGCTGCCCGATCTGCCAGTCGTTGAAATCGTGCGCGGGCGTGATCTTCACCACGCCGGTGCCGAATTCGCGGTCGACGTAGTCGTCGCCGATCACCGGGATGTCGCGATCGGCGAGCGGCAACCGGACCGTGCGCCCGATCAGGTGCTTGTAGCGCTCATCCTCGGGATGCACGGCGACCGCCGTGTCGCCGAGCATCGTCTCGGGGCGCGTCGTCGCGACCACAAGCGATCCCGATCCGTCGGAAAGCGGATAGCGGAGCTCCCACAGCTTGCCCTGCTCCTCCTCGCTTTCGACCTCGAGGTCGGACACCGCGGTCCCGAGCTTGGGGTCCCAGTTGACCAAGCGCTTGCCGCGGTAGATGAGGCCGTCGTCGTGAAGCCGCACGAACGTCTCGACGACGGAGGCGGACAGGCCCTCGTCCATCGTGAAGCGCTCGCGCGACCAGTCGCACGACAGCCCCAGCCGGCGCATCTGGCGCGTGATCGCGCCGCCGGACTCTTCTTTCCACGCCCAGACGCGCTCGACGAACGCGTCGCGTCCCATGCCGTGACGCGACGCGCCCTCGGCCTTGAGCTGCTGCTCGACGACGATCTGCGTCGCGATGCCGGCATGGTCGGTGCCGACCTGCCAGAGCGTGTTGTCGCCGCGCATCCGGTGCCAGCGGATCATCACGTCCATCAGCGTCTGCTGGAACGCGTGACCCATGTGGAGCGTGCCGGTGACGTTCGGCGGCGGAAGCTGGATGCAGAACGCGGGCGCTCCCGGCCGCATCGACGGCTTGAACCAGCCGCGGGATTCCCACAGCGGGTACCACTTCGCCTCGACGGCGTGCGGCTCGAAGCTTTTCGCGAGTTCCATGGGCGGCGCGCGGGCGGTTGCGCCGCCCACGGTCAACGAACGGTCGAGTTTAACAGACGACCGTCAATCGCCTGACGAATCAAGGGTTTCGCGTCGCGGGGACGCGCTCGTTTTTGGCGGTCCCCCAGCGTGATCCGGAACATCGGAACCGGAGCCGGGTCGCCTGCCTGGTCAGGGTCGTCACCGACTCTCTCCGATCGCGAAGCTCATGCGTGAACCGCCACCTGCCCGGTCGCGCGAATCGAGCTGGATGGTGCGAGCGCGCGACCGACCGCACCGGCTACCGCTGCGAGCTTCGCCATCAGCGCGCCGAACGCGTCGGGCGCGAGCGCCTGATCGGCGTCGCACCACGCCTCGCTCGGGCACGGGTGGACCTCGATCAACAGGCCGTCCGCGCCCGCGGCGATGGCAGCGCAGGCGAGCGCGTCCACCATCCAGGCCTTGCCGCCCGCATGCGACGGATCGACGATCACGGGCAGGTGCGATTCGCGCTTCACGAACGGGATCGCGGTCACGTCGAGCACGTTGCGGTACGCGGTCTCGAACGTCCGAATGCCGCGCTCGCACAGGACGATCCGGTGGTTGCCGCCCGCCGCGACGTACTCGGCGGCCATCAACCACTCGGCGATCGTCGCGCTCATGCCCCGCTTCAGCACGACCGGCGTGTCGATGCGACCGAGCTCCTTCAGGAGGTCGAAGTTCTGCATGTTGCGCGTGCCGACCTGGATCACGTCGACGCCCTCCGCGAGGAACGCGTCGAGATGGCGCACGTCCATGAGCTCGGTCACGATCGGCAGCCCGTGCCGCGCCGCCGCGCGCTTCAGCATCCTTAACCCTTCGACGCCCAGCCCCTGGAACGCGTAGGGGCTCGTGCGCGGCTTGAACGCGCCGCCGCGCATCATCCGCGCGCCGCCGCGCGCCACCGCGTCGGCCGCGCGATGCATCTGCTCGTCGGTCTCGACCGAGCACGGTCCCGCGATCACCTGCACGGCACCTGTCCCGATGACGTTGCCGCCGACGTCGACGTCGGTGCGCCCCGGGTGCCACTCGCGCGACACGAGCTTGTAGGGCTTGACGATGTGCATCGCGCGCTCGACGCCGGGCAGCGACTCGAACATGTCGGGCTCGAGGCTGCGCTCGTCACCGACCGCGCCGACCAGCGTGCGCTCGACGCCGCGGGACACATGCACCCCGAGCCCTGCGGCACGGATGCGCTTCTCGACCGCCTCGACCGCTTCCCGCGAGGCGCCGGGTTCCATCACGATGATCATGGTTCTTCTCCTTGGATCGCGGGGGCCGTGGATCGATTCGGGCGGCTGAAACGAATCGGGCGACCCGCTTGGGCCGCCCGATCCTGTGATTCCCCGTGATGCTGGTGTCGTCAGGTCGCGTGCGGCCGCCGGCGGTAGAAGCCGTAGACGTACGCAAAAAAGCCCGCCGACCCTGTGGCGGCGGCGAGATTCGACTGCGCGGAGATCGGGGACGACATGACGCCCACTCTAGCAACACCGCCTCGGGTGTGCAAGCCGTGCTGCGGTCCGGTCGGCGGGCAGAACGCAGCGCCGCGAGAGCAAGCGACGCGCATGCCTAGGTGTGGAGCGTCAAGAGGTTGTTTCTGGACCGAGCGAGGCGACTGAAGGG
>JBDTNO010000137.1:0-9439 GCA_039933715.1 Betaproteobacteria bacterium
GTAGCGCCGCTCCATCTCGCCCACGCACCAGTTGAGCGCGTTGGGCGCGAGCTTCATGTCGGTGACGACGGGCGCCAGCAGATGCGGGATGCCCTCGTAGACCGACAGCTCGAGCATCTTGGGATCGATCAGGATCAGCCGCACGTCGCGCGGCTCGGCCTTGTAGAGCAGCGACAGGATCATCGCGTTGACGGCGACCGACTTTCCCGAACCGGTCGTGCCCGCGACCATCAGGTGAGGCATGCGCGCCAGGTCGGCGACGACGGGCTTCCCCGAGATGTCCTTGCCGAGCGCGAGCGAGAGCTTGCCGGACGCGTCGTGGTAAGTCGACGACGCGAGGATCTCGACGAGGCGCACGATCTGGCGCTTCGCGTTCGGAAGCTCGAGCGCCATGCAGCTTTTGCCGGGGATCGTCTCGACGACGCGGATCGACACGACCGACAGCGCGCGCGCGAGGTCCTTGACGAGGTTGACGATCTGGCTGCCCTTCACGCCGACCGCCGGCTCGATCTCGAAGCGGGTGATCACCGGCCCCGGATACGCTGCGAGCACTTTCGCCGCGACGCCGAAGTCGGCGAGCTTGCGTTCGATGAGGCGCGACGTGAACTCGAGCGTCTCGGCGGAAACCTGCTCGGTGGCGGGCGGCGCCTCCTCGAGCAGCGCGAGCGCGGGCAGCTTCGAGTCGGGCATGTCGGTGAAGAGCGGGCGCTGCTTCTCGCGCACGACGCGCTCGGACTTGGGCGGCGGTGGCGGCTGCGGCACCACGACGACGGGCTCGCGATCGATGTCGATCTCGCGCGAGCGCTCGACGATCGCCTCGCGCTCGAGCGTCGCTTGCGCGCCGATGCGACGGTCCTGGCGCTCCTCGCGCTTGCGCCGCACGAACGCGACCGTACCTTCGAGGACGCTGCCGATCCGCTCCATCAGCTTGAGCCACGACATGCCCGAGAAGAGCGAAAAGCCGCCGAGGAGCGCGGCGACGAGCAGCAGCGTCGCGCCGTTCTCGCCGAGGCCGCGCGTCAGGATCGTGCCGAGCGATTCACCGATCACCCCGCCCGGCCCGAGCGGCAGCGGCGCGGCGCTCTTCCAGAACCGCAGCGCTTCGATCGCTGCGCTCGCGACGAGCAGGACCAGGAATCCGATCGCCCCGAGCCAGCGCGGATGGTCGCTCTCGAGCGTCGGATGCGCGATCCGCCGGAACGTCGCGATCGCGATCGCGACGCCCGCGGCGACGAACCACCACGCCGACATGCCGAACAGATAGAGCAGGAGGTCGGCGAGCCACGCGCCGATCGCGCCGCCGCGATTGCGCAGCGTCGCGCCGTCGCCGGTGGTCGACCACGATGGATCGCCGGGTGCGTACGACGCGAGCGTGATCGCGACGTAGGCGAGCAGCGCGACCACGACGAACCACAGCGATTCACGCAACAGGCGTGCGAATCGCGGCGACAGCGTCGCGGGCGCGGACGCCGCCACGGCGCCGCGTCCGGCGTTCAATGAATTTCTATTGGAAAACATGGCGTTGCCGCACGCTCTTCATGCGGCATATTATACACGTTCCCCGATGGGGACGGGCGAGGCGTACGCGGGGAGCGGGCTTGTTCGCGCGTCGGACGGCCCCACCTCATCAACGCTAGAATCGCGCCACTTCGAGCAAGCGAGAGCCACGATGCGCACCAGGCACGCCCGTCTCCTGATCCTTGGTTCAGGTCCCGCAGGATGGTCGGCGGCAGTATACGCCGCGCGTGCGAACCTCAAGCCCGTGCTGATCACCGGCATCGCACAAGGCGGCCAGTTGATGATGACGACCGACGTCGACAACTGGCCGGCCGACGCCGACGGCGTGCAGGGACCCGAATTGATGGCGCGGTTCCAGGCGCATGCCGAGCGCTTCGAGACCGAGGTGATCTTCGACCACATCCAGTCGGTCGACCTGTCGATGCCGCCGTACGCGCTCGAGGGGGACGATACGACCTACACGTGCGACGCGCTGATCATCGCGACCGGCGCGTCGGCGCGCTACCTCGGTCTCGACTCCGAGACCGCCTACATGGGCAAGGGCGTGTCCGCGTGCGCGACCTGCGACGGCTTCTTCTACAAGAACCAGGACGTGATCGTCGTCGGTGGCGGCAACACGGCGGTCGAGGAAGCGCTCTACCTGTCGAACATCGCGCGCACCGTCACCGTCGTGCACCGGCGCGACCGGTTCCGTGCCGAGGCGATCCTCGTCGACCGGCTGATGGCGAAGACGCTGGGCGGCAACGTGAGCGTCATCTGGGACCATATCGTCGACGAGGTGCTCGGCGACGCGTCGGGCCTGACCGGCGTGCGGATCAGGCCGCGCGATGGCGGCGACCCCACCGACGTTCGCGCCCACGGCCTCTTCGTCGCGATCGGACACACGCCCAACACGCAGATCTTCGAGGGCCAGCTCGACATGAAGGGCGGCTACATCAAGGTGAAAAGCGGCACCGAAGGCGACGCGACGGCGACGAGCGTCCCCGGCGTGTTCGCGGCCGGCGACGTCGCCGATCACGTCTACCGGCAGGCCGTCACGTCGGCCGGCACCGGTTGCATGGCGGCGCTCGATGCGGAGGCGTTCCTCGAGTCGGCGTAGGCTGGGAACAGGGTTCAGGATTCAGAAGGACAGGGATCCGAGACGTCGCGTCCTCGTGGCGGGTTTCCGCCCCAAGCTCTCGTCGCAAGGGTCCGGCCGAAGCCGGAGGCGCAGGATCAACCCGGACGACAACGTCGAAAAGCGATGGCCAAGCTCACCGACCTCAAGGCGTTGCTCGATGCGAAGCGTGCATCGACGCCGTCCCCGACTCCCGCCCGTACTCCCGCTGGGGCAGCGCGTGTGTCGCGAGCCCCGCTTCCCGTGCAACCGACCGCCCCCGGGCGCGCGATCGCGGCCTCGAAGCACGCCGAGGGCGACGTCGACCTCAAGTCCGCGTTCGCCGACGTCGCGCCGATCAAGCGCGCGAACAAGGCGCACATCGTCAAACCGGCGCCCTCGCCGATACCGCGCCACCGGATCGCCGACGAAGAGGATGCGCTGCTGGCGTCCAAATACGGTGCGGAGCCGGCGCCGCAGACCTGGGACATCGGCCAGGAGCTCGAGGGCGAACAGACGTTCCTGCGCGCGGGGCTCGGCACCGACGTGCTGTCGAAGCTGCGTCGGAGCCATTGGACCGTGCAGTCCGAGCTCGACCTTCACGGCCACGATTCGATCCAGGCGCACGATGCGCTCGCCGATTTCCTGGATGCCGCGCGAAACGCCGGCGTACGTTGCGTGCGGGTGATCCATGGCAAGGGCCTGACGTCCCCCGGCGGCGAGCCGGTCCTCAAGGGCAAGGTGCGCCGTTGGCTGATGCGCTGGGACGACGTGCTCGCCTACTGCGAGGCGCCGCGCCACGCGGGCGGCGGCGGTGCGGTGATCGTGCTCCTGCGCGGGCGCTGACGCCGGCGCAGGATCCGCCCATCGGGTCGTGCGGCCAGGCCGCGCCGACTGCGACGAGAATGATCGCGTGCGCGCGGCGTCCTGATCCTGCGGCTACAGCACGCGGTGCGAATGCGCCGGAAGCCGCGTGCGCACCTCGGCGGTGCGCGCCGGATCGCAGGTTCCCGCGACGCATCCCGGCCCGTCGTCGATGCGCTCGGCGATGACCTCGCCCCACGGGTCGACCAGGCACGAATGTCCGTAAGTGCGCCGCCCGTTCGCATGCATGCCGCCCTGCGCGGCCGCGAGCACGTAGGCCTGGTTCTCGACCGCGCGCGCGCGAAGCAGGAGGTGCCAGTGCGCGTGGCCGGTCGTCCACGTGAACGCCGACGGCACGCAGACGAGCGCGCAATCGCCGGTCGCGCGGAAGAGCTCCGGAAAGCGCAGGTCGTAGCAGATGGCGAGGCCCACGCGCCCGAACGGCGCGTCGAACGCGACCGGCGCATCGCCGCGCTCGATCGTTCGCGTCTCGTCGTAGGCCTCGTCGCCGTACGCGTAGCGAAACAAGTGGATCTTGTCGTAGCGGGCGAGCCGCGCGCCATCGGGCCCGTACGCGAGGCAGGCGCTGCGCACGCGCGCCGGGTCGTCGCTCGCGATCGGCACGCTGCCGCCGATCAGCACGATGCCGTGGTCGCGCGCCGCGCGCGCGAGGAACGCCTGTTGGGGGCCGTCGCCGTCCCGCTCGGCCGCGCGCACCTTGTCGGTCGCGTGCGCGCCGAGGATCCCGAAGTACTCGGGCAGCAGCACGAGCTCGGCGCCATCGGCGACGGCGGCGGCGACCAGCCGGTCCGCTTCGGCGAGGTTCGCCTCGACGTCGCCGTCGGACACCATCTGCACGGCGGCCGCGCGAAACGGCCCTGGATTCACTTCGCGGTTCCCGCGGACGGCGTCGGCGGCGCGACCGTCGTCGCCGGTGCGGTCGTCGTGCCCGTCTCGGGGACGATCGCCGCGGGCGCGCTCGACGCCACGGGCGCGCCCGCCAGCGGACGAGCCCCGACGCGCGCGACGACCGGATCGCTCCACGAGCCGGTTACGCGGTATTCGTAGCTGAACATCTGCTCGAACGGATCCTTCATCACCTTTTGCGCGAGCAGCGTGCCGGCACCGACCGCCGCGGCCACCAACGGGTTGGCCGCCAGAAGCAGCAATGCGGCGCCCGCTGCGCCGGTCGAGAAGGTCGACGACAGCGAGGGCAGCACGCGCACGTTGAGCTCCTGCGTTTCCTTCGCGAGGTCGGCATCGCCGACGATGTCGACGCGCGCTGCCGGACCGACGAGCCGCAGGGCTTCGGTCGTCATCACGCCGCGCGCGATCCTGACCTTGCCCTCGATCGTATCGAACGCGAACCCCTCGCTGAACACGTCGCGAAAATCCAGGGTGATGCGCCGCGGCAGCGCCTGAAGCGAAAGAACGCCGAGGAGCTTGCCGATCCCCGGCTCGATCTTGGTGAACTGGCCAGCGCCCACTTCGAGCGAGAGCGAGCCCGAAAGCAAGGTGGGCTCGTAGTCGCTCGGCGCGCCGGGCCATTCGAGCTGCCCCTTGATCTTCGTCGGCGCCGCGCGAACGACGTCGGCGAATCCGAAGCGCTTGAGCATCGCGCCGGCGTCGGGCGCGTCGAGGCTCACGTCGAGCCGCGTCAGCTGGGTCTTCCCGGCCGCGCGCCACAGGCCGTCCGCGTGGATCTGCCCGGCGTCGCTCGCGAGCGTCATCTTCTCGATGCGCCAGTCGGTGCCCTGCGGCCGCGCGACGAGTTCCAGGCGACCGAGGTCGCGCCCCTTGGAAAAGAGCGCTTCGCTCTTGACGTCGAGCTCGGGCCACGGGTTCGGCTCGTTCTCGCCGCGCGCGACCTTGGCAGGATCGGCGCCCTGCCACGGCGTCAGTTCTCCTTCGTCGGGGACCGACATGCGCGTCAGGCGCGCGACGAGGCGGCCGTTGGGATTCGATGGCGTCGCGCCACGCCAATCGGCGGTCCCGGCGCTCTCGCGCGTCGTGAGCTGGACGCGCCAGTCGTCGCCATTCGAGCGCGCCACGGTCTTCGCGTCGTTGAACCTGCGTCCGAACACCTGGAGCATCGTCGCCTCGAGATCGACGCCGCGCAGCGTCGGGACGCCCGCGGTCGGCGCGCTCGCGCCACCGGTGCCTCGCGATTGCATCTGCGACTTCAACGCGAGCCAGTCGTCGAGATTGAACGCCGCGACGTCGCCGCGCACCCAGATTCCAGCCCGGTCGTTGCTGGCGGGCTGTCCCACCGCGCGGCCGAGCAGCACCAGCACCCGTTCGACGGTCGCCGTTTCGTTCGCGAGCTGGCGCGCGACCAGCACGCGCCCGACGCGGCCGATGTCGACCGTCAGCGAGTCGCCGGTGCCACGCGCGTCGGGGCGGCGCTCGATGCGCAGCGGCAACGTCTCCGCGGCCGCCTTGCCGATCGGCGCCGGAAGGTCGATCGACACGCCCCGCATCGTCGAGTCGACCGTCCATTGCGTGCGTCCCGCGCGCGCCTCGAGCGCGAGCGCCCAATCGGTGGATCCGGCGATCCGCTCGGCGACGATCTCGGGAAGCTCGGCGCGTGCGGCCGCGACGTTGGCGTTGCCTCGTCCGCTGACCCGCACGCCGCCTTCGACGCTCGCGATCGACAGCTTGGCCGGGCCGCCGAAAACCTCGGCCGCGAGATCGGTCGCGTTGACGCCGTTCTGGTCGAACGCGATGCGCCCGTCGATCTGCGCGAGCGGGGGCACGCCCGGCACGCGGAGCGTGTTCGCCGCGAGGTTGAATTCGCCCGCCGCCGTCGCCTTGTCCGGCTGGCCGAGCGGCAATTCGAAGCGCAGCTTGAGGCGCCCGTTCCCGGTGGCCTGCGCCGTGTCGAGCGCGCGGCCGGTCCAACCCGCCAAGGGACTCGCCGCGATGAATTGCAGGAAGTCGGTCGTCGGGCCGCTCGCCTCGCCTTCGACGACGACGCGAACCACCGGCGCGGAAAGGTCGGCGATCGCGACCTTGGTCGGGCCGATCTGCGCGCCGTACACGCGACCGTGGCGCGCGTCGACGGCGAGCTTCGTCCCTTCGACGCGAACGTCCGCCTCGATGTCGGAGATCGCGGGCCAGCCCTCCGCATAGTCGAGCACGCCGTTGCGCGCCTTCAGCGCTAGCACGAACGTGCCCTGCTTCGGATCGGCGAACGGGAACTTGTCGAGATCGCCCTTGAGCGTGAGGCGCACGTCGTCCGACGTGGCCGCGCCGATCGCGCGGCGAAGCCAGTCGCGCGCCGGGGCCGAGAGTGCGAGCGGCAGGTAACGCGGCAGGCCGCGCGCGTCGGCGCGCGTGAGGCGCGCCGTGACATCCGCAGTTCCCGCGCCGTCCTTCGCCGCGCGCCACGTTCCGCTCGCGGTGCCCGCCGCGTCCGTGTTGGCGAACGCGAGGCCGTCGACCTCGATGTCGTTCACCTCGTCGCCGCTGCGGCGCCATTTCAGGTTGCCCGCGAGCGAGTCGAATGCCAGCGGCGCCGCGAATACACGCGGCAGCAAAAGCGAGACGGCCTTGCTGCCGACCCTCGCGCTGCCGCCGCGCTCGTCGGCCTGCACCTTCCCCGTAAGGCCCGTGAACCCGGGCATCGTGCCGGCGGCGGTCACGCCGATGTCCTGCGCATCGGCCTCGCCGGCATAGGAGGCAGGCTTGTCGGCCGGGCCTTCCCAGCGGTAGCGCGCGTTGCGCAGCGTGCCGCGCGGCGCGTAGCGGGCGAGATCCGCGCGCCATCCCGCGGGCATCGGCAGGCTCGTCGCGAGCGCGGCGAGCGGCGCCAGCTCGACGACGTCGGCGCTCGCGCGTCCGCTGCGGTAGCTGCCGTCCTCGGCGAGCGCGGCCTCGAACGTGAAATCCATCGGCGTCACGACCGCGCCCGCTTTCGCGACGAGCGACAGGTCCTGCGTCTCGACGCGCCGCGTTCCGTCGTCGCCGTGCCAGAGGAGCCTCCCGTCGACGCGCGCGAGCTCGAGCCACGGCAGGCCGGGGTCGAGGCGCGTCTTCACGTCCACGAGCGCCACGTCGGCCGTGAGGTCGCGCATCGCACCGTCGCGGTACTCGAGCCACAGGCGGACCGCGCCGCGGCCGTCGTCGATCTCAACCGGCAAGGGCAGCCATTGGGCCCAGGCCGCGAGGTCGGCGTAGTCGAGGCGCAAATACATCCGCCCTCCGGCCGCGCTCCATTCCTGCGCGCTCGAGATGACGAACTCGCCGCGAACGTCGATCGGCGCCGCGACCTCGGCCGGCGGCCGGCCGGTGAGGCCGAAGCGGTGGCGCCGCGAGCCGAGCGGATGCTCGAGCCGGAACTCGACGCGGTCGAGCAGGAGTTGCGGCGCGCCGCGACGCTCGTCGTTCCAGGTGACCAGCGCGTCGTGCACGACGATCTCGCGCTGGCGCAGGATCCAGTCGACGATCCGGGTGTCGGGGCTCTCCGCTCCGGGATCGATCTCGAAGCCGGCGATGCGCACCCGGCCGTTCGCGAGCCGCGTGACCGTGAGGTCGGGCTTCTCGATCACGAGCTCCTTCATCCGCACGTCGGCGACGGCCAGCGAGAGCCAGGAGATCGTCGCGGAAACGCGCGGCAACGCGAGCACCGTGCGCACATCGTCGCCTGGCTTGTCCCGGATGGAAAGGCCGGTGACGACGACTTGCGGGTTCCAGCCGTCCCAGCCGGTGTCGATCGCGCCGATGGTGACCGGCGCGCCGATCTCGCGCGAGAGGCGCTCGGCGATCTCGATGCGGTAGCTCGCGACCTGCGGAAGGACCAGGTAGCGCACCGCGAGCATCGCGGCGCAGGCGAGGATGACGAAGGTCGCGAGCAGCGTTCCCGCGAGCCCGACGAGACGCGCGGCGCGCGAACGCTGCGCGGCCGTCGTCGCAGCGGTGTCGTTCGCGACAGGCATCATGGTCAGTCCCCGAGTGATAGTGTAGCCGTTTTGCCGGTGGCCCCTTCCGCCGCCGCGAGCCCCGAGCGGGCATCCGATGGACACCGACGACGCGCTCGCGTTCAGTCACTACGCCCGCCGAGTCCTCGCGGCCCACCCGGAATGGCGGGTGGAACTCGACCGCACGGTGGACGCGCCGTTCGACTGGGTCGCGGCGCGGACCGCGGTTCGGACGATCGTCGACGGGCCCGATGCCTCGTCCCGTCTCGGCCCGGCGCTGCGGGCGCTGCGAGCGCGCCTCTTCGTGCATACGCTCGCGCGCGACCTGACCGGGCGAGCCGCCCTCGACGAGGTGTGCGGCGCGGTCACCACGCTCGCGGAGGTCGCGATCGACGCCGCGGTCACGTCCTCCCGCCGCGATCTCGTCGCGACGCACGGCGAGCCGATCGGCGAAGACAGCGGCGCGCCGCAGCCGTTCGTGGTCGTGGGAATGGGCAAGCTCGGCGGCAGCGAGCTCAACGTCTCGTCCGACGTCGACCTCGTCTACCTGTTTCCCGAGGACGGCGACACGACGGGCCCGCGCTCCATCGCCAACCGCGAGTTCTTCGACCGGGTCGCCCGGCGCGTGAGCGTCGCCTTGTCCGACACGACGTCGGACGGATTCGTCTTCCGCGTCGATCTCCGGCTTCGGCCCTATGGCGAGAGCGGCCCGGTGACGCTGCCGTTTTCGGCGCTCGAGTCCTACCTGGTCACGCAGGGCCGCACGTGGGAGCGGTACGCATGGCTGAAGGCACGGCCGCTGACCGGCGTGCCCGACGCCACCCTCGACGCGATCGTCGCGCCGTTCGTCTTCCGCAAATACCTCGACTACGACGCGTACGCCGGGCTGCGCGACGTCCACCGGCAGATCCGCGAGCAGGCCGGGCGACGCGATGCGCGCGACGACGTCAAGCTCGGCCCCGGCGGCATCCGCGAGATCGAGTTCATCGTGCAGGCGCTGCAGATCGTGCGCGGCGGCCGCGATCCGGCGCTTCGCGTCCGC
>JBDTNO010000138.1:0-9361 GCA_039933715.1 Betaproteobacteria bacterium
CGCTGCGCTACGATCGCGCGCGCATCCAGCTCGGCAAGATCTCGCGCTTCGGCCTGATGGAGCTGTCGCGCCAGCGGCTGCGCCCGGCGCTCGCGGAGTCCGCGTACATCCCCTGCCCGCGCTGCCATGGCATCGGGCACATCCGCGGCATCGAGTCGACCGCGCTGCACATCCTGCGCATCCTCCAGGAGGAAGCGATGAAAGACAACACCGCGCAGGTCATCGCGCAGGTGCCCGTCGATGTCGCGACGTTCCTGCTGAACGAGAAGCGCGGCGACGTGCTTTCGATCGAGACGCGCTTCAAGGTCAACGTGCTGCTCGTGCCCAACCGGCATCTCGAGACGCCGAACTACAAGGTCGACCGCCTGCGCCACGACGACCTGAATCACGCCGAGCCGCTCCCGATGTCGTTCGACATGGTCGAGCGCCCCGACGAGCAGGATCCGGCGAAGGCGATGAAGGAAGAGGCGAAGGAAGTCCGCCAGGAAGCGGTCGTCAAGGGCATCACGCCCACGCAACCGGCGCCGATCCCGGCCGAGCCGGCGCCGACGGCCACGCCTGCCGCGCATGCGTACCACGCGGCCTCCGCCGGCGGACATGCCGCTGGATCATGGTTCGATCGGATGATGGGTTGGTTCCGCGGCAAGCCCGCCGCCGGCGCCGCGTCGTCGGCGCCTGCCGCAACGCGCGATGCCGCGCGAGGCGCCAAGCCGCCGCGCGAAGGGCGCGGCCGGGGAGCGGGGCAGGAACGGCGCGAAGGCGGCCATCAGCAACGGCGCGACGAGCGGCGCGGTGAAGGTCGCGAAGGTCGTGAAGGTCGCGAAGGCCGCGATCGTCGCGACGGCGAGCGGCGCGGCGGCGATCAACGTCGCGACGGCGGCCCACCGCGCCCGCAATCAGGGCAACGCCAGGGCCAGGGGCCACGCGACGAGCGCCGGCAGGAAGGACGCCGAGACGAGTCCGCGCGCGGGGACGAGCCGCGGAAGGAAGCGCGACGCGACGAGCCCCGCGAAGGTGCGCGTCCCGAGCGCGAGCGGCGCGACGGACCGCGTCCCGAGCGCGAGCGTCGCGAAGGACCGCGTCCGGAGCGCGAGCGCCCCGAGCCGGGCGAGCGCCGCGCGCAACCGAAGGACGAGAAGGCCCCTGCGGCACCGGTCGCCGCACTGGTCGACGGCGCGCCGCATGCCGACGGAGGCGACGAACAGCGCCGCGAGGGCGGTGGGCGTCGCCGTCGTCGTCGCGGCCGGGGCGGCGATCGTGCCGAGCGGGGCGAAGCGCAGGGCGATCGCGCGGAGCGTCAGGAATCCCACGGCGCGGAGCCGTCCGAGCAAGCCGATGTCGCGATGCGCGATGCCGCGCCGGTCGACGCGTTGACGAGTCAGGACGCACCGCGCGCACCGCGTCGCGAGGAGCGGCGCGAGCGTCGTCCCGAGGCGCGCGAGCCGCGAGCCGCAGCCGCAGCCGAGGCATCGACACCGTTCGATCCCGAAGCGACGTTCGTACCGCCGCCGCGACCGGCCAGGATCGAGCCGCTTGAAGTCCACGAGGAATCGGTCGCCCGCATCGAGCACGTGCCGGCGAAAGCGCCCGAGAGCGCGCCGGCGGCCGCACGCCTGATGCCGATGCCAATGCCGATGGCCACGCGGGCTGCGAAGCCCGCGCCGGAGCCGGTTCCCTACGCGTTGCCGGCCGAATCGGGACTCGAGCTCGTCGAGACGCGACACGCATCGCCGCCGGCCGCGTCGGCCGACGACGAAGCCCCGCGCGCGCGAAGAGCCCGTCCTCCGCGCGTGGCGGTCGCCGAGGAGCCTCTCGAGATCATCGAAACGCGGAAGGACGAGCCGCACGCGCCCTGAGCAGGCCCTTGCGAGCCGGAAAGCGGGGCCGCGTGCCCCGCTTTTTTTCGCCCTAACGCACCCCGGCGCGCGCAGCGACTCCCGGTGTCGCGAGTCGCGCGACCAGCGCCTCGCTCGCGACCTCGACGAGATCGAGGACTTCCTCGAACACGTCGGAGCCGCGATCGTAGGGATCGGGCACGCCGCGCCGCGCGAGCTGCGGCGCCAGGTCGAGGAAGAGCCCCAAGTGGCCGGCATGGTGCCCGGGACGCATGCGCGCCAGCGTGTCGAGGACCGGGCGGTCCATCGCGAAGATCCAGTCGAAGCGCGCGAAGTCGTCGCGCGTGAGCTGGCGCGCGCGCAGCGTCGACAGGTCGTAGCCGCGCTTGCGGCCGTGCGCGATCGCGCGCCAGTCGGGCGGGTTGCCCACATGCCAATCGCCGGTCCCCGCCGAATCGATCGTCAGGCGCGCCGCGATGCCCGCCCGCTGCGCCGCGAAGCGGAACACCGCCTCGGCCGTCGGCGAGCGGCAGATGTTGCCGAGGCATCAAAGGCAACATTGCGCCGATCGAATGACGGATGCGCGCCGGCGGATCGTCGATCGACTCTCCCGAGAATCAGGAGCGCAAAGCGCCCTCCCGAATGGGAGGTCACCGGCTGAACGTCACCCGCACCCAGCCATTCGTGGCGGCCGTGTTCAGCCGTATCGCGATGCGCTGGAAGGTCAGCCCATCCTCGGTCACCTGCTCACCAACGATGCCGAACGCTGCGGATGCCTCCACCATGGCCTCGACCTGCTCGTCGCGCGTGAGTCGCAACCGGTCGGGAGCCAACTGCGTCCATGTTCCTGTCGTCGTGATCGGCACTTCGAACGACTGCGCGGCGGAGAACCCAGAGAACTCATCCTGCACGACAATCACGCGGTTCACGCGGTCATTGCGCAGCCTGCGCACCAGTGACCAGCCACTGGGCAGTGCATAGGCTGGCGCCAGGTTGATCGCGATGTCGTCTACCGCGTCAGTGAAGCTGGTGGACTGGACGGTGTTGACGGCCCCTGTCGCGTCAACTTGCTGGCGCCCGCCCACCACCGGCACGGGGTGGCCCCAGGAGTTGATCCACTTGACCTCGCGGCGTTGCGCGCTGAAGGTCCGGCCGGTGTAGTCGCCCCTACCGACGTCACCTGCCACGATCTGGCCCTTCAGTGCGATGGAATAGCTGCCGATGTCGTCGTGGCTGTGATTAGCGTTGCCCGCGGACTTGATGGTTGCAGCCAGCGCGTTGACCTCGGTGGTCGGAGAGCGAGTGACCAGCACGCCGACGTCCGAGAAATAGCTGCGCAGGCCCGGCCAGCCGAAGTCGCCGCTCTCGAAGCCTGTCGCCGCCGGCACCGATTCGGTGAGAAGCATCGAAGCCTCGACCAGGGGCATGTCGTTCAGGTACCAGGGGTTCACGCGGACCTGCGCGTTACCGGGCCAGCTCCCGCTGTTGCCGTAGGCAGCTGCCAAGTATGCGCGCGTCTGCGCGTCCACCGTCGTGCCCACGTACGAGTCCCCAAAAGGCGCAACAGCGCCCTGCGGCGTCATCTCGATTCGCGCGCTGTAGAGGCTGAACGCCCGGGGTTTCGCCGCCTTGAAAAGGTCGACCGCACCGGCGCTGGACTCGTGCAGCCGGTGCCGAAGCACCGCAAAGTGTTTGACGCCATAGGTCCAGTAGGCGGGCCCTTCTTGGCCAAAGCCGCTTTCGGGGAAAGGAGCCACGAAGCTCTGGATGTATTGCTGGCCGACCGCGGCGAAGTTGGCTCGGTCTTGCCGCGACGGGATCACCGCCAGCGCAGCGCCCACGATATCGGCCAGCATCACGGCGTTCCAGTTGTGCGACACCGTGAGCCACCAGCTGTTGTAACCGTCGACTAGCGTCCTGCGCACAGGTTGGAAGACACGGGTTTCCAGCGCCGCGGTGACCAACGCACGCGTGTCGGCATCGACGCGATCCCCCAGCAGGTAGAGCGCCTGCGCCAACTCATGCGCCAGCGCTGTGGACAGCAGGTCCTGGTGCCATGCGCCGTGGTTGATGCCCTCCATTGTCGGGTCGGTTGCCGGGCCAGCCCAGGCCGGTTGCGCTGCCAGTTCGCGCAGCGTTGTGCGAATGGCAGCGATGTACTTGCCCTGCCACGAAGCACACTCCGCCAACACCAGTGGGTACAGCCAGGCCTTGCGTGCCGCCATCATCGTGTCGCCAGCCGAAAACTCCGACGATAGATACACGCTGGTGCTCCACGCGGGGAAGGACTGGGACAGCAGCGCGTCGGCCTGCGCGGTGATGGCCGTGATCTTGCTGCCGGTGGCTTGCCAGGCCGCACGGTTGGAGCAGGGCGCGCCTGTTCCTTCCGGGGCGCTGGGGAGCTTTGCGACGTAGACCGCCGCCATTGGCTCCTGCGGCACGCACATGACGAGCCCCTCGAAGACCCAGCCGGCCATGAGTTGCAACAGGTCCGCGTTCGTCGAGTACCGGTGGTTCGGATCGCCGAGCATGCCGTTGTTGTAGCTGCGATAGAGCGATTGCGTCCCCGCGGGGCATGCGCCGCCGGCGGGGAGCTTGACCGCGAACGCGTTAGCTTCGAATGTCCACGCCGGATACGATATGCCGTCGTTGGCGACCGACTGATACCCGGTCTTCACGAATGCGCATTCGGCCGGATTCGCGGTGTAGAAGTGGCTGTTCGGGCCGATACGGCTGCCGTTGGTGCGATAGCGGTCGGTGCCGAAAAAGCGGCAAACCGGAACGGTGCCCGCCGGCGCGCCGGCGAAGTTCCACGCCGAGAACGCACTGCCCGTACGCTTCCATACGCCGCCGAACGCGCCGCCGTCGAGTACGGCAGTCTCCGCGGGATCGGCCGAAATGAAATAGTGCTGAAGTCCCGCGTTGTAGAACTCGACGACCTCGCCGGCAACGCCCGTCGCCTTGACGGAGGACGGTAGCGACAACGCGCAGGCGACAGCGGCGAGCACGAACATCGCGAGCTTCCGAAACAGGCGAACCGATCCGAGGGACATTTCGAATGATTCCATTGACGTGTGAATTCAGAGTCTCACGTCAGTGCCAAGCGCGTCTATTCGAAATGGCGGCCAACCTATGGACGCGGCCCCAAGGGACGTGCGTGATTGCCGACTAGCAGGTTCGCCGGCCATAGGAACTGTAGGGTTAAGCGTTGTCGGATCGCGTCGGGCCTTTCGCGCAGGTCAAGTGGCGTCAGCGCGCGGCGGCGTCGAAGGCTGCGTGCGCGAAGCGCAAGCGTCCCAGCGCGTAGCCGATGCCTAGGTGCCGCCTTCCGCGACCCGTGCCCAATGGGTACGTGGCTGGGCTTCAACTGTTTGCCTCCCGCAACCGGGCGCTTCGTGCGCTTCAGGCATTGCCGGCCGAGGTACAGGCAGAGGCTGAACCGCAGGATGCCGAACGCGACAAGCGGCGAGATCGCATGCGCTCACGCTGGGACGAACCGGGCTACCGCGAACGAGTGTCCGCTAGGATGCGGGCGTTTTGGGCACGAAAGAAAGCGGCTAGGGGTCGGCCGCAGTCTTAAGGGCGGAAGCTGCCAGGTCGATACCGAGTTTTCGCGCCGCACGAAGCCCGCGCTCCACCCAACCGGCAGGCTTGTCCGGGTTCGCCTCGGAGAAGAACGTCGTCAGCGTGCTATCCAGCAACTGGCGCGCGTTCGACGCGTGTTTCCCATCCACCAACTCCGTGTAGTGCTTCTCGGACTCGGGCTGTCGCGTGCACTTGAAGGTAGCCTTCTTCGCGGTGACCGCGTTCTTGAGACGCGCGCGCGCCCAGAACGTCGAATGCTCTTGGTTAATGTCGGCAGTCAGCGCGCCGCCATTCTCGGCATGGAACGCGGCTAACACCTCAAGGATCGCGGTCACGTGCCGCGTGAGGCTTTCGTAGGCGAGCAGTGCCGCAGTCTCGACGTGCGCGGAACCCCCGAAGTCGTGCGCCTTCGCCGCCTGCGTGTTCAGCGCACTTTGGTTGACGCCGAAGCGAACGGTCTCGCTGCGGTCGAGGGTGCGGTAAATGGCGTCGGCACGTTCGTAGGGGTCGCGTGGCATTCGCCTATCGTACCCCGGCCGCAGCCCGCATCCTCGGCTAAGGCGCGGCCCAAAGCCGAACGCAAATCGGCCGGCACTAGCCGGGTACATACGGCGTCGCTCGAGACGCTGTAGGAGCGGTAAGGCGGTCGCTTTGAATGCTACGCGTCCGGCGGCGTGGGCTCGTCGAACCACATCGACATGGAGATCTTCGGCGGCGCATCGGGGCTCGAACTGGTGCACGTTCCCTACAACGGCCCGGCGGCCGCGCTCGCCGGCGTCGCATCGGGCGATGCGCAACTGATGATCGTGTCGGTGACCGGCGGCGCCGGTGTCGCGCAGACAGGACGCGTGCGGCCGATCGCGGTGTTCGCGCACGCGCGCTCGCGCCTCTTCCCCGACGTGGCCACCGCCGCCGAGCAGCGTGCGGGCGCGATCGACCTCACGGCCTGGGTCGGGCTGGTCGCGCCGGCAGGCACACCGGCGCCGATCGTGGCGCGCTTGAACGATGCGCTGCGCCGTGCGTTGCGCGCGCCCGCCGCGCTCACATGGGCGGTGGGGGAAGGACTCGAGCCGATTCTCGAGTCGAGCGAGATGTTCGCTGCGACCATCGCGCAGGACCGTCGACGCTGGGGCGACACCGTGAAGCGCATGGGCATCGCCACGCCATGAGCAGCGGCGAGCCGCCGGGCGGCGAAGACGGAGACGAGCAGGAGGTGCCTCGCACGGATCCCGCGCCGGAGCGCGCGCCGCGCGTGCTCGTCGCGACGCTTGCGATCGATTACACGGCGCCCGCGCGGATGCCGTGGGAGTTGCGTCAGGCCGGCTGCGAGGTGTCGCTCATCGCGCCGGCCGGCTCGCTTGCATCGCACACGCCGCACGTGGACCGCCGTGCGATCATCGCCGCCCGCGAGACGCTTGCCGCGTGGACCGAGCGCATCGACCGCGAGATCGAGGCGTTCGACCCGGCGATCGTGTTGCCGGGCGACGATGGGATGGTGCGAATGCTGCTCGGCCTCGCGTTCGCGTCTCCGATCGGCATCGGCGGCGACGCCCCCGCGCGCCGCACGGCGCTCATCCGCGCGTCGCTCGGCGACCTCGACCGCACGGTCGCGTCGATCGACAAGACGCGCCTGTTCGAGCTCGCGCAATCGCTGGGCCTCGCGGTCGCGCAGGGCGGCGTCGCGGCGAGCGTCGGCGAAGCGCAGCAGATCGCGTCGCGCGTCGGCTATCCGGTGATCGTGCGCGCCGGATTCGGGACCGGCGGACAGGGCTCGCGCCGCTGCGAGAATGCGACGGCGGTGCGCGACGCGCTGCGTGCCGCGCGCACGCCGCCCGGCTGGATGCCGGAGGGACCGGCGCGCCACCTGGTGCAACGCTGGGTCGACGGACCGGTCATCGTGCGCGCGTCGCTCGCGTGGCGCGGAAAGGAAATCGCCGGATGCACGCGCGGGCGGCTCGCGACCTATCCAAGCCCGCTGGGGCCGGGCTCCGCGGTCGCGTTCGCCGGCATGCCGGACGTCACGGACGCAACGCGAAAGCTGCTGGGCGCTCTCGAAGCGACCGGCTATGTCGGCACGCAATTCATCCTCGAGCCGGGCACCGGAAAGCCGATCCTGCTCGAGATCAACCGCGCATGGTGCCGGCGACTTACGGCGCGCGCTACGGGGGCATCGATCTCGCAGGGGCGCTGGCGGCGACGCTGCGAGGCGCAGCGTGGGAGGCGCCGGACGATCTCGCACCTGGCCCCGGCCCGAAGCTCGCGCTGTTTCCGCAGGAGTGGTACCGGGATCCGCAGAGCGGATGGCTCGCCGATCTGCCGACCGACGCGCCGTGGCACGACCCCGCGCTGTTTCGCGCGATGCTGCGGCTGCCGGTCGACGGCCAGCGCAGCGTGATCGATCCGGGCCCGAGCGAAGTCCTCGTGTCGCGGTGGTGAGCGCCGAGGCAGGACGGTGCGTCAGGTCTCCGTCGGCAGCGCGACGCCGAACAGCTTTTCCTTGAGCCTGGTGAGACGGTCGCGCAACTCGGCGGCTTTCTCGAACTCCAGGTTCTTCGCCGCGTCGAGCATCTGCTTCTCGAGGAGCTTCAGCTCCTTCTCGAGGTCCTTGCCGCCCATCGTCTCGTACCGGGCATGCGCCTGCGCGGCCTTGATCTCGCGACGGCCCTCGTCGAGGTCGACCACGCCCTCGATGATGTCCTTGATGCGCTTCTGCACGCCCTTCGGCGTGATCCCCTGCTCGAGGTTGTACGCGACCTGCTTCGCGCGGCGACGCTCGGTCTCGCCGATCGCCGCCTTCATCGATTCGGTCATCGTGTCCGCGTAGAGGATCGCCATGCCGTTGATGTGGCGCGCGGCGCGGCCGATCGTCTGGATGAGGCTGCGTCCGGAGCGCAGGAAACCCTCCTTGTCGGCGTCGAGCACGGCGACCAGCGAAACCTCGGGGATGTCGAGGCCCTCGCGCAGCAGGTTGATGCCGACCAGCACGTCGAACTCGCCGAGCCGCAGGTCGCGGATGATCTCGACGCGCTCGACCGTGTCGATGTCCGAGTGCAGGTAGCGCACGCGCACGCCGTTCTCGCCCAGGTAGTCGGTGAGATCCTCGGCCATGCGCTTGGTGAGCGTGGTGACGAGGACGCGTTCCTGCTTCTCGACGCGCAACCTGATCTCAGAGAGCAGGTCGTCGATTTGCGTGCGCGCGGGACGCACGTCGAGCGTCGGGTCGACGAGGCCGGTCGGGCGCACGAGCTGCTCGACCACCTGGCCCGCATGCTTGTGCTCGTAGTCGGCGGGCGTCGCGGATACGAACGTCGTCTGCGGCAGGAGCCGCTCGAACTCCTCGAACGTCAGCGGACGGTTGTCGAGCGCGGACGGCAGCCGGAACCCGTAGTTGACGAGGTTCTCCTTGCGCGCGCGGTCGCCCTTGAACATGCCGCCGACCTGCGGGATCGTCACGTGGCTCTCGTCGACGAACATCAGCGCGTCGCGCGGCATGTAGTCGATCAGCGTCGGCGGCGGCTCGCCGGGCTTCCGCCCCGACAAGTGGCGTGAATAGTTCTCGATCCCCTTGCAGAAGCCGATCTCGACCATCATCTCGAGGTCGAAGCGCGTGCGCTGCTCGATGCGCTGCGCCTCGATCAGCTTCATCTGCGTGACGAACGACTCCTTCTGCGAGGCGAGCTCGACCTTGATCGACTCGACGGCGTCCATCACCTTGCGGCGTCCCGTGACGTAGTGCGAGGACGGGAACACGGTGAAGCGCGAGATGCGCTGCTTGATATGGCCGGTGAGCGGGTCGAAGAGCTGCAGCGACTCGACCTCGTCGTCGAACAGCGACGCGCGGATCGCGCTTTCCGCGTGCTCGGCGGGAAAGATGTCCAGCACGTCGCCGCGCACGCGGAACGTGCCGCGCTTGAAGTCGAGCTCCGAGCGCTGGTACTGCA
>JBDTNO010000139.1:0-9327 GCA_039933715.1 Betaproteobacteria bacterium
GTTCGTGCATGCGAGTCCGCGCGCGCCGTGAGGTTACGCAGAGCTTCCCTAGAGCGGTCGCCGCATCCCCATCGCGAAACCTGCGATGAAGAAGATCGCCACCGCGCACAACACGACGATCAGCGTAAAGGGGATCGCCTTGTCCGCGCTGCATTTTCGCAGTGCGGGCGCGCCCAGGTAGAACGTATAGATCGCGTAGATCCCGGCGATCCACATCAGAAGGCTCGCGTAAGCGCCCAGAACGTGGACGATCGCGACCAGCCAGACGATCGTGCAGCTGTACGCGACGAGCTTCAGCGACGCGATGAAGTCCTTCTGCCCACCGAACGACGGCGCGAGCACGTCGACGATCAGCGCGAGCAACGCCGTCATCGCGAGCGTCAGGACGTAGCTGCCGATCGCGAGGCGCAATGCCCACGGCACGCCCAGGCTCGCGTAGCCGACGAGCATCGCGATCGGGCCGATGGCGGCCAGGATCATGATCCAGCCGGTGTAGATCGACTGCACGGACGTCGATTCCGACGCGATCGTCGCCCACGCCGCCCTGGGATCGACCAGGATGCCCTTGATGCGTTCGACCAGCGCCATGCGTGGCTCCCCTCGCGCTGTGGCGCGCTCGTGGCGCGGAAGTGTAGGGGAGATCGACGGGGGCTGTCGACTTCGCCGGGGCGGGACGCGATGGGGCTATAGTGGCGCGCGCGGCCGTTCGTGTATCTGGGCCCAGGATAGCGACCGCACCGTGGCCGGTGGCGCACGCTGTCGCCGGCAGGAGTCGCCATGCGTCATTCCAGCGGATTCGTCGAACGCATCAAGCGACACGCCGACCGCGATCCGGATCGCGCGGCGATCGTATCGCTCGACGTCGCCATCTCCTACCGCGAGCTCGTCGGCCGCGTCGACGCCTGCGCGCGGGCACTCGCGGCGCAAGGCCTCGGCGCGGGCGAGATCGTCGGCCTGACCGTCGGCGACGAAGCGCTACACCTCGTGGCGACGCTCGCCCTCCTCGAGCTCGGCATCCCGCAGGTTTCGCTCGGCACGCACGATCCGATGCCGATGCGCGCCCGCCTCGCCGCCCGGGTCGGGGTCGCGCGCATCGTCGCCGCCTCGCACGACGACCGCCTCGACGATTTGCTCTTCGCGACCGTGGGATCGGCGGGCGGCGGTCATCCGTCGCGACCCGCGCCATTCCACGACGAGCCGGTCGTGTATTTCACCGGTTCGGGCACCACGGGCGAGCCCAAGGTGGTGCGGATGAGCGAGCGACAGATCGCGTTGCAGGCCGATCGCGGATACACGGACTACGGACCCGAACGCGTGCTGCGGCTCGCGTCGGTCGAGCACAACAACTCGAAGCGATTGCGGCTCCACTGCCTTTGGCAGGGCGGGACCTGCGTGCTGCGCGGCGCGGAACCGGTGGCGCTGTCGACGCTGTGCGAGCGGTTCGCCGTGAGCTGGCTCGATGTCGCGGCCTACCATCTCGAGGACTTCGTGCGCAGCGCGTCGCCGGCGCACCGCTTCCCGGCGCACACCCGGCTGCGTTGCGGGGGCTCGCGCGTCCCCCATCGGCTTCGGCAGGAGGTTCTCGCGAACGTGTCGGCAGAGCTGCACGTCTCGTATGGCACGACCGAGCTGGGCGGCGTGTGCATCGCGTACCCGCACGAGCACGCCGACCCTCGGGAGCCGGTCGGGCAGCCGCTCGCCGGCGTGGAAGTCGAGATCGTCGACACCGAGCGCCGCCCGGTCGCCTCCGGCGAGGTTGGCGAGATTCGCCTCCGCGCGCCCGGGATGGTGACCGGCTATGTCGGCGACCCCGAGGCCACGAAGCGGCATTTCGTCGATGGCTGGTTCTATCCGGGCGATCTCGTTTGCCGGCTGCCCGGCGGCGCGTTGTGCATCAGCGGGCGCGTCGACGACATGATGATCCTCAACGGCATCAACATCTTCCCGGCGGAGGTCGAGCGCGTGCTCGAGTCGATGCCCGGCGTTCAGCAGGCCAAATGCTTCGCGCTGCGCTCGGACATGCACGGCGAGATTCCGGTAGCGGTGGTCGAAGTCTCCGGCGCAGAAGGACCTCGCGCCGATGCGATCGCCCAATGGGCGCGCGGATGGCTTGGCGTGCGCGCCCCTCGACGGATCGTCGTGGTCGATGCGTTGCCGCGCAACGCGCAGGGGAAGGTTGCGCGGCGCGATCTCGCGGCGCTCGTGCCCCCGATGGCCGGAGCCTGATCTTGCACGTGACGCGCAGGACGATTCTGCAAGCGCTCGCAGGGGCGGCGCTCGCCCGCTTCGCGGGCGGCGTTGCAGCCCAAGCCACGACGTTCGCGGGCGCGGCGCAGCCGCTGCGCCTGGTGCAGGGTTTCCCGCCCGGCGGCGCGGTCGACCGCGTGGCGAAAGTGCTCGCGCCCGAGATGTCGCGCGATCTCGCGCGGCCGGTCATCGGTGAATACCTGACCGGCGCGAACGGCGTTCGGGCGATCCGCGCCGTCGCCGACAGCGCGAGCGACACCGACGTTCTGCTGTTCGCGACGTCGGCGATCGCCAATCGGACCGACCCCAATGTCGCCGAAAGCCGGGTCGAAACGCTTCGCCCGGTGATCATGACGTCGGCGACGCCGATGGCGGTCGTGGTTCGCGCGTCGCTGGGCATCGACGACATGGCGGGGTTGGTGAAACGATTGCGTGCGGAACCACCGCTTTCCTACGGCTCGTCGGGAACCGGCAACGGCACGCACATCGCCGCGGCCGAACTGGTCCACCAAGTCGCGGGGACGGCAACGCACGTTCCTTACCAGGGAGGAGCGCCGATGCTCACCGATCTCCTGGGCGGCCACATCGATTTCGCGCTGTTCGGCGTCGCCGGGACGCTGCTGCAACAGCCGTCGTTGCGCTTGCTCGCGGTATCGACCGCCAGACGCACGCGACTGCCGCGGTTCGACCACCTGCCGACGATCGCCGAGACCGTCGCGCCGGCATACGACCTCAGCCTCTGGCAGGCGCTGCTCGCGCCGCCGCGCGTGAGCGTCGCGGCCATTGCCGACCTCAACCGCCGTCTCAACACGATCCTCGGCCTCCCGAGCGTGCAGGCCGCGATGGCGGAGGCCGGCGCGGAGCCGATCGGCGGAACGATCGAGCACGCCGCGGCGCTGATCCAGGTGGAGACCGAGCGCTTCGCGCGCGTCGTCGGGCGCTAGCAGGAGTCCGCCGCTCCTATCGATAGAACCGCGAGTCGCTTCCGTCGGTGACGCGCACGCGCTACGCTAGCGCGATGCCGGCCCTCGCGGCCGGCCTCGCGTCCTCATTGCGCGCCTTGGCGCGCGGGCGCACTTCCCCGGAGATCCCATGAGCCATTCCCCCGCCTTCTTTGCCGACAACTCGCTTTCGATCGGCCGTACGCCGCTCGTGCAGCTCCATCGCGTGCTCGACGGCGCGAAGGCGACCGTCCTCGCCAAGATCGAGGGCCGCAATCCGGCGTACTCGGTGAAGTGCCGGATCGGCGCGGCGATGATCTGGGATGCCGAGGAGAAAGGGCTGCTCGGCCCCGGCAAGGAGATCATCGAGGCGACGAGCGGGAATACCGGCATCGCGCTGGCGTTCGTCGCGGCCGCGCGCGGCATCCCGATCACTCTCACGATGCCCGAGACGATGAGCGTCGAGCGGCGCAAGCTCCTGGTCGCGTACGGGGCGACGCTCGTGCTCACCGAGGGCGCGAAGGGGATGCCCGGCGCCATCGCGAAGGCCGAGGAGATTCGCGCGTCCGCGCCGCATCGCTACGTGCTTCTCAACCAGTTCGCCAACCCGGCGAATCCGGCGATCCACGAGCGCACGACCGGACCGGAGATCTGGGAGGACACGCGCGGCAACGTCGACTTCTTCGTCTCGGGCGTCGGCACCGGCGGGACGATCACCGGCGTCGCGCGCTATTTCAAGCACACGCGCGGCAAGGCGCTCGTCACCGTCGCCGTCGAGCCGGTCGCGAGCCCGGTGCTCACGCAGAAGCGCGCGGGCGAGCCGCTCAAGCCGTCGCCGCACAAGATCCAGGGGATCGGCGCGGGCTTCGTGCCCGAGGTCCTCGACCTCTCGCTCGTCGATGTGGTCGAGCAGGTCAGCAACGAGGACGCGATCGCGTATGCCCGCCGTCTCACGCGCGAGGAAGGCATCCTGTCCGGTATCTCGTGCGGGGCGGCCGCCGCCGTTGCCGCGCGCATCGCGAAGCGCCCGGAGAACGCGGGCAAGACGATCGTCGTGATCCTTCCGGACTCGGGCGAGCGCTACCTGTCGACGATCCTGTTCGAGGGGCTGTTCGACGAGAAGGGCGTCGCGATTTGAGGGGAAGGCGAAAGACGATAGGCGACGGTCGGCGGTCGGAATGACCGCGCAGGCGTTCTCGTTGAACGCCGCCGGCTTCGTCGCTCGCATCGCCGACCGCCGACCGCCGACCGCCGCTTCAGCTTCCGCCTACCGCAGCAGCACGAGATTGTCGCGGTGGATGAGCTCGGGCTCGTCGACCCACCCGAGGATCGCCTCGATCTGCGACGACGGCTGGCGCAGGATGCGCGCGGTGTCGGCGGCGCCGTAGTTGACGAGGCCGCGCGCGACCTCGCGCCCGTCGGGCGCGAAGCAGCCGACGACTTCGCCGCGCTCGAAGCTCCCTTCGACCGCGACGACGCCGATCGGCAGCAGGCTCTTGCCGTCGTGCGAGAGCGCGCGCACCGCGCCGTCGTCGAGCCGCACTTTGCCGGCGAGCTGCACGTGGTCGGCGAGCCATTGCTTGCGCGCGCCGAGCGACTGCGGCTCGGCGAGAAGCTCGGTGCCGATGCGCTCGCCCGCGGCGAGGCGGGTCAGCACGCGCTCCTCGCGCCCGCTCGCGATCACCGTGGACGCGCCCGAGCGCGCCGCACGCTTCGCCGCGAGCACCTTGGTCAGCATGCCGCCGCGCCCGAGCGAGCCCGCGCCGCCGGCCATCGCCTCGAACGCCGGATCGCCGGCCCTCCCGTCGCGCACGAGCGTCGCGCGCGCATCGCGGCGCGGATCGGCCGTGTAGAGGCCGGGCTGGTCGGTGAGCAGCACCAGCACGTCGGCGTCGATCAGGCTGGTGACGAGCGCGCCGAGCGTGTCGTTGTCGCCGACACGGATCTCGTCCGTCGTCACCGTGTCGTTCTCGTTGACGATCGGGATCACCGACAGGGCGATCAGCGTCTTCAGCGTGCTGCGCGCGTTCAGGTAGCGGCGCCGGTCGGCGAGGTCGTCGTGCGTCAGGAGGATCTGCGCGGTGCGAAGCGAGAACGCCGAGAACGCGGCCTCGTACGCCTGCACGAGCCCCATCTGCCCGACGGCGGCCGCCGCTTGCAGGTCGTGGATCGCCTTGGGGCGCGTCGTCCAGCCGAGACGCTGCATGCCCTCGGCGATCGCGCCCGACGACACGAGCACGACCTCGCGCCCGTCGCGCCTCAGCGCCGCGATCTCGTCGGCCCAGCGCCCGACCGCCGCATGATCGATCCCGCGCCCGTCGTTGGTGACGAGGCTCGAGCCGACCTTGACGACCAGCCGCTTCGCGCCGGCGACGATCGACCGCGTCGCCTGCGCTTCCCGACGATCGCTCACGCATCCTCCGCGGGCGCGGCCGAGCGGCGCCGCCGTGCGCGCACCGGCGCGGGCGTCAGCACCGCGGGAGACGCAGTCTCGGGCCTGTCGGCGACCGGCTCCGCGCGGTGCGCGTCGAGCCATTCCTGGATCGCGTAGACGAGCGGCCGGCAGCCGTCGCCCGAGATCGCCGCGATCGCGAACACCGGCCCTTGGTAGCGCATCGACTTGACGAACGCGGCCACGCGCGACACGCGCTCGTCCTCGGACACGAGGTCCATCTTGTTCAGAACGAGCCAGCGCGGCTTCTTCGCGAGCGACTCGTCGTAGCGCTTCAGCTCCTTCGCGATCGCCTTCGCGTCGCGTACCGGGTCGGCGTCCGGGTCGAGCGGCGCGAGGTCGACGACGTGCAGCAGAAGGCGCGTGCGCGCGAGATGGCGCAGGAACCGGTGGCCGAGCCCCGCGCCGTCGGCCGCGCCCTCGATGAGCCCGGGGATGTCGGCGAGCACGAAGCTGCGGCCCTCGTCGGTGCGCACGACGCCGAGCGCCGGCGCGAGCGTCGTGAACGGATAGTCGGCGACCTTGGGGCGCGCCGCCGACACCGCGCGGATCAGCGTGGACTTGCCGGCATTGGGCATGCCGAGGAGGCCGACGTCGGCGAGCACCTTCAGCTCGAAGCGGATGCGGCGGTTCTGCCCGGACTCGCCGTTGGTCTGCTGGCGCGGCGCGCGGTTGATGCTCGACTTGAAATGGATGTTGCCGAGGCCGCCGCGGCCGCCTTGCGCGAGCGTCGCGCGCGCCCCGTGCGTCGCGAGGTCGGCGACGAGCTCGCCGGTGTCGGCGTCCGCGACGACGGTGCCGACCGGCACGCGCAGCTCGATGTCCGCGGCGCCGCGGCCGTACTTGTCGGCGCCGCTGCCGTTCTCGCCTTTCTTCGCGCGGTGGATGCGCGCATAGCGGTAGTCGATCAGCGTGTTGATGTTGCGATCGGCGATCGCATGGATGCTGCCGCCGCGGCCGCCGTCGCCGCCGTCGGGGCCGCCGCGCGGCACGTACTTCTCGCGGCGGAACGACGCGACGCCGTTGCCGCCGTCGCCCGCGTGCACCTCGATCACCGCCTCGTCGACGAATTTCATGCGGGTGGCCTGCGGTAGAGCACGAACCTCTCGGTGTCGTCGCCGCGGCGGCGGCCTTCCCACACCGGCGTCAGGCCTTCGGGCACCGGGTTGTCGAAATCGTTGCGGCCGAGCTGCACCAGCAGGAGCGCGCACCCGTCGCCGCGGCCGGACTCCTCGCGTTGGGTCTCGAGCCCGGCGAAATAGGCGAGGAGCGCGCGCTGCGCGTCGCCGAGGTTGCGGCTCGCGACGCAGCCGTCGGCCGGGATCTCGGAGCGGATCGACTCGGCGACCACGCGGTAGCTGCGGCGCGAGTCGATGTAGGGGAGCCAGATCGTCGAGACGAGCGCCCAGAACAGCGTCACGCCGATCGTCCAGTTGAGGACGGCGCGGCGGTTCGACCGGCGCGCCGGTCGCACCATCGCGATCCACAGGATCGTCATGCCCAGCGCGGCGACCATCGCCCACAGCTTGAACGTCGGCTGGAACCCGATCTCGGTATCGCGGAAGAGACGCGCGGTCGCGAGCGACATTCCGTTCACGTACGAGTCGATCCAGATGCCCCAGACGATGAGCGCCGCGAGCCCGAACGTCAGGATTCCGAACCAGTCGAGCGCGCCCGAGTAGCCGCGCTTCAGCGAGTCGACCTCGAGCGCGCCGAGCATCGCGAGCGGCACCAGCAGCGGCATCGCGGCGATGAGGCGCGGGTCGCGCGCGAGCGAGAGGGCGACGAGCATCACGACCGCGAACACGCCCGGGAGCACGACGCCGGGATCCGCGAGGCCGCCGTTGAAGCCGCGGCCGCGGATCCACAGCATCCACAACACGAGCGGGAACGCCGGCCATGCGAACCACGGCAAATTCTTGGCGATGTAGAGCGGATCGAATCCGACGCCCCCGGCGAGCGCGAAGAGCTCGCGCCAGCCGTTCGCGGCGAGCCACGCGTCGAGGAGCTCGGGCGAGCGTTGCGCGAGCGCGACTGGCCAGGCGGCGCACAGCGGAACCGCGACCCCGAGTGCGAGCAGGACGGTGACTCCGTGCGCGCGCGTGCGCCAGGCCGGCGAGGCGAGCGGCAGGATGGCCGCCGTGGCGACGAGCCAGAGCGGGCCGGCATGCCCGCACGAAAGGAACGCCATCGCGATGCCAAGACCCAGCACGACGCCGCCCACGAGCGGTCGGCGCAGCGCGAGCGCGAGGCCCCACAGCCCGGCCGCCACGCTCGCGGTAAGGCCGAGTTCGCTCGACAGTGCGTGGGCGCGCTCCCAGAAGCCGATCGACCCGACGAGGATCAGCACCGGCACCCAGCGAAACGCGCGGCCGTTGAGCTCCCGGCTCGCGAGCGCCGTGCAGGCGAGAATCGCGATGAGCAGGAGCCCGGCCGCGAGTCGGGCGGCGTTGTGCGCGGCGAGCGGCGGCGAGAGCAGGTGCATCGTCCCGGCCGCGAGCGCCGGCACCAGGGGCCCGCGCTCGAGCCACGGCTCGCCGGCGAGCCGCGGCACCGTGACGTCGCCGGTCCTGCCCATTTCCCATGCGATGCCGAACGTGATCGCCTCGTCGGTCTTCCACGGGTCGTGGCCGATCAGGCCGAGAACGATCCAGGCGAGGCACAGCAGGACCAGGCCCGCCTGCTTCAGCGCGCGCCGGGGACCGGACGGCGACACCGATTCGGGATCGACTGGCTCGGGCGTCGCAGAACGGGTCGCGCGCATCCCGCGCATCTTAGGGGGGACGCCACGAACGAAAAAGGCAGCCGAAGCTGCCTTTCGCGCGCGGGGCTGCTCGATCGTCACACGGTCACGAGCGGGCGGACGCGGCCGGCTTGGCCGCCGACTTCGCGGCGGTCGGCTTCGCGGCGGTCGGCTTCGCGGCGGTCGGCTTCGCGGCCGGCTTCTCGGCGGGTGCGGCGGCCGGCTTGGGGGCGTAGCGCTGGCGAAACTTGTCGATGCGGCCGGCGGTGTCCATCACCTTCTGCTTGCCCGTGTAGAACGGGTGGCAGGCCGAGCACACCTCGATGTGCAGCGGCTTGATCGACGCGCTGCGCGTCTCGAACGTGTTGCCGCAGCTGCACGTCACCGTGATCGTGTCGTACTTGGGATGCGTTGCGGTCTTCATGAGGTCCTTTCGTCGCGGGCGGATCGCAGTTCGCGCCGCCGCGGGCCTGTCGCCGCCACGCGGGTCCCCTGCGGACCCACGCCCCTGCGGCGGGCAATCGATAAGTATGAGGCCGCGAGGCCGGTTGCGCAAGGCGGCGGTCGGTGGCCGCCCCAAGACCGCCTGTCGATTCAACGAGTTGCGAGCGGGGGCCGGATCGCGCGGACGTGCGTGGAACTTGCGTCAGCGCCCGCTGCGCATCGAGTCGAAGAACTCGGCGTTGTTCTTGGTCGCCCGGACCTTGTCGACGAGGAATTCGGTCGCCTCGAGGTCGTCCATCGGGTAGAGAACCTTGCGCAGCACCCACACCTTCTGCAGGACGTCCTGCTTCAGCAGCAGCTCTTCCTTGCGCGTGCCCGAGCGGTTCACGTTGATCGCAGGATAGGTGCGCTTCTCGGCCATCCGGCGGTCGAGGTGGATCTCCATGTTGCCGGTGCCCTTGAACTCCTCGTAGATCACGTCGTCCATGCGCGAGCCCGTG
>JBDTNO010000140.1:0-9295 GCA_039933715.1 Betaproteobacteria bacterium
CACCGCGGTGATCCCGATCGCGGGCGACCAGGTGACCAACGACATCGCGATGACGCTGCGCACGCCGACCAAGGAGGCGGAGGAGCTCAAGATCCGCCACGGTTGCGCGCTGCGCCAGCTCGCCGACGCGAACGACATCGTCGAGGTGCCCGGCGTGGGCGAGCGCTCGCCGCGCAAGCTGAGCCGCCCGATGCTGGCGGAAGTGATCGAGCCGCGCATCGAGGAGCTCTATACGCTCGTGCAGTCGGAACTGCGGCGCTCGGGCTTCGAGGAGCTGCTCTCGTCGGGCGTGGTGATCACCGGAGGCACGGCGATGCTCCAGGGAATGGCCGAGCTCGGCGAGGAGGTGTTCCACCTGCCGTGCCGCATCGGCACGCCCTCGTACATGGGCGGGCTCGCCGACGTCGTGCGCAGCCCGCGCTACTCGACCGCGGTGGGCCTGCTGCAGCATGGACGCGACCAGTGGCTGCGGGCCGAGGCGGCGCGCGCGCAGGTCAGCGGCATCGGCGGCGTCGCCGAACGGATGCGGCAGTGGTTCAAGGCGAATTTTTGAGGCCGGCCAAAGTGAACCACTACTTTGGCCGGATTCGGATCTCCCGGAAATCGCTGGCGAAGCCAGTCGATTTCGGGCGGCAAGGGCAGGACAACGTCCAACGACGCGCGGCGTTTCGAATCGCATCGAGGTCCGGCACGAGCGACATCGCCCCATCCGATCCCTGTCAAGCGCGTTCCAAGCCCTGCCTATCGACTTTCACGGTTTCCGATCGCATCGAAGCTCACAGAACCGGCATCGAAGCCACTCGCTGCCATACGATTTTCACGCGCATCGCACTTCGTCATCCCGCGTCGCTAGCGCACTCACGAAAGGAAGGGTAATCCCATGTTCGAAATCATCGACCAGGCTCCGCAGGACGGCGCGATCATCAAGGTCATCGGCGTCGGCGGATGCGGCGGCAACGCGGTGGAGCACATGATCCTCAAGGGACTCTCGGGCGTCGAGTTCATCTGCGCGAACACCGACGCGCAGGCGCTCAAGCGCTCGACCGCGCGCACGCAACTGCAATTGGGATCGGAGCTGACGCGCGGACTGGGCGCGGGCGCGCGGCCGGAGATCGGCCGCGACGCCGCGATGGAAGACCGCGACCGCATCGCCGAGTTGATCCGAGGCGCCGACATGCTGTTCATCACCGCCGGCATGGGCGGCGGCACCGGCACGGGCGCCGCGCCGATCATCGCCGACATCGCCAAGAGCATGGGCGTGCTGACGGTGGCCGTGGTCACGCGCCCGTTCCGCTTCGAGGGCAAGCGCCAGAAGGTCGCGCAGACCGGCATCGAGGAGCTCGGCAAGCGCGTCGACTCGCTCATCATCATCCCGAACGAGAAGCTCGCCGAGGTGCTCGGCGCCAACGTCTCGCTTCTCGAGGCCTACGCGTCGGCCAACGACGTTCTGCATGGCGCGGTGTCCGGCATCGCGGAGGTCATCAACAATCCCGGGCTGGTCAACGTCGACTTCGCCGACGTGCGCACGGTGATGGGCGAGGTCGGCATGGCGATGATGGGATCGGCGACCGCCTTCGGCGAGGAGCGCGCGCGCGAGGCGGCTCAGGCGGCGGTGCGAAGCCCGCTGCTCGAGGACGTCAACCTCGCCGGCGCGCGCGGCGTGCTGGTGAACATCACCGCGTCGTCGGGCCTCACGCTGAAGGAGTACTACGACGTGATGAACACGATCAAGGAGTTCACCGCGGACGACGCGATGGTGATCGTAGGCACGGTGATCGAGGACGCGATGGCGGAGGCGCTGCGCGTGACGATGATCGCCACCGGGCTCGGCGGCGCGGCGGCGCAGGCGAAGCGCCCGAAGCTCGAGATCCTTTCGCAGCCGGCGGTCGTCGAGCGCACCGGGACCGACGGTCTCGGCATGTCGGTCGAGAGGATCGACTATGACAAGCTCGACCAGCCGGCGGTCGTGCGTCGGCGCGCGCCGGGCGGAAACGGTCAGGCGGGCGGCGCGGTCCCGGACTTCGAGATCCCGGCGTTCCTTCGCAAGCAGCAGGACTGATGGGAAGGGGATCGGCGCGTCGGCCTATGCTAGAGTCGGCGGGTTTCGCCTCCCGTCGGCTCGATGGGACGCGGGAACCCGCCCGACCGACGCCGGTCAACGACACGATGCTCCGACAACGCACGCTGAAGGCCTCCGCGCGTACGACCGGAGTCGGGCTCCACACCGGCGCGCGCGTCGATCTCGTGCTTCGTCCGGCCCCGGTCGACACCGGCATCGTCTTCCACCGCACCGACCTCGCGGACAGCGCTCCGATCCCGGCGACCGCGACGATGGTCGGCGACACGCGCCTGTCGTCGACGCTGCGCCTCGGCGACGCGGCCGTGTCGACGGTCGAGCACCTGATGAGCGCGCTCGCCGGCCTGGGCATCGACAACCTGCACGTCGATGTCGCGGGGCCCGAGGTGCCGATCATGGACGGCAGCGCCGGTCCGTTCGTCTACATGCTGCAGGGCGCGGGCATCGTCCAGCAGGACGCTCCCAAGCGCTATCTCCGCGTGATCGCGCCGGTGGAAGTCCGCGACGGCGACAAGTGGGCGCGCTTCGAGCCGTACGACGGCTTCCGTCTCGACTTCACGATCGACTTCCCGCACCCGGTGTTCGGCTCGGAGAATCGCCACGTCGTCATCGACTTCGCCGAGCATTCGTACGTGCGCGAGGTCGCGCGGGCGCGGACCTTCGGCTTCATGCAGGACGTCGAGGCGATGCGCGCCGCCGGGCTCGGCCTCGGCGGCAGCCTGCAGAACGCGATCGTGCTGGACGAGGTGCGCGTGCTGAACGCCGAGGGATTGCGCTACGACAACGAGTTCGTGCGCCACAAGGTGCTCGACGCGATCGGCGACCTCTACCTGCTCGGCCATCCGCTGATCGGCCAGTACACGGCGCACAAATCCGGCCACGCGCTCAACAACGCGCTCGCGCGCGCGCTCCTCGCGCGTCCGGACGCCTCGCGCACCGTCACGTTCGACGCGGTCGACGACGTGCCGAGCGCGTTCTACGACTGGCGCGTCGCGACGGCGTGATGCGGATGCGGTCCGGCGCGGCCTCGCGCCGCGGCGCGTGGCGTAAGGCCGTCCTGCCCCGGGTCCGGCCGGCCGAGCCGCCCGATCGACGGAGGCCGGCGGCGCGCGCCGCGCAAGGCCGGCGGCGATGATCGTCGTTCGCCTGCTCCTCGTCCTCGGGCTCGCATCGATCGGCGTCGCATTCGTGCTCTGGGCGGTGACGCGCGACCGGCGCTACCTTCGTTTCATCGTCCAGGTCGCGAAGATCCTGGTCGTCGTACTCGTGGGCATCCTGGCCTTTTTCGTGGTCGAACGCGTGCTGATCATGCTGTAGCGGGCTTGGGCCGCGCGCGGGGCGTCGCCGGGCGTCAGCGTCCGCTTAAGCGCCCGGACCGCCGCAGCCAGCCTTGCACCGCCGAGCGGAGCGGACCGTCCGGCAACCTGCCGGCCAATGCCTTCAACGCGGGTTCCTGCGCGTTATCCCATTGACGGGCAAGGCTTTTCGGCCGCGGGTCGGGCGCAGCCACCGGTTGCACGCGAACCCGAATGTCCCTAAAATCCATGCCCTCACGTCCGAGGGCCGCGAGGACGGCGGGGAGCCGCTGTCGCAGGGCCGCGGCCACGGTGCCGGTCGGGGCGACGAGCTCCAGGCGATCGGGCGCGGGCAGGAGGGCGGCGACGTGCGCCGCCAGCGGGCGGGGCAACGCCTTGCCGATCGCCTGCGCGACCGCCGCTTCGGCGCGCCGGCGGCGGTTCCAGTCGGCGACCTGCCGGTCGTCGTCGAGGACGCGGGCGATGGTCCGGCCGGACGCGAGCGCTTTTCCTGGCATCGCGGCGCATTTCAGGGGAGGCTGTCGACGTGGACATCATACTGGTCAGCGGAGCGAGCGCACGCGCGAGGACGCTCTCGCTCGACTGGCGCCATGGCGTCGCCGCCGCGTTCGTCGCGGTCACGTTGCTCCTGGTGTTCACGCTCGCGTTCAATTACGCGACGCTGAAGTGGGCGGCGGCGGTCAAGCATCCCTGGCTCCAGGCGATCGTGCTCGCCGACCAGCGCGAGGAAGCGCAGCGCGTGCAGGAGAAGCTCCAGGGCCACCTCAACGCGATGGCGTTGAAACTCGGCGACCTCGAAGCGCAGGTGACGCGCCTCGACAGCCTGGGCGACCGGCTCGCCGGCGTGGCGGGCCTGAAACCGCAGGAACTGCCGGCCAAGGGCGCGATTCCCGGTCGAGGGGGTGCCCCGTCGACGGCGATGCCCGCGCGCAACCTTTCGGTGGAAGATTTCGGCACGTTGCTCGACGGCCTCGGCCGCAAGGTCGACCAGCGTACCGACCAGCTGTCGGTGCTCGAGGCCCTCTTGATCCAGACCTCCGCGAGCCTCAAGTTCCTTCCCAGCCGCTACCCGATCGAGGAAGGCTGGTACTCGTCGAACTTCGGCTACCGGATCGACCCGTTCTCGGGTCAGCAGACCTACCACGAAGGCATCGATTTCCCGGCCGGCGCGGGCACGCCGATCGTCGCTGCGGCGAGCGGCAAGGTGATCTACTCGGACGTGCATCGCGAGTACGGTAAAATGATCGAGCTCGACCACGGCAACGGCCTCCTCTCCCGCTACGCGCATGCGTCGTCGCTCGCCGTGCGTGAAGGCGACCTCGTCGTGCGCGGGCAGCAGATCGCCGCGGTCGGATCGACCGGGCGGTCGACCGGGCCCCATCTGCACTTCGAGGTCCGGCTGAACGGCGTGCCGCAGAATCCGGCGCGCTTCCTGCAGAACTAGGATCTTCCCGCCCCGTCCGCACCCGGCGCGAACGCCGGGCGCGATGCGCCGCCGGTTCGGAACACCGGGCCCGCAGCGTGGTCCCAAGGGCACGCAGCGCCTCCTTCCCGATGATCTCCAACATCCTCACGCGCATTTTCGGCAGCCGCAACGAGCGGCTCCTCAAACTCTATTCGGCGACGGTCCGCGAGATCAACGCGCTCGAGCCGGCGATCGCGGCGCTCGACGACGCCGCGATTCGCGCGAAGACGGACGAGCTCAAGGCCAGGGTCGCGGCGGGCGCGACGCTCGACGAGGTGCTGCCCGAGGCGTTCGCGGTCGTCCGCGAGGCGGGCAAGCGAACGCTCGGCATGCGGCACTTCGACGTGCAGATGATCGGCGGCATGGCGCTGCACCACGGGAAGATCGCCGAGATGCGCACAGGCGAAGGCAAGACGCTCGTCTCGACGCTTCCCGGCTACCTGAACGCGCTGGCAGGCAAGGGCGTCCACATCGTCACCGTCAACGACTACCTCGCGCAGCGCGACGCGGACTGGATGGGCCGCATCTACCGGTTCCTCGGCTTCGAGGTCGGCGTCAACCTGTCGCAGATGGGCCACGACGACAAGCGGAAGGCCTACGCGGCGGACATCACCTACGGGACGAACAACGAGTTCGGCTTCGACTATCTGCGCGACAACATGGTGTACCAGCCGGGCGAGCGCGTGCAGCGCGGGCTCTCGTACGCGATCGTCGACGAGGTCGACTCGATCCTGATCGACGAGGCGCGCACGCCGCTCATCATCTCGGGCCAGGCCGACGACAACATCGAGATGTACTACCGGCTGAACGATCTCGCGCCGCGCCTCAAGCCGCAGGAGACCGAGACCGGCGGCGGCGACTACTGGGTCGACCGGAAGGCGCACCAGGTGCTGCTCTCCGAGGAAGGCCACGAGCACTCCGAGGTGATCCTCGCCGACGCGGGCCTCCTCGCGCCGGGCACGAGCCTCTACGACGCGCACAACATCTCGCTGATGCACCACCTGTACGCGGCGCTGCGCGCGCACTCGCTGTACCACCGCGACCAGCAGTACGTCGTGCAGAACGGCGAGGTGATCATCGTCGACGAGTTCACCGGCCGCCTGATGACCGGACGGCGCTGGTCGGAAGGTCTGCACCAGGCGGTCGAGGCGAAGGAGGGCGTGGCGATCCAGCGCGAGAACCAGACGCTCGCGTCGATCACGTTCCAGAACTATTTCCGCATGTACGGAAAGCTCGCCGGCATGACCGGCACCGCCGACACCGAGGCCTTCGAGTTCCAGCAGATCTACCACCTCGAGACGGTCGTGATCCCGACGCACCTGCCGATGGTGCGCAAGGACGAGAACGACCTCGTGTTCCGCACGTTCCAGGAGAAAGTCGACGCGATCCTCGCCGACGTCAAGGATTGCCACGCGCGCGGCCAGCCGGTGCTGGTCGGCACGACGTCGATCGAAAGCTCGGAGCTCCTGTCCGGGTTCCTGCAGAAGGAAGGCCTCAAGCACGAGGTGCTGAACGCCAAGCAGCACGCGCGCGAGGCCGAGATCGTCGCGCAGGCGGGTCGCCCGCACGCGGTCACGATCGCGACCAACATGGCCGGCCGCGGAACCGACATCGTTCTCGGCGGCGCGATCGAGCAGGCGATCCTGCGGATGCGCGAGGACCTGTCGATCCCCGAGGAGGAACGCGACCGCACGATCGCCGGGATGCGCGCCGAATGGCAGGAGCGCCACGACGCCGTCGTGAAGGCGGGCGGCCTCCACATCGTCGGCACCGAGCGGCACGAGTCGCGGCGCATCGACAACCAGCTTCGCGGCCGCTCCGGCCGCCAGGGCGACCCGGGCAGCTCGCGCTTCTACCTGTCGCTCGAGGATCCGCTGCTGAAGATCTTCGGCGGCGAGCGGCTCGGCGTGATCATGCAGAAGCTCAAGATGCCCGAGGGCGAGCCGATCGAGCATGCGATCGTCAATCGCTCGCTCGAGAAGGCGCAGCACCGTGTCGAGTCGCGCAACTTCGACATCCGCAAGGCGCTGCTCGAATACGACGACGTCGCCAACGACCAGCGCCGCGTGATCTACCAGCAGCGCAACGAGGTGGTCGACAGCAGCGACATCGCCGAGACGATCGGCAACATGATCCGCGGCGAGAACGAAACGCTGGTGCGGCGCTTCGTGCCCCCCGAATCGGTCGAGGAGCAGTGGGACCTGCCGGGCCTCGAGGCGGCGCTCGCCGGCGACTTCCAGATCCACGTCGACGCGCGCGAGTGGATCAAGGACGCCGAAGTCAACGACGAGACGATCCGCGAGCGCGTGGGCGAGGCGGCGCAGGCCGCGTGGCGCGAGCGCGAGTCCGCGGCCGGCCCCGAGATCATGCGCAACTTCGAGCGCAGCCTGATGCTGCAGACGCTCGACCACCACTGGCGCGACCACCTGGCTCAGCTCGACCAGCTGCGGCAGGGGATCCATCTGCGCGGCTACGCGCAGAAGAACCCGAAGCAGGAATACAAGCGCGAGGCGTTCGAGCTCTTCTCCGACATGCTCGACCGCGTGAAGCAGGACGTCGTCAAGGTCATGCTCACCGTCCAGGTGAAGAGCCAGCAGGACGTGCAGGCGGTCGAGGAGACCGAAACCGTCAGCAACGTGCGCTACCAGCACGCCGAGTACGAGGAGGCGCTGGCCGCGCCGGCGGCCGGCGACGACGGCGACGCCGCGACCGCGGTGGCGGCGCAGCCGTTCGTGCGGGCGGGGACGAAGGTGGGCCGGAACGATCCCTGTCCGTGCGGATCCGGGAAAAAGTACAAGCAGTGTCACGGGCGGCTCGGCTGACCTCGAGGCGCCTGGCGCGCGCCGTCGGCGCCCTTCGCCAGGGCGCCGCGCCTGCCGCGCCCGACCGGACGCTGCGGAGCCGGTCAACGCACCGGGCGCTTCGCCGGGATGAACGATAGGCCGGGCGCCGTGCGACGCCGGGCGTTCCGCGCGAGCCGCGGGGATGGCCCGGCGTAGTCGCTCCCCGCGCGGCGTCGCGCCTTGCCGCTATCATTCGCGAAGTGGCCGGTCCGCGGACTCGCTCGCGCCCCGCGTGATCCGGGCATCCGATCCAACCTCCGACATCGGAACGCGATGCCCGTGAACACCATCCCCCCGACGGCGGATTCGCTGCTGCCGGTCGCCGGCGTCTCGCTCGGCGCCGCCGCCGCGCGCATCAAGAAATGGGACCGCAACGACGTCGTGCTCGTCGCCTGCGATCCGGGCACCGTCGCCGCCGGCGTGTTCACGCAGAACCGCTTCTGCGCGGCGCCGGTCATCGTGTGCCGCGAGCATCTCGCGTCGAGCGGATCCCTTCGCGCGCTGGTCATCAACGCGGGCAACGCCAACGCCGGAACCGGCGAGCGCGGCCTCGCCGACGCGCGGTCCACGTGCGCCGCGGTCGCGACGATGCTCGGATGTCCGGTCGACACCGTGCTTCCCTATTCGACCGGCGTGATCATGGAGCCGCTGCCCGTCGACCGGCTCGTGGGCGCGCTTCCCGCCGCGCTCGACGCCGCGCGGCCGGACGGATGGTTCGACGCGGCGCGCGCGATCATGACGACTGACACCGTGCCCAAGGGCGCATCGCGCCGCGTGACGATCGACGGCGCTGCGATCACCGTCACCGGCATCGCCAAGGGCGCGGGCATGATCCATCCGGACATGGCGACGATGCTCGCGTTCGTCGCGACCGACGCCCCGGTCGCCCGCTCGCTCCTTGCCGTGATCGCGCGCGAAGTCGCCGACGTTTCGTTCAACGGCGCGACCGTCGATGGCGACACGTCGACCAACGACAGCTTCGTCGTCGCCGCGACCGGGAAGGCGGCGATCACGCCGATCGCGCGGCGCGACGATCCGCGACTGCCGGCGCTGCGCGCGGTGATCGAGGACGGCGCGATCGGCCTCGCGCAGGCGATCGTGCGCGATGGCGAGGGCGCGACCAAGTTCATCGCGATCCGCGTCGAGGGCGGGCGCACCGTCGCCGAGTGCCGCGACGTCGCGTTCGGCATCGCGCATTCGCCGCTCGTCAAGACCGCGTTCTTCGCGTCGGACCCCAATCTCGGGCGCATCGTCTGCGCGATCGGCAACGGGGGGCCCGCGGACCTCGATCCGTCGCGCGTTTCGTTCTGGCTCGACGACGTGCTCGTCGTCGACCGCGGCGGCCGCGCCGCGAGCTATCGCGAGGAAGACGGCCAGCGGGTGATGAAGCAGGACGAGATCGGCGTGCGCGTCGACCTCGGCCGCGCGAGCGGCCGCGACGCGGCGCGCGCCACGGTCTGGACCTGCGACTTCTCGCACGACTACGTGTCGATCAACGCGGACTACCGGTCGTGAGCCGGAAGTCCCCCCCGAAGCGCTCTGCGCGCGCCTCCCCCGGAGGGGGCCCACGCCCTCGGGGCGGCCCGTCGGGCGC
>JBDTNO010000141.1:0-9211 GCA_039933715.1 Betaproteobacteria bacterium
AGTGCTCCCCCGGGGAGCGCGGGCGGCGCGTGAACAGGATCGACTGGGTCTCCTCGACGATCTCGCTTTGCACGAACAGGTTGGAGAACGCCGGATGGATCGCGTCGGGAGCCGGCGGCGCGAGGACGATCTCCGCGTAGCTCGTGAACTCGACGACGCGGCGCGTCCTCGATCGGTTGACGATGCGCGTGCGGCGAAGCTCGATGTCGTCCTCCGGAGAGACGGCGATCTCGGTATGGAGGTCGAGCCCCTGGTCGCGGCGGCGGAACTCGGCGCGGCCTTCGGAAAAGATCGCCTCGTAGTGCTCGGCCTTCCGGCCTGCCGGCAGGTGCGCGGTCGACCACCAGGCGCCCGATGCGACGTCGCGGACATAGCAGAACGTGCCCCACGCGTCGCAGGTCGCGTCCTCGCGCCATCGCGTGATCGCGAGGTCGTTCCAGCGGCTGCTGCCGCCGCCCGCCTGCGTCACCATCACGTGGTAGCGGCCGTTCGACAGCAGCTGGACTTCCGGCATCGGCGTGTCGGGCGTGTCGATCACGCGCACCGGCGGCTCCGCGTCGCTGGCGTTCGCGCGAACCTGCGTGAGCTGCGCGACGTGCGAGAACAGCGCGACCGGCTTGGGGATGCGTTCCTGCAGAAGGAGGAGCGTCGCCTGGAACGCCGGGTCGGACTCGAAGCGGCGCTGCATCGGCCCCGCGAGCAGGAGGTGCGAGAGCGCGAGCAGGCTCATGCCCTGGTGGTGCGCCATGAACGAGCGCACGACCGCGCTCCGCTCGCCGCGCTTGACGCGCGAGGGCGTGTAGTCGACCGCCTCGTAGAGGCCGAAACGTCCCGCGAGTCCTTCGGCGGCGAGCCGTTGCAGGTTCGCGCACGCGGCCTCCGGCGCGACCATCAGCGCGAGCGCGGATGCGTAGGGCGCGACGACGACGTCCTCGGCGAGCCCGCGCTTGAGCCCGATGCCGGGCACGCCGAACGCGCGGTACTGGTAGTTGCCGGCCGCGTCGACCGCGTTGTAACCCGACTCCGACATGCCCCACGGCACGCCGAGCTCGCGACCGTACGCGATCTGACGCTCGACCGCGGCGCGGCAGGTCTGGTCGAGCAGCGAGTGCTCGTAGGTCGGCATCACGAGCATCGGCATCAGGTACTCGAACATCGAGCCGCTCCAACTCAACAGGATCGGCCGGGCGCCGGCCGAGGTGAGGAGCCGTCCGAGCGCGAACCAGCTGTCCTGCGGAACCCGTCCCTGCGCGATCGCCACGAAGCTCGAGAAGCGCGCTTCCGAGGCGAGGAGGTCGTAGGCGCCCGCGCCGCGGTGCCGCTCGTCGACGTTGTAGCCGACCGCGAACAGGTGGCGCGCCGTGTCGTAGAGGAGGCTCGCGTCCATCCGCGCGAACGATTCGCACCGGTCGGCCAGCCGCTCGAGCTCGGCGATCCGCGCGCGCGCCCGTTCGGACGCGAGGCGCACGCGCGGTGCCAGCTCGTCCGAGCGTACGCGGCCCCCGTTCGCGGCATCGATGCCGCGCAGCGCGGACATCGCGGTCTCCAGCCATTCCGGTCGGGCGAGCTCGCGCAGCGTCGGGAGGCCGCCGAACACCGGCAAGGTTGCCGCGACTTCGTCGAGCGGCGTGTCCTCGAGCCACGGCATGCAGGAAACGAGATCGTCGCGCGCGCTTCTGCCTTGCGCGACGAGCGCCCCGTGCCAGTGGACGGCTTCGTCCGCGAGGATCGATGCGCCGTCGCGTGGCGCAGTTCCGGTCGGAGCGAGCGCGTCGATCCGTTGCGCCAGCCGGTCGAGGCATGCGCGGATCGCGACCGCGGTCCGCGGAGGCGCATCGGCCACGGCGGCGAGCTCGCGCACGAGCTCACGCATCGTCGCGGGCGCGTCGGCGCCGAGCGCGTCGGCGAGCAGTCGCGCCGTGTCGACGAGGCCGTCGAACGTGCGCGGATGCACGACCGGCGCGTCGGGCAGTGCGAGGAGGCCCGAGCGCAGCGTCAGGAGGTGCCCCGCGAGGTTGCCGCTGTCGACCGACGAGACGTAGCGCGGAGGCAGCGGTCGCAGCGTCAGCGTGTCGTACCAGTTGTAGAAATGCCCTCGATGCCGGTCGAGCCTCTGCATCGTGTCGAGCGCGTTGCCGAGGCGCTCGGCCAGGCGCCCGGCGGGCAGCCAGCCGAAGTCGTGCGCGGTGAGGTCGGCGAGGAGCGCCATTCCCATGTTCGTCGGCGACGTGCGGTGCGCGACCGTCGCCACCGGCACTTCCTGCAGGTTGTCGGGCGGCAGCCAACCGTCGCTTGCCGCGACGAACGTCTCGAAGTACGACCAGGTGCGGCGCGCGAGCTTGCGCAGGAAGACGGTGTCCTGGGGATGGAGCCTCGCGACGTGCGGCCTCGACGGAAGGCTCAGCCACCAGGCGAACGCCGGCGAGAGGAGCCACAACAGCAGCCACGGCGCCGCGACTTGCAGCGCCGACGGATTGATCGCGGGCAACGCGAATGCCGCGCCGATCGCGACGACCGGGCCCGCGGCCATCGACCAATACGTCGCGGCGAGCGTGGTCGGGTCGCCGCGGATCTCGCTCGACGGCGTCCATTCGAGCAGGCGTCGGCCGCTCACCAGCATCCTCCAGTGCGTGCGGAGGATCGCGCCGACGCTGTAGGCCGCCTCGTGCGGAAGGCACGCGAGCGTGAACGCGAGCTGCACCCCGCGCCGCCCGGTGCCGCGCAGCGCGTACGCGAGATGCAGCGGCAACGACACGTCGCGCGGCCGTTGCAAGAGATCGTGCAGCGCGGCGACGAGCGGCGGGACGAGAACGATGAACAGCACCGCCAGCGTCCACGGCCACGCGCGCGCCAGCATCGCCCAGCCGATCAGGAGCAGCGCGAGCAATGCGGCGGGGACGACGCTGCGGCGTAGGTTGTCGAGCACCTTCCACTGCGACAGCCAGGTGAGCGGATTGGGCAGGCGCGTCCCGTCCGGCCCCGGCACCCGGCGCAGCAGCCATCCGGCGATCTGCCAGTCGCCGCGAATCCACCGATGGCGGCGCGCGACGTCGCCGCTGTAACGCGACGGCGGGTCTTCGACGAGCTGCACGTCGGTGACGAGCCCCGAGCGCGCGTAGCTGCCTTCGAGCAGGTCGTGGCTGAGGATCCGGTTCTCGGGGAACCGGTGGCGAAGCGCCAGCTCGAACGCTTCGACGTCGTAGATGCCCTTGCCGACGAACGAGCCTTCGCCGAACGCGTCCTGGTAGACGTCGGAGACGCTGCGCGTGTACGGGTCGATCCCCGGCTCGCCGCCGAAGAGTCGCGCGTAGCGTGACCGGTTGGAACCCGGCAGGCTCGGCACGACGCGCGGTTGCAGGATGCCGTGGCCGTGGGTGACGCGGCCGACCGCCGCGTCGTAATGCGCGCGGTTGAGCGGATGGGCGATCGCGCCGACGAGCTGCCGGGCGGCGTCGCGCGGAAGCTCGGTGTCGGAGTCGAGCGTGATCACGAACCGGATGCCCCTGAGCGCCGCGGTGTCGCCGACGGTCGCCGCGTACCGCTGCGCCGCGCCGGGCTCGCCGCGCAGCAGCGCGTTGAGGTCGCCGAGCTTGCCGCGCTTGCGCTCGTGGCCCATCCACGCCCGTTCGCGCGCATTCCACGCGCGCGGGCGATGAAGCAGGTGGAAGACCGCTCCGGTCCCGCCTCCCGATGCGCGATGCTTGTCGTTGAGCGCGGCGATGCCGGATTCCGCGCGGCGCAGCAGGAAACCGTCCCCGGGCAGCGTCGCCTCGCTCGCGTCGATGAAGTCGGTCAGCAGCGCGAAGTGCAGGTTCGCGTCGCGATTCGCGAGGAAGCGGACCTCGAGCGCCTCGACGAGGTCGTCGATGCCCTGCGGGTTCGTGAGCAGCGACGGCACCACCACCAGCGTGCGCGACGCGTCGGGAATCCCGTCCGAATAGTCGAGGCGCGGCAGCGAGCGCGGCTGGATCGCGAGCGTGAGCAGCCAGTTCAGCAGCGCGACGCCGAGCTGGCTGCTCGCGACGAGCGACAGCACGACGATCACCCACAGCGTCGCGGCGGGCAGCGGATTCACGGCCGCCATCGCGACCAGGCCCGCGGCGAAGAGAACGGTGAGCCCCAGCACGCCGGTCAGATAGAGCGGCGTCGCGTGGCGCGAGGCGAGCCCCCGCCATGCCCCGACGCGCGATCGCCGCGGCACGAGCTCCTGCTCGAGCGCCGGCAAGCCGTCGTCGATCAGCCAATAACCGACGTGCGCCGCGCGCGCGTCGAAGCCGGGCGTGGCGGCGGCGCGGCGCGCGAGGTCGAGCGCGCGCTGCGCGACGTCGGGCTCGGGCAGCTCCTCCGCTTTCGCGAGGCGCTCGACCGCATGGCGGTAGCGGTCGCGCGTGCCGAAGTCCATCGTCGCGTACGTTCCGTCCGGATCGCGCAGGAGCGTCGCCTCGACGACGCTCATCGACTCGACGAACGTCCGCCAGTCCATCGCGCCGAGGAAGCGGAGGCTGCCGATGCTGTTGCTGACCGACACCTGGTTGGCCGCCTGCAGCTGCGCGCCGGCCTGCACCAGCTGCTCGATCGTATGGTTGGTCTCGGCGAGGCGCTGCTCGATCCAGGTCAGCGGCAGCGCGAGCGCGGGGCCGTGTCCCTGGAGGCGCCGCGCGAGCTCGGACACGAACGCCGTCGTCATCGGCGGATTCGAGCGCGCCATGTCGGCGATCACGAGGATCAGGCTCTTCGGATCCGATTGCTCGACCGCCCGCATCTGGTCGACCCAGCGATCCGCGAGGTCGCGATCGACGCGGCCCGCCGCGACGTCGGCGGCGACGCGCCGCAGGTTCTCGATCAGCGCCAGGCGCAGCATGATCGGGATCGCCCACAACTCGCCGAGCCGGATCGGCGCAACGCTCTGGTAGGCGGCGACGAAGTGGCCGAGCGTCGCGGGGTCCACGCGGCCGTCGCCATGCGCGATGGTCTCGAGCGCGATGTCGTAGACGCGCGGCAGTCCCGACGACGGTCCGTTCGCGAGGCGGGGCAGGCCGCGGCTGTAGTCCTTCGGCAGGTGGCGCCGCGCCGTGCGGACCTGTTCCTCGATCAGGTACAGGTTGTCGAGCAGCCACTCGCCTGCCGGCGAAATGCGGCGCTTCGCCTGCACCGCCGCCGCGAGCACCCGGCCGGCGTTCAGCAGCACCGCCTCGTTCGCCGCGAGCCGCAGGAGCAGCTGGTCGGGCCCCGGGCGCGGATTCAGGCGATGCGCTGCCGCGAGATTCCGGCCGTGCTGCTCCATCTGTTCGGCGCTGAACAGCTCCGCGCGGAGCGGGAGCTCGTCGTCGGCCTGGCGGGACGCGCGCTCGCGGCGAAACGGCGGGAGGAAACGGGACATGGGGCGGAAACGCGCGGGCTGGCAGGTCGTCGAGGCTGGTTCTGGAGGGTGCGACGACGGGCGGAATGGGTGCGGGAGGATCGACCGCGCGGGACACGCGTGCCGATCGAAGGGCCACGGCGGAGGGGCCGGCGGTCGCTGCGTTCGCGCATCGGACGCGTCCGCGCGGGCAGCAGGGCCGATCGAGGATCCGGGCGATCGACCACCCCGGGGTTCCGCGCGCCACGCGGCCCTGCCGAGGCGCACGCGATTCCACCGTACCACAGCGTGCGCGTTCGCGGGCGAACAAATGCGCGCGTGAGCGCATCGGTGCGGCGCGTCCCGCACGTCCCGGCTGCGCACGCGTCGAGGAAACGTTTGGCCGAGCCGCGCGGCATGCGATGGTCCGAAACCGCTGCCTATGTAACCCAGCGCACAGACACGCAGGGACACGAACGCTCATCCTCACCGCTCGCCCGGAACGGCTTGCGCGACCCTCGCGGCGCTGACGTGCTCTCGCCCGTCGATTGCGTCCGCCACCCGTTCCATCCCGAATCCAAAGCAACCGGCCACCCGAGCACGACATGCCCGACACACCGATCCTCGCCGGCCCCGTCCTCGATGCGCCGCCGCCGCACCTGATCGCCGACGATCTGGCGCACGGCGCGCTGCTCAAGGCCGGAGCGCTGCAGAACGCTATCCTGACGAGCGCCAACTTCTCGATCATCGCAACCGACGAGAAGGGCATCATCCAGCTCTTCAACATCGGCGCCGAGCGCATGCTCGGGTACCGGGCCGACGAGGTCGTCGACCGGATCAGCCCGAGCGACATCCACGATCCCGAAGAGGTCAAGGCGCGCGCCTCGGCGCTCTCCCTCGAGCTCTCGACTCCGATCGCGCCGGGCTTCGAGGCGCTCGCGTTCAAGGCCTCGCGCGAGATCGAGGACGTCTACGAGCTCACCTACATCTGCAAGGACGGCAGCCGATTCCCGGCGATCGTCTCGATCACCGCGCTTCGCAACGACTTCGACCGGATCATCGGTTATCTGCTGATCGGCACCGACAATTCGGCACGCAAGCGCGTCGAGTCCGAGCGCAACGAGGCGATGGCGGCCGCGGAGAAGGCCAATCGCGCCAAGTCGGACTTCCTGTCGGCGATGAGCCACGAGCTGCGCACGCCGCTCAACGCGATCCTCGGTTTCGCCCAGCTCCTCGACACCGGCGTTCCCGCGCCGACGCCGACGCAGAAGCGCAGCGTCGACCAGATCCTCAAGGCGGGCTGGTACCTGCTCGAGCTGATCGACGGCATCCTCGACCTCGCCCAGGTCGAGTCGGGCAGGCTCACGCTCTCGCGCGAGCCGGTCTCGCTCGCCGAGGTGCTCGCCGAATGCCGCGCGATGATCGAGCCCGAAGCGGCCGCGCGCGGCATCGCGCTCACGTTCCCGCGCGTCGACGACTCGCTGTTCGTCGAAGCGGACCGCACGCGCGTCAAGCAGGTGCTGATCAACCTCCTGTCGAACGCGATCAAGTACAACCGTCCGGGCGGATCGGCGACCGTCGACTGTGCGCCGGGCGCCGCGGACCGGATCCGCATCGGCGTGCGCGACTCCGGCGTCGGGCTCGCGCCCGACCAGCTCGCGCAACTGTTCCAGCCGTTCAACCGGCTCGGCAAGGAAACCGGCGCCGAGCAGGGCACCGGCATCGGCCTCGTCGTCACCAAGCGGCTGGTCGAGCTCATGGGCGGGGCGATCGGCGCGGACAGCACGCCGGGTGAAGGCAGCCGCTTCTGGATCGACCTCGTCGTCACGCCCACGCCGCAGCTCGCCATGCGCGTCATCGGCCATGAAGTGATCGTGCCGCCGGAGGTGCCGTACGGCGCGGCGAAGCGCACGCTGCTCTACGTCGAGGACAATCCGGCCAACCTCGCGCTGGTCGAGGAGCTCGTCGCGAGGCGCGCCGACCTCGGGATGCTGAGCGCGGCGGACGGGCCGCGCGGCGTCGAGCTCGCGCGCGCCGCGCTTCCGACGATGATCCTGATGGACATCAATCTCCCCGGCATGAGCGGGATCGATGCGATGAAGATCCTGCGCGCGGATCCCGCGACCGCGCACATCCCGATCATCGCGCTCAGCGCCAACGCGATGCCGCAGGACGTCGAGAACGGGATCCAGTCGGGCTTCCTCGACTACCTGACCAAGCCGATCCAGGTGAACCGCTTCATGCACGCGCTCGACCGTGCGCTCGCGCTGTCGCGGGATTCCACGGGCGCGGCGGCGACGAGCGCGTGACCGAGACGATCGCGGCGTCCGCGCTGCTCGACGCCAGCATCCTGATCGTCGACGACCGGCCGGCCAACGTCGAGTTGCTCGACGCGATGCTGCGCCAGGCCGGCTATACGCGCGTCGCGTCGACGACCGATCCGCGCGCGGTCGCGGCGCTCCATCGCGAGCAACGCTACGACCTGATCCTGCTCGACCTCGAGATGCCCGCCATGGACGGCTTCGACGTGATCGAGGCGCTGAAGGCGGGCGCGGACGACGGTTACGTGCCGGTCATCGCGATCACCGCGCACCGCGAGCACAAGGTGCGCGCGTTGCAGGCGGGGGCGAAGGATTTCATCGGCAAGCCGTTCGACCTCTGCGAGATCGAGTCGCGCATCCGCAACATGCTCGAGGTGCGCCTGCTCTACCGGAAGCTCGCGGACGACGCCGCCGCGCTCGAGCGCACCGTGCAGGAGCGGACCGCCGCGCTGCGCGAGAGCGAGGCGCGCTACCGCAGCCTCACCGAGCTCGCATCGGACTGGTACTGGGAGCAGGACGAGCACGGCGCCTTCACGCGAGTCTCGGGACCGGTGCAGGAGATGCTGGGAATTCGCGCACCGCTGCTGGCGGGAGACACGAGTCGCGTGCAGGGCGCGGGCTGGAACGAGGCCGAGCGCGCGGTGCTCCAGGGCAACATCGCCGCCCGTCGTCCGTTCCTCAACTTCATCTTCAGCCGCACCGACGCCGACGGCACCGAACGACGCTTCCAGGTGAGCGGCGAGCCGATGTTCAACGAGGCATGCCGGTTCGTCGGCTACCGCGGGATCGGCGTCGAGTTGATCGCGCGGGTTTAGGCGGGCGCGGCGCGGCGTTCCGCTTGCACGTCCTTCAACGCGCGACCGCGGCGGTCTTCGGCTTCGGGACCGGGCCGCTCGACCACGAGAAGAGTTCCTTCGTCGGCGGACCGAGCGGCATCGTGTTCGGGTCGACGCCGGTCAGCGATTCGACGCGCGACTTGAACCACAGGTGGAATGCTTCGGTCGCATCGGCGAAGCGGGGCGCCGCCTCGGTCGGATCCACGATCGACGTGACCGCGATCACCCACGGCCCTTGCGGCGTGTGCTGAAGATGCCACGACTCGCTCTCGACGCCGTAGTGCCGGTAGAACCGCCCCGCGTCGCCCGCCCGCGCGCCCTTGAGCTCGGAGGCGAACGCCTGGAGGTCGGCGAGCGAGCCGAGCAGGGGAAAGGCGCGGACGACGGTCGGCATGGCGGACTCCGGAAGCAGGACGGGATGACGGGACGCTGGGGTCGTGTCGGTCGCCCGCGCGACGGCTCGCCAGGCGAACGACGAGCCGCAGCCATGCATTCTGTTGGATTGGCAGGCGTCCCGCGTGCCGAATCTTCGCCACATCCATGCCGCTCATGGGCACCGGACGGACCGACTCGTCGCTGCGCCCGGCAGCGCACGACCTCGCGTGACCGGCGCGGCGAAGGGCGCGTCGGTTCGTGGGCGGCGGGTCGGGCGGGTCGGGTGTGGCGGAAGGGGTGGGATTCGAACCCACGAACGGTTGCCCGTTGCCGGTTTTCAA
>JBDTNO010000142.1:0-9161 GCA_039933715.1 Betaproteobacteria bacterium
GGGTAGTAGTAGTACTTCGCGACCTTGTTGAAGCCGAGCTTCTCGTCGTCGTAGGGTCCGACCCACTCGCACGCGTCGAGCGTGCCCTTCTCGAGCGCCGGGTAGATGTCGCCGCCGGCGAGCTGCTGCGGGACGAGGCCGAGCTTCGTGAGCACTTGGCCCGCGAAGCCGCCGATGCGCATCTTCAGGCCCTTCAGGTCGTCGACGGTCTTGATCTCCTTGCGGTACCAGCCGCCCATCTGGGCGCCCGTGTTGCCGCACAGGATCGACGTGATGTTGTATTCCTTCAGGAAATCGTTGTAGAGCTCGCGCCCCTGCCCGAAGTACCACCATGCGTCGAACTGGCGCTGGTTGAGGCCGAACGGGATCGCGGTGCCGAACGCGAACGTCGGGTCCTTGCCGATGTAGTAGTAAGGCGCCGTGTGGCCACATTCAACCGTGCCGGTCTGGACCGCATCGGCGACCTGCAGGCCCGGGACGATCTCGCCGGCCGCGAACACCTGGATCTGGAACTTGCCGCCGGTGATGTCGCTCACCGTCTTCGCCGCGGTCTCCGCCGCGCCGTAGATCGTGTCGAGCGACTTCGGGAAGCTCGACGCGCACCGCCACTTGATCGTCGGCGATCCTTGCGCGAAGGCGGGGGCGGAGCCGGCGGCGAGGATGCCCGCCATGCCGGTGTTTTTAAGGAACGAGCGACGCTGCATGCGATTCTCCTCCTGGAGCGAACGGATGGGCTTTGGACTGCGTATGGGGACCAGCCCCGGAATTCTAGGGTCGTGCACCGCGAAACGCCACGACTTTCCGCCGTCCGGCCCGGCCGGGACGGCCACTGGCCCTACGCCGGGGCGGGTCCGCAGCCAACGCGCCGGACGCCGTGGGCGTTGACGCCGTGCGCCCGAACCACGGCGTCCCCGGCGGGAGCCGGGGTCAGGGTCCGAGCTTGCGGACAGCGCTGAACATCGCCCACGCCCAGCCCGTCTGGCGCTCGAGGGTCTGCGTGAACCGAACCAGGTAGCGCGCGTTGCCGGTGTCGAGCTCGACCATCCCGCCCGGCACGAACTTGTCGTCGGGACCGATGATGCTCCGCTGCGCCGATTGCCGGTTGTCCGCGTGCGCGGGCAGGTAGATGCCGAAGAACGGCCGGTCGGCGAGCTGGCGCGCGCCGTCGGCAGGCGCCGACCAGGTGCGCAGCAGCACCCGCACCATGCGGCGCGCGATCACCTCGACGCCGACGGTGATCTCGTCGACCTGCTGGCGCTGCATGCGGCGCACGACCGCCAGCGTCCATCGATCGCCGTCCTGGATCGCGAGGATCTCGCCGAGGCGCGCGGGTGACTCCTTCGATGGCGCGAGCAGCCGGCAGCCGGTGTCGCTGCGGTCGGTCATCGTCCAGCTCGCGCCGCGGATGCGGCGCGCCACGCTTTCCGGGTTCGCGGTCGGGTTGACGAGTTGCGTGACCTCGTCGTAGGCGGCGGACACGCCGGGCATGCGCGCTTGGTCCGGAAGCCGGTCGATCTCCGCGACCGCGCGCGTGAGCGCCTGCAAGCCGGTGACGACGCGCACCTGCGCCTCGGTACGGAAACGCTCGGCGCGCGGTGCCTGCGCGATCGCCTCCGGCCCGTACAGCGACGCGAGGCGCATCAGCAGGAGCCGCTGCTCGCGCGGCGGCAGGTCGCCCGGCTCCAGCCGCGCGTCGTCCTGCTCGGGCAGCCAGCGCATGCGCTCGACGACGCGCGCGTAGACGGGCGCGAGATCGAGATAGAGCGAACGGCCGCCGACCGTCGGCTTGTCGCGCCGCCTCAAGCCCTGCGATCCGGTGAGGTCGACGTAGAAGCCCGCGCCCTCGCCCGGCGGCGGCACCAGCGTGAGCGTCGGTGCCCAATCGGCGATCTGCTTCGCGACCCATTCGACCTGGTCCGGCGTGAAGTTGCCCGAGTCGAGGCGCATCAGCAACAACGTCTGCACGTATTCCTGCTCGAGCGTGATGCCCGGCTGCGCGAACGCGCCGCCGCCGATCACCAGTTGCTCGCGCTGCCATCCGCGCATGCGCGCGAACTCGTAGAGCTCGTGGAAGTCGCGCCATTGCGCGGGAATCCAGTGGCTGTAGCGGAACAGCCGGTAGCGTCCGTCGAGCCCGCGATGGTGCGCGAGCCGCACGAGCACCCAAGGCAGGATCGCGCGCCAGCGGCGGTTGTCCGCGCGCGGGTAGCCCGCCTTGAGCGCGAGCTGGTAGGCGCCGATGAACGCCTTCACGAGGTCGAACGCGGCGTGCCACAGGCGCGACTCGACGCTCGAGCTCTTCTGGTAGTTGGCCGTGTACTGGCGCGTGATCTGCGCGAGGACCGGCTCGAGCCGGCTGTCGATGCGCAGCAGCGCCTCGACCTGCGCGGCGCCGACGTCGCGCCGCGAACCCGGGAATCCCGCGACGAGCTCGAGCGCTTCCTTCTGGATCGCGAGCACGTCGCCGCCCGGCAACTCGGACACCCAGCGCGCCGCGTGGTTCGCGCTCGCGAGCGGGTCGGACAGCCGACGAACCCAAGCGACGAGCGGGTTGCCCAACGAGCGCGAAGGTCCCATCGTGGCGCGCTGCGGCGTCGCCATCAGCGGCCCGCGACCGTCATGCGGCCGATCAGGATCGACCCCACGTGGCGCGACCCGCGGCGGTCGACGTCGCGGCCGATCGCGACGATGTCGCGGAACATCGCGCGAAGGTTGCCGGCGATCGTCACCTCTTCGACCGGATGCGCGATCTCGCCGTTCTCGACCCAGAACCCCGCCGCGCCGCGCGAGTAATCGCCGGTCACCGCGTTGACGCCGTGGCCGAGTTGCTCGGTGACGAGGAGACCGCGTCCCATCCGGCGCATCAGCGCCGCTAGGTCGTCGTCGCCATGCGATACGACGAGATTGTGGCTGCCTCCCGCGTTGCCGGTCGAGCGCATGCCGAGCTTGCGCGCTGCGTAGCTGCCGAGGAAGTAGCCTTGCACGACGCCGCCCTCGACGACGTCGCGCGGCGCGGTCGTCACGCCCTCCGCATCGAATGGCGCGCTGCCGCGCGCGCGCTTCAGGTGCGGCTCCTCGCGGATCGACACGTGCGATGGGAACACCTCGGTGCCGAGCGAGTCGACGAGGAACGAGCTCTTGCGGTAGAGGCTGCCTCCGGAAACCGCCTGCACGAAGGCGCCGATCAGGTCGGAGGCCTCGGGCGCCTCGAAGATCACCGGGCAGTCGATCGTCGCGAGCGAACGCGCGCCGAGCCGACGCGCCGCGCGCTCGCCGGCGATGCGCCCGACGTCGGTTCCGCGGTCGAGGTCGCCGGGAGCGCGCGCGGCCGTGTACCAGTAGTCGCGCTGCATGCCATCCTCGTCCTCGCCGATCACCGAGACGTCGACCGAGTGGCGCGAGCTGCGGTATCCGCCGCGGAATCCGAGCGAGTTCGCGTAGACGAACTCGCTCTCGCCGCGCGACACCGAGGCGCCGTCCGAGTTGACGAGCCGGGGGTCGACTCGCAGCGCGGCCGCTTCCGACTCGCGGCCGAGCGCGATCGCCTCGTCGACCGAAAGGTCCCACGGATGGTAGAGATCGAGATCCGGCCATTGGCGCGCGAGCCGGTCGGCATCGGCGAGGCCGGCGGCCGGGTCCTCGGCGGTGAAGCGCGCGATCGCGAGCGCCTTGTCCACGGTGTCGCGCACGGAAGCGTCGGCGAAGTCGGCGCTGCTCGCGTGCCCGCGTCGCTGGCCGAGGTAGACGGTGACCGAGATGCCCTTGTCGCGGTTGTACGCGATCGTCTCGACCTCGCCCTTGCGCACGGTGACGCTCTGGCCGACGCCCTGCGACACTTCGGCTTCGGCCGCGGTCGCCCCACCGCTGCGCGCCGCGTCGATCACGTGCGCGGCGACGCGCTCGAGTTCGGCGGTGCCGACAGGAAAGCGGCCGTCCGCGGACGCGGCGGTGGTCGATCGTGCGAGGGCGGTGGCGGCGGTCATCGGCGATGCGGTCTCCGCCCGGCCCGAGGATGGTCGCCGCGGTGGGCCTCGTTCGGCGGGCGGAAACCGTCGACTATCATAGCAAATGGCCCCACCCCCATGACGCCCGCCTACCGCCGCCCGCCAGGCCGGAACGACCTCCCGACCGGGAGCGACGCCGACGCCGGCAAGCCTTCGAAGACCCGTCTCAAGCGCGAGATGGACGCGCTGCAGGAGCTCGGCGAGACGCTCGTCGGGCTGGCCCCGAAGCGCCTGGCGATGCTCGCGCTGCCCGAGCGCCTCGTCGACGCGATCGCGCTCGCCCGCGAGATCACCAAGCACGAGGCGCGGCGCCGCCAGATCCAGTACGTCGGCCGGCTGATGCGTGACGTCGACCCGGCACCGATTCGCGCGACGCTCGCGGGCTGGGAAACCATGCCGCGCGCGGAGAAGGCGCGGATCGCCGCGTTCGAGCGCTGGCGCGATCGGCTGCTCGTCGACGCGGGCGCCATCGATGCCTTCGTGGCCGAGCACCCGGCCGCCGACCGCGACGCGATCGTGCACGCGGTCAGCTTGGCCCAGGCCGAGCAATTGCGCGGCGGTCCGCCACATGCGTTCCGCGCGCTCTTTCGCATCCTGCGTCGGGCCGCGGTCGACGCGGATCCGCCGCCGGCATAAGCGCGCGGCACGGCCGTCACCGGGAAACTTCCATGGCGAATTTCACGATCGGACTCGTTTCGGTCTCCGACCGCGCCTCGCGCGGCGTCTACGACGACCAGGGCCTGCCGTCGCTCGAGGAGTGGCTCGGCGATGCGCTGGCGACGCCCTGGCGCGCCGAGAAGCGCCTGGTACCGGACGAGCAACCGGTGATCGAGCGCACGCTGATCGAGCTCGCCGACGTCGTCGGCTGCGACCTCGTGCTGACGACCGGCGGGACCGGCCCTGCGCCTCGCGACGTCACGCCGGACGCGACGCTCGCCGTCGCGCACCGCGTGATTCCCGGGTTCGGCGAGCAGATGCGGCAGGTTTCGCTGCGCTTCGTCCCGACGGCGATCCTTTCCCGCCAGGTCGGCGTCGTGCGCGGTCGGACGCTGATCCTCAACCTGCCGGGCCAGCCGAAGTCGATCCGCGAAACCCTCGAAGGGGTGCGCGAGCCGGACGGCCGCGTCGTCGTGCCCGGCATTTTCGCCGCCGTCCCCTACTGCCTCGACCTGATCGGCGGCCCCTACGTCGAGACGCGCGAGGAGGTGTGCAAGGCGTTTCGGCCGAAGAGCGCGGTGAGGCCGAAGGAAGGGTGAAAGGCGGCGGTCGGCAGTCGGTTGCACGATGGGATGCCGCGGGACGAACGAGAATTGCGCCGCGGTCGACGCGTGCGCCGGATGTCCCGACCGCCGACCGCCGCCTTTCGTTTTTCGGTGCCGACAGCCATGTCCGTAAGCTCTCGCCCTTTCACCGGCATCGCCTACATCGTCGCCTCGGCATGCGCGTTCGGCGCGATGGCGATCTTCGCGCGCTACGCGACACTCGATGGGGTCGATACCGCGACGCTGCTCGCGCTGCGCTTCTCGATCGCCGGGGTCGTGCTGGTCGTGGCATGCCTGGCGACGCGTGTCGCATGGCCGCGCGGTCGCGACCTCGCCACGCTCGTGGCCTTGGGCGCAATCGGCTACGCGGGGCAGGCCGCGAGCTTCTTCACCGCCCTGACGCTCGCCCCGGCGGGGCTCGTCGCCTTGCTGCTCTACCTGCATCCGGCGCTCGTCGCGGTTCTCGCCGCCTGGCGAGGCCACGAGCGGCTCGCGCGGACTACGATCGTCGCGCTCGCGATCGCGCTTGCGGGAACGGCGCTCACCGTAGGCCCGGCGCTGGCCGGAGGGTCGCAAGCCACGCACCCGGCGGGCATCGCGTTCGGCGTGCTGGCGGCGATGATCTACGCGATCTACATCGTCGTCTCGACCGGCGTCGCGTCGCGCGTCGATCCGCTCGCGATGGCGACCGTCGTGATCGCGAGCGCGGCGGTGTTGTTCGCGTCCGTCGCGCTCTTCCGCGGGCCCGCGTGGCCAGCGACGGCGACCGGCTGGATCGCGGTCACTGCGATCGCGATCGTGTCGACGGTCGCCGCGATCACCTGGTACTTCGCTGGCCTGAAGCGCATCGGACCCACGCGCGCCTCGACGCTGTCGACGGTCGAGCCTGCGGTGACGGTCGCGCTCGCCGCGATCTTCCTCGGCGAGCGCATCGCCGTGGTCCAGTACGCCGGCGGCGCGCTGATCCTCGTGGCGGTGGTGATGCTGGCGCGGGTCAGGCGAGAGGCCGGATGAGGGAGAGGGCCGCGCGTGGCTCCTGCGAATGTCGCGGCCGGGCACGCACGCGCAAGCGCCGTCGCTCGGTCCGCGACCACGCGGTCCTCGAACGACAACGCCACCCGAAGGTGGCGTCGCCGTCCGACCGGCACCGCGTTACTTCACGTCGAGCGTCTTCATCGCCTTTGCGAGCGTGTCGACGGATTCCTGGTGCTTACCCGCCTTGTGGAAGGTTTCGCCGTCGGCGCGCTGCTTCTTGACCTCGGCCAGCTTCTCGGCGCTGAGCTTCGGATTCTTGGCGAGCGCAGCGTCGATCTTGGCCATGTCGGCAGGGCAATGGAACGCGAACGCGCTGCCGGCCGCGGCGAGCGCGACGGCAGCAACCAGCGTACGGAGCATCATCGTGGGCCTCCCGTTCGTTAATGAATGGACGTCCCGGCCGTCGGCCAGGCGCGACCGCGAAGGATACGCCAACGCAGGCGATTCACAACCGGCCCTGCGCGGTCGGCGGTGCGCGGGCGTGGCGCGGTAAGATTGCGGCCGCGTCGTCACGGGAACGGTCATGGACATCGACTGGCTGCAGATGCTGAAGGCGGGACTCGGGACGGTCGTCGCGATCCTGCTCGTCGGGGGCCTCTTCGTCATGTTCGTGCGCGACGTGACGCAGAAGAAGCACACGGTCCTGCGCAACTTCCCGATCGTCGGCCGCTTCCGCTACTGGTTCGAGGAGCTGGGCGAGTACTTCCGCCAGTACTTCTTCGCGAACGACCGCGAGGAGATGCCGTTCAACCGCGCGACGCGCTCGTGGGTCTACCGGCTCGCGAAGGACGAAGGCGGACTCATCGGCTTCGGCTCGACCTACGACCTCCATGCGCCCGGTGCGCTCATCTTCGTCAACGCGCCGTTTCCGGTGCTCGAGTCCGACCGTCTGCCGACACCGTCGCTTACGATCGGCGAAGGGTGGTGCAAGACGCCGTTCATCGCGAATTCCGTCGTGAACATCAGCGGGATGAGCTTCGGCGCGATCTCCGAGCCCGCGGTGCGCGCGCTGTCGCGCGGAGCGAAGGTGGCGGGATGCTGGCTCGACACCGGCGAAGGCGGCCTGTCGCCGTTCCACCTCGAAGGCGGCTGCGACGTCATCCTGCAGATCGGCACCGCGCGCTACGGCGTGCGCGACGCGACCGGCCAGTACGACGTCGCGAAGATCCGCGCGCTTGCCGCGCTCGATTCGGTGCGCGCGTTCGAGATCAAGCTCTCGCAAGGCGCGAAGCCGGGCAAGGGCGGCGTGCTGCCCGGCGGCAAGGTGACCGAGCTCATCGCGTCGATCCGGGGCATTCCCGCCGGGCACGACTCGATCAGCCCGAACCGCCATCCGGACATCGCGACGATGGACGAGTTGCTCGACCGCGTCGCGTGGCTGCGCGAGATCACCGGCAAGCCGGTCGGCATCAAGACCGCGGTCGGCGGCCGCTTTTTCGCCAACGAGCTCGCCGAGCGCATCCTGGTCCGGGGCTTCGACGTCGCGCCCGACTTTTTCGCGGTGGACGGCGGCGAGGGCGGCAGCGGCGCCGCGCCGCAGGCGCTGGCCGACCACGTCGGACTGTCGATCGACGAGGCGCTGCCCCGCGTCGCCGACGCGCTGATCGCCGCCGGGCTGAAGCCGCGCATCCGCATCATCGCGTCGGGCAAGCTCGTGACGTCGGCGCGCGCCGCCTGGGCGCTCTGCTGCGGCGCCGACTTCGTGAACACGGCGCGCGGCTTCATGTTCGCGCTCGGCTGCATCCAGGCGTTGCGCTGCCACACCAACACCTGCCCGACCGGCATCACGACGCACAATCAGCGCCTGCAGCGCGGGCTCGTGGTCGAGGAAAAATTCCTGCGCGTCGCCAACTACGCGAACAACATGAACAAGGAGATCGACATGATCGCGCACAGCTGCGGCGTGAGGCACGCCCGCGAGCTCGAGCGGCGACACGTGCGCCTCGTGCAGCCTTCCGGCGGCTCGGTCGCGCTCGACGTGCTGTTCCCGCTGCCCGCCGCGGTGAAAGGCGCGTGAGCGCGGGCGCCATGCCGCCCCGGGTCGACGTCGTCATCGGGGGCGCGCAGAAGGCCGGGACCACCGCGCTCGACAAGGCGCTGCGTGCGCACCCGGCGATGCGTATGCCTTCGATGAAGGAACCGCACTTCTTCGACAACGACGTCCTCTTCGCGAACGGCGTCCCCGACTTCGACACCTATCATGCGATGTGGCGCGAGGGCCTCGGGACCCGGCTGTGCTGCGACTCGACGCCCTCGTACCTTTGGTGGCCGTCCGCGCCGCAGAGGCTGCGCGACTACAACCACGCGCTGCGGTGGGTGATCCTTCTGCGCGACCCGGCCGAGCGCGCGTACTCGCACTGGAACATGGTGCGCAACAACGGTTTCGAGGCGCTGCCGTTCGCCGACGCCCTCGACGCGGAGGTATCGCGGCTCGCCGCGGGCTTGCGGCGCGACCGGTTCCGCCATTCCTACGTGTCGCGCGGCTTCTATGCTCGCCAGCTCGCACGACTCTTCACGTTGTTTCCGCGCGACCAGGTGCTGGTGCTGCGCAGCGACCAGCTTCGCAAGGACTTCGCCGCTACCGTCGCGACGGTGGTCGAATTCCTCGGGCTCGAACCGTTCGAAACCATCGAGCCGATCACCGCGCACCAGGGTAACTACGCCGCGCCCCTCGCGCCGGAACAGCGTGCCGCGCTTGTGCGCCGTTTCGACGAGGACATCCGCGAGCTCGAGAGCCTGCTCGGCTGGGAACTTTCCGACTGGCGCCGCTGAAGGGACGCCAGCGTGCCGAGTCAGAAGTTTCGACGATCAAGGAGCGGATGAAATCGGCTGCCAGGCAAGGCGCTCGGCCGATAGCGTA
>JBDTNO010000143.1:0-9118 GCA_039933715.1 Betaproteobacteria bacterium
CCCCGAACCCCGAACCCCGAACCCCGAACCCCGAACCCCGAACCCCGAACCCCGATCCCCGATCCCCGATCCCTGATCCCTGATCCCCGATGCTCGGCATCCTGACCCTCGACACCGCTTTCCCCCGCGTCCAGGGCGACGTGGGATGCGCGCGGACGTTCGAGTTCCCGGTGCGCTACGCGACGCCGCAGGGCGCGGATCCCGAGCGGATCGTGCACGGCCGCGACGACGCGATGCTGCCGGCGTTCATCGATGCCGCGCGGACGCTCGTGGACGCTGGGGCGATCGGCATCGCGACGACCTGCGGGTTCCTCGCGCGCTGGCAGCACGCGTTCGCCGAGGCGCTGGACGTTCCGGTGCTGACGTCGGCGCTGCTGCAGGCGGCGCTCGTCCAGCGCACGCTTCCGATCGGAGGCCGCGTCGGCGTCGTCACCTATTCGGCCGGCGACCTGACGCCTGCGGTCGTCGCGGGCGCCGGTCTGCCGCCCTCGACCCCGATCGTCGGAGTGGACCCGGGCGGCGTCTTCGCACGGACGATCCGCCACGGCGCGGCGTCGCTCGATCGCGAGGCGATGGCCGCGGACGTCGTCGCCGCGGCGCGGCGGCTCGTCGACGAGCACGACGGCATCCGCGCGATCGTCCTCGAATGCGCCAACATGCCCCCGTACGCCGCGGAGGTGCGCGCCACGGTCGACCTGCCGGTTTACGACGCGGCCGGGCTCGTCGCCTGGTTTTACTCCGGGCTCGTGCGGACGGCCGCCCCGCGCGAGGGCGCCAAACTGTGGTAAAAAGTTTCCGCGCGGCCGTCGTCGGTCCCGCGACCTCGCGCGCGTCTCTCGCGCCCATCCGCCAGGAGATTCCCCGATGAACCGCTTCGTCGTCGCCGCGGCCGCTCTCACGCTCGCCGCGGGCTTCGCCTCGCCCGCCGTCGCCCAGACCAAGTGGGACCTCCCCACCGCGTATCCGGCGACCAACTTCCACACCGAGAACCTGCAGCAGTTCGCGAACGACGTCGACAAGGCGAGCGGCGGCAAGCTCAAGATCCAGCTCCACGCGAACGCGTCGCTGTTCAAGGCGCAAGAGATCAAGCGCGCCGTGCAGGGCGGACAGGCCCAGGCGGGCGAGATCCTGCTCGTCAACTACGAGAACGAGGACCCGCTCTACGGGCTCGACGGCATCCCGTTCCTCGCGACGTCGTACGCGGACTCGTACAAGCTGTACAAGGCGTCGAAGAAGGCGCTGGACGACAAGCTCGCCAAGCAGGGAATCATGGTCCTCTACACGGTGCCGTGGCCGCCGCAGGGCATCTACACGAACCGCACGCTCAACTCGGCGGCCGACATGAAGGGGCTCAAGTGGCGCGCGTACAGCCCGGCGACCGCGAAGATCGCCGAGCTCGTCGGCGCGCAGCCGATGACCGTGCAGGCGGCGGAGGTGCCGCAGGCGCTCGCGACCGGGGTGATCGACTCCTACATGTCGTCGGGCTCGACCGGGTTCGACAGCAAGACCTACGAGCACATCAAGACCTGGTACGACACGCAGGCGTGGTTGCCCAAGAACGCAATCATCGTCAACAGGAAGGCGTTCGACGCGCTCGACAAGCCGACGCAGGCCGCCGTGCTCAAGGCCGCGGCCGAGGCCGAGACGCGCGGCTGGAAGCTCTCGCAGGAGAAGAACGGCTGGTACCTCGACCAGTTGAAGGCGAAGGGCATGACGATCGCGAAGCCGTCCGAGCAGCTCACCGCGGACTTGCGGAAGGTCGGCAACTTCATGCTCGCCGAATGGCAGCGCAAGTCCGGTGACGAAGGCAAGAAGGTGATCGACGCCTACCGGGGCATGTGACCGGCCCGGGCCGGGGCGCGGTCTTCCCCGGCCCCACGCGATCGGCGCCCCTGCCCCGATGCGCCGCGCGCTCGATTGCCTCTACGACGCGGCCGCATGGCTCGCTGCCGCGAGCCTCGTGGGGACGCTGGCGATGGTTCTCGTCGCCATCGCCGGGCGTTTCCTGAACTTCCACCTGCCCGGGACCGACGCCTACGCCGGTTACGCGATGGCGGGTGCAGGCTTCCTCGCGCTCGCCCACACGCTCAAGCGTCGCGAGCACATCCGCGTCACGCTCATCGTCGAGCGCCTGCACGGCCGCGCGAGACGCGCGCTCGAGCTGTGGTCGCTCGGCGCGGGCGTGCTGCTCGCGGCGCTGTTCGCGTATTTCTCCGTGCGGCTCGCGTACCAGTCGTGGGACTTCCACGACATCTCGACCGCGAGCGACGCCACGCCGCTGTGGATCCCGCAGCTATCGATGGCGATCGGGACCCTGGTCCTGCTGATCGCGCTGGTCGACGAGCTGGTGCTCGAGTGGCTCGGCCGCCGCGGGCGCAATGTGCCGGACGAGGCGCTGCACAATGAGTGACCAGGCCATCACGCTGCTCCTGATCGTCGCGCTGTTCGCGCTGCTCGGCAGCGGCGTGTGGATCGGGCTCGCGCTCGCCGGCGTGGCGTGGATCGGCATGGAGCTCTTCAGCTCGCGCCCGGCAGGGGACGCGATGGCCGTCACGATCTGGGGCTCGTCGTCGTCGTGGACGCTGACCGCGCTGCCGCTGTTCTGCTGGATGGGCGAGATCCTGTTCCGGACGCGCCTGTCCGAGGACATGTTCCGCGGCCTCGCGCCCTGGCTCGAGCGCGTGCCCGGCCGACTGCTGCACACCAACATCATCGGCTGTACGATCTTCGCCGCCGTATCCGGCAGCTCGGCCGCCACTTGCGCGACGATCGGCAAGATGACGCTGCCCGAGCTCCGCGGCCGCGGCTATCCCGAAGGCATCATGATCGGCTCGCTCGCGGGCGCGGGGACGCTGGGCCTGCTGATCCCGCCGTCGATCATCATGATCGTGTACGGCGTCAGCGCGAACGTGTCGATCGCCCAGCTCTTCATCGCCGGCGTGATCCCGGGCGTGCTGCTCGGCGTCCTGTTCTCGGGCTACATCGTGGTCTGGGCGCTCGCGCATCCGGACAAGGTGCCCGCCATGATCGAGCGCACGACGATCGGGCAGAAGCTCCATGCGTCGCGCCACCTGATACCGGTCATGCTCCTGATCGTCGTCGTGCTGGGCTCGATCTACGCGGGCATCGCGACGGCGACCGAGGCCGCCGCGCTCGGCGTCGTCGGCGCGCTCGCCATTTCCGCGTCGCAGCGCTCGCTCACACGCGCGACCTTCGCCGGCAGCCTGATGGGCGCGACGCGCCTGTACTGCATGATCGCGCTCATCCTCGCGGGCGCGTCGTTCCTGACGCTTGCGATGGGCTACATCGGTCTCCCGCGCCACCTCGCCGAGTGGATCGGCTCGCTCGGGCTGTCGCCGTTCGCGCTGGTCGTCGCGCTCGCCGCGTTCTACATCGTGCTCGGCTGCTTCCTCGACGGCATCTCGATGGTCGTGCTGACGATGGGCGTGATCCTGCCCACGGTCGAGGCGGCGAACATCGACCTGTTGTGGTTCGGGATCTTCGTCGTCGTGGTCGTCGAGATGGCGCAGATCACGCCGCCGGTCGGCTTCAACCTGTTCGTGCTGCAGGGCATGACCGGCAAGCAGATCACCTGGATCGCGCGCGAAGCGCTGCCGAGCTTCCTCCTGATGTGCGCGGCGGTGCTGCTGATCTGGTTCGTCCCGGAACTCGTCACGGCGTTGCCGCGCCACATGAAGATGGGATGAGCGGCGCGCCGGCCGAGCGGGCTTCGACGTACGCGGCGCGGATGCGCACGCCTTTCGCGACGCTCGGCATCGCGACCGACGCGCGCGCCGTCACGCGCGTTCGCTACCTGTCCGCGTCGGAACCCGAGCTCGCGCCCGTCGACGCAGTCGCGGCGCGCGCCGTGCGCGAGCTCGAGCGCTACCTCGTCGATCCGCATTTCCGGTTCACCGTGCCGCTCGCGCCGCCCGGCACGCTGTTCCAGCGGCGCGTGTGGGACGTCATCGGCACGATCCCGGCGGGACACTCGCGCACCTACGGCGAGCTCGCGCAGAAGGTCGTCACCGCCGCGCGCGCCGTCGGCCAGGCGTGCGGCGCGAACCCGATCGCGCTCCTGATCCCGTGCCACCGCGTCGTCGGCGGCCTCGGCGCGCTCGGCGGCTTCATGGGCCGGTCGGGCGAGCGCGACGACACGACGCACGACCTGTTCGCCTGGGAAGGCGCCGCGAACCCCGAGCGCGTCTACCCGTCCGCGATCAAGCGGTGGCTCCTGACGCACGAGGGCTACCGCTTCGGGCGGTGAGATGGGGGAGAAAAGCGTCCGGCTGAAGCCGGACCCCCAAGCGTCGGCGCGCATCGACGCCTTCTGCGACCAGCTCTGGCTGCGCGACGGGCTGGCGCGCGCGTCGCTCGCCGCTTACCGGCAGGATCTGCTCGCATGGGCCGCGTGGCTCGCGGGCCGGCGCAAGGTTCTCGACGCGGCCGATCGCGGTGACGTGGAGGCGTGGCTCGCCGACCAGTTCCGCGCGAAGGCCCGCGCCACCTCGATCGCGCGGCGGCTCTCGGCGCTGCGAAGGTTCTACCGCCTCGAGCTCGAGCGCGGCGCGGTGCGCGAGGACCCCACGGTGCGCGTGCGCGCTCCGAAGAAGCCGCGGCGGCTGCCGAAGAACCTGTCGGAGCGCCAGGTCGAGGCGCTGCTCGACGCGCCCGACATCGACAAGCCGCTCGGACTTCGCGACCGCGCCATGCTCGAGACGCTCTACGCGACCGGTCTGCGCGTCTCCGAGTTGGTGGGGCTCAAGCTCGGCGCGGTGTCGCTGCGCGACGGCGTGGTGCGCGTGCTCGGCAAGGGCAGCAAGGAGCGGCTCGTGCCGCTGGGCGACGAAGCCGTCGAGTGGATCGAGCGCTACCTCGCGGGCGCACGCGCGTCGCTCGTCGCGGGCGCGAAAGTCGACCACGTGTTCGTGACGGCACGCAAGGCGCCGCTCACGCGTCAGGCGTTCTGGCATCTCGTCAAGCGCTACGGCGCGATCGCCGGCATCCCGGCCGACTCGCTGTCGCCGCATGTGCTGCGCCATGCGTTCGCGACCCACCTCCTGAATCACGGCGCCGACCTGCGCGTCGTCCAGCTCCTGCTCGGCCACGCGGACATCACGACGACGACGATTTACACGCACGTCGCGCGCGAACGGCTGAAGCGGCTGCACACGCAGCACCATCCGCGCGGCTGACGGGATCGGCCGGGGTCGGGGCCTCGACGCCGGCCCCGTCGTAAGATGCGCGTCTTCCCGTCCCATGGCCCGCCTCGCCTCCGCCCGCTCGCTCACCTCGCGCCTCTGGCGCCGCATCCGCCAACGACCGACGACCGGCCAGGCGTCCGACGACACGGCACCGGTGATCGGCAACGTCGACCCGCGCACGCTTCCCGACGGCGGAACGATCGTCTTCCGTTGCAACCTCTGCGGGACGAAGGCGCGCGCGCCGCTCGCCGGGCTCGCGCGCGAAACGCCGTCCTGTCCGCGCTGCGGATCGACGGTGCGCTTTCGCGCGATCGCGCACCTCATCGTGCGCGAGCTGACCGGCTCGGACACGCCGCTCCCGGACCTCGCGCCGCGCCGCGATCTCGCCGGCATCGGCCTCTCCGACGCCGCCTGCTACGCGGAGACGCTCGCGCGCGCGTTCGCCTACCGCAACACGTTCTTCCACGCCGCGCCACGGCTCGACATCACGTCGATCGAACCCGGGCTTCGCGGCCGGCACGATTTCGTCATCGCGAGCGACGTGTTCGAGCACGTCGCGCCGCCGGTCGCGCGCGCATTCGACAACGCGCTGACGCTGCTGAAGCCGGGCGGCGTGTTCGTGATGACGGTGCCGTTCGGCCTCGCGCCCGACACGGTCGAGCACTATCCCGACCTCAACGATTGGTCGGTCGAGGAAACGGAAGGCGCGTGGAACGTGGTCAACCGGACCGCTGACGGACGCGTGCAGCGGTTCGCGTCGCCGGTGTTCCACGGCGGCCCGGGCACGACGCTCGAGATGCGGCTCTTTTCGCGCGACGCGCTGCTGCGCGAGTTCGTGCGCGCGGGATTCGCGAGCGCCCGCATCGCCGACGAGCCCTACCTGCCGTTCGGCATCCACTGGCCCGAGCCGTGGTCGGTGCCGATCGTCGCCCGCGCGCCATGAGCCGGGAGCGCCTTCCGCTCGCCAGCGCGCTGCGCGTGCCGCAGGCGGCCATCGCCGAGCTGCGGCGCGCCTGTGTGAACGGGAGACGGTGCGGGTATCTCGCCGGCCGTGATCCCGCAGACGTCGTGCGCGTTCTGAAACGCGCTCGTTTCGACATCGCCACCGTGCCCACGCCGCGATGAACCCGATTCCCGCCGATCCCGACGGCAGCGCGATCCGCGCTGCTTTCCTGGCCGGGGAGCCCGCGACGATCCGCGCGCTCGCGGCCGAAGCCGCGACGAGCGATGCGGCCAGGCGCGCGGTCGCCGCGACGGCGACGACGTGGATCGAGGGCGTGCGCCAGCGGCAATCGGGCAGCGCCGGCATCGAGCAGTTCCTCACCGAATACGGTCTCGGCACGCACGAGGGCGTGCTCCTGATGTGCATCGCCGAGGCGCTGTTGCGCATTCCCGACGCCGCGACCGCCGATCGCCTGATTCGCGACAAGCTCTCGCGCGGCGACTGGGAAAAGCACCTCGGCGGCAGCTCGGCGCTGGTCAACGCGTCGACCTGGGCGCTGATGCTCACCGGACGGCTCACGCGCATCGCGGACGCCGACGCCAGGGATCCGGCCGCAGGTTACGAACGGCTGGTCTCGCGTCTCGGCGAGCCGGTCGTCCGCGTCGCGCTGCGCCGCGCGATGAAGATGATGGCCGACGAGTTCGTGATGGGCCGCACGATCGACGAGGCGCTGCAGCGCAGCCGCAAGGCGCCGCACGCGAATGCACGGCATTCGTTCGACATGCTGGGCGAGGCCGCGTACACGGCGGCCGACGCGCGACGCTACGCGGAAGCCTACGCCGGCGCGATCGCGTCGATCGGCGCGTCGGTCACCGACCGCGACGCGCCTGCGTGGGTGCGGCCGTCGATCTCCGTCAAGCTCTCCGCGCTGCACCCGCGTTTCGAATTTGTCCAGGCGGAGCGCGTGCTCGGCGAGCTCGCGCCGGTCGTCACCAAGCTCGCTGCACAGGCGAAGAATGCGGGCATCGGCTTCACCGTCGACGCCGAGGAGGCCGACCGGCTCGAGCTCACGCTCGAGGTGTTCGCGCGATTGCGCCGCGAACCCTCGCTCTCGCGCTGGGAGGGGCTCGGCATCGCCGTGCAGGCCTACCAGAAGCGCGCACGGCCGCTGATCGACTGGCTCGCGGCGCTGGCACGCGCGACGCGCGCGCGCATTCCGGTGCGGCTCGTCAAGGGCGCGTACTGGGACACCGAGATCAAGCGCGCCCAGATGCTGGGCCTCGCCGAGTATCCGGTGTTCACGCGCAAGGCGCACACCGACGTCTCGTACCTCGCGTGCGTGAAGGCGTTGCTCGACGCCGGCGAGGCCGTCTACCCGATGTTCGCGTCACACAACGCGCACACCGTCGCCTGGGTCGCCGCGCGCGCGGCCGGTCGCGGCATCGCGTCGTTCGAGTTCCAGCGGCTGCACGGGATGGGCGAATCGCTGTACGCGCAGGTGTGCGCGCCGCCGCACGGCCATGCGTGCCGCATCTACGCGCCGGTCGGGACGCACGAGGACCTGTTGCCGTATCTCGTGCGCCGCCTCCTCGAGAACGGGGCCAACACGTCGTTCGTGCACCGGATCGCCGATCCATCGGTGGGCGTCGCCGACATCGTCGCCGACCCGGTCGACGCGTCGGCCTCGCGCGACTTCGCGCCGAATCCGCTGACCCCGCGCCCGCGCGACCTCTTCGGCGATCGCGTCAACGCGGCCGGGGTGACCCTCGCCGATCAAGACGCGATGGCGCGCCTCGATGCCGCGCTCGCCGCGAGCGTGGCGCCGCGCTGGCGCGCCGGGCCGATCATCAGCGGCATGCGCCGCGACGGCCGCGCGCGCGAGGCGTTCGACCCGTCCGACCGCATGCGCGCGATCGGCACCGCGATCGACGCCGATGCGGCGGTCGTGGACGAGGCGCTTGCTTCGCTCGCCGCCGCGCAACCCGCATGGAACGCGCGGGGTGGCGTCGAACGCGCCGCGATCCTCGAGGCGGTCGCCGACGCGTTCGAACGGTCGTCCGACGGCTTCGTCGTGCGCCTCGTGCGCGAAGCGGGCAAGTCGCGATTCGCCGCGATCGCCGAGGTGCGCGAAGCGGTCGACTACTGCCGCTACTACGCGGCGCAAGCGCGAGAGCGATTCGGCGCGCCGCTCGCGCTGCCTTCCCCCACCGGCGAGACCAACGCGCTGTCGCTGCACGGCCGGGGCGTGTTCGCGTGCATCGCGCCGTGGAATTTCCCGCTGGCGATCTTCGCCGGCCAGATCGCCGCCGCGCTCGCCGCCGGCAACACGGTCGCCGCGAAACCGGCCGAGCAGACGCCGCTCACCGCGGCGCTGGTCGTCGAAACGATGCTCGGGGCGGGGTTGCCGGGCGAAGTGATCGCGCTGCTGCCGGGTCCCGGCGAAGTCGTCGGCGCCGCGCTCGTCGCCGACGCGCGTGTCGCGGGGGTCGCGTTCACCGGGTCGACCGAGGTCGCGTCGTCGATCGCGCGCGCGCTCGCGGCGCGCGTTCCGCTGGTGCCGCTGATCGCGGAGACCGGAGGCCTCAACGCCCTCATCGCCGACAGCTCGTCGCTGCCCGAGCAGGTCGTCGCGGATGCGATCGTCTCGGCGTTCGACAGCGCGGGCCAGCGCTGCTCGGCGCTGCGCGTGCTCTGTATCCAGCGCGACATCGCGCAGCGCGTGCTCGCGCTGCTCGAAGGGGCGATGGACGAGCTCGCGGTCGGCGATCCGGCGCGCCTTTCGACCGACGTCGGGCCGGTGATCGACGCCGGCGCCCGCGACGCGCTCGAGCGCCATGTCGAGGCGATGCGCGCGCTCGGTTTCGTGCGGCATCGGACGCCGCTGCCCGCCGCGTGCGCGAGCGGCACGTTCGTCGCGCCCACGCTCGTCGTGCTCGACCGGCTCGAACGCCTCCGCCGCGAGGTGTTCGGC
>JBDTNO010000144.1:0-9043 GCA_039933715.1 Betaproteobacteria bacterium
TGTCGGTGCCGGCGACGGTGAACTTGCCGTCCTTGAACTCGATGTCGCCTTCGGCCGCCTCGAGCAGGTGCGCGGCGATCTTGCGGCCCTTGGCGACGATCTTGTCGATCGCCTTGACGATCGCGGTCCCGCCGACCGACAGCGAGCGCGAGCCGTAGGTGCCCATGCCGAACAGCACGCGGCCGGTGTCGCCGTGCACGACGTCGACGTTGTCGACCGGGATGCCGAGGCGCGAAGCCACCACCTGCGCGAACGTCGTCTCGTGGCCCTGCCCATGGCTGTGCGAGCCGGTGAACACCGTCACGCTGCCGGTCGGATGCACGCGCACCTCGCCCGCCTCGAACAGGCCCGCGCGCGCGCCGAGGGCGCCCGCGACGTTCGAGGGCGCGATGCCGCACGCCTCGATGTACGACGCGTATCCGATGCCGCGCAGCTTGCCGCGCTTGCCCGCCTCCGCCTTGCGCGCGGCGAAGCCCTTGACGTCGGCCATGAGAATGGCCTCGTCGAGGCATGCATCGTAGCCGCCGGTGTCGTACAGCAGCGCGACCGGCGTCTGGTAGGGGAACGTGCGGATGAAGTTGCGCCGACGCAGCTCGTCCTGCGCAATGCCCATCTCGGCCGCGGCCTGGTGGACGATGCGCTCGACGACGTAGGTCGCCTCGGGCCGGCCGGCGCCGCGGTACGCGTCCACCGGCGCGGTGTTGGTGAACGCCGCCGTCACCTCGCACCAGATCGCCGGCGTCGTGTACTGGCCGGCGAGCAGCGTCGCGTAGAGGATGGTCGGGATGCACGAGGCGAACGTCGACAGGTATGCGCCCATCGCGGCGGTGGTCTTCACGCGCAGGGCGAGGAACTTGCCATCCCCGTCGAGCGCCAGCTCGGCGTGCGTCACGTGGTCGCGACCGTGCGCGTCCGAAAGGAACGACTCGCTGCGCTCGCACACCCATTTGATCGGGCGGTTGACGCGCTTGCTCGCCCACACCATCGCCGTTTCCTCGGCGTACAGGTAGATCTTCGAGCCGAAGCCTCCGCCGACGTCGGGCGCGATCACGCGCACCTTGTGCTCGGGCAGGCCCAGCACGAACGCCGTCATCAGCAGGCGCTCGACGTGCGGGTTCTGGCTCGTCACGTAGAGCGTGTACGCGTCGTCGGCGCGATGATACGACGCCAGCGCCGCGCGCGGCTCGATCGCGTTGGGGATCAGCCGGTTGTTGACGATGTCGATCCTGGTGACGTGCGCGGCCTTCGCGAACGCGGCGTCGACCGCGGACTTGTCGCCGATCGCCCACGTGTAGCACTTGTTGCCGGGCGCCTCGTCGTGGATCTGCGGCGCGCCGGGCTTCAATGCATCGGCGGGACTCACGACCGCCGGCAGCACCTCGTAGTCGACGACGACCAGCTCGGCGGCGTCCTTCGCCTGGTCCACCGTCTCCGCGATCACCAGCGCGACATGGTCGCCGACATAGCGCACCTTGCCTTTCGCCAGCACGTGGTGCGGCGGCTCCTTCATCGGCGTGCCGTCGACGCTCGTGATGAGCCAGCCGCATGGCAGGCCGTTCACCCCCTCGAGGTCGCCTCCCGTGTAGATCGCGACGACGCCGGGCGCGGCCTTCGCCTGCGCCGTGTCGATCGCGCGGATCCGCGCGTGCGCATGCGGCGATCGCAGGAACACCGCGTGGGTCTGGTGCGGCTGGTTGACGTCGTCGGTGAACTGCCCGGAGCCGGTGAGGAAGCGCGCGTCTTCCTTGCGCTTCACCGACATGCCGATCACATCCTGCTCGTTCGCGCCCATGGCCTCCTCACCTTCCCATCGCGACGGCGCCGTGCTGCACCGCCTTGACGATGTTGTGATAGCCGGTGCAGCGGCACAGGTTACCGTCGAGCTCTTCGCGGATCGTCGTCTCGCTCGCCTTCGGATGCCGGTTCACGAGGTCGATCGCGCTCATCACCATGCCGGTCGTGCAGAACCCGCACTGCAGCCCGTGGCACTCCTTGAACGCCGCCTGCATCGGGTGCATCGTGCCGTCGGCGGCGGCGAGTCCTTCGATCGTCAGCACCTTCATGCCGTCCACCTGCGCCGCCAGCACGTTGCACGCCTTGATCGCGCGTCCGTCGACGTGGACCGTGCACGCGCCGCACTGCGCGGTGTCGCAGCCGACATGCGTTCCGGTGAGGCCCAGCTGATTGCGCAACAGCTCGACGAGCAGCGTCCGCGGGTCGACCGTCGCGTGGACGGGCTTGCCGTTGACGGTCAGCGATAGCGTGACGGCCACGTGCTCCTCCTTCGGTGGGCTGGCGATGCGGTGCCGGTCCTGCATACCGGCCGGCGTCGGCTGACTATACTGCGACTCGCCACGGCGCGCCAACGGCCCCGGCGAAGCGCGTCGCGCGACTCAGAGGTTGGCGATGTAGTGCGCGAGATCGAGGATGTCCTCGTCGGAGAGCGTCTGCGCGACCGCGGTCATGTTGCCGGCGTCGTTGGTTCGGGTCCGCGCCTTGAACGCCCTCAGCTGCTTGACGATGTAGTCGTAATGCTGCCCGGCGACGCGCGGGATCTCGTTCTGCCCGACGAATCCCCCCAGGTGGCACATCGTGCAGAGCACCTCGTCGGATTTCTTCGCGCCGCGCGCCGCGCGCGCCGGATCGGCCCTGAAGCCGTTCGGCTTCGGCTTCTGCGCCGCGAAATATTGCGAGAGCGCGACGACGTCGTCGCGCGTCAGCCCCTCGACCTGCGGGCTCATCAACGGATCCTTCCGCCGCCCTTCCTGGAAGTCGCGCAGTTGCAGGTACAGGTAGCGGAACGTCTGCCCGGCCAGGATCGGGAGCTCGCCGATCGGCGCGTTGCCATTCGGGCCGTGGCATGCCGCGCAGGCTTCCGCCCTGGCGGGCGCCGCCACCACGGCGACCGCGGGCTGCGCGCGGGCGAGGTCGACCGGCGCCATCGCGACCATGGCGGCGAAGCCGATCGTCCAGAGGGGCGCATGGGTAAGGAAACGGAGCATTCGATCGCGGCGGGAACGTTCAAAAAAAAGAGGAGGCGCGTTTGACGCGCGCCTCCCCGTCCTGGAGGAACGATGCTAGAGCGCGAACACGAAGATGCTGTTGCCGCGCTTGAAATCGAGCTGCGTGTTGCCCCCCGCGGCGACGGCGACGTACTGCTTGCCGTTCACCGTGTAGGTGACCGCGGGCGAGTTCACGCCGGCCCCGCAGTAGTACTTCCACAGCTCCTTGCCGTTGGCGGCGTCGAACGCCTTGAACCAGCCGTTGCCCTCGCCGTTGAACACGAGCCCGCCCGCCGTCGCGAGCACGCCGCCGATCAGCGGCTGCGGCGTCTTCACGCCCCATGCGACCTTGCCGGTGTCGAGGTTGACGGCGACGAGGCGGCCCCACTGTTCTTCGCCGGGGATCGTCTTGAAGGCGCCGCCGAGCCACAGCTTGCCGCCCGGATACGCGGCCGCCTCGACATGGTAGGTCATCGGCTGGTGCAGGTTCGCCGCGTACGCGAGCCGCAGGCCCGGGTTCACCGCCATCGGACTCCACTCGACGCCGCCGTTGGCGCCGGGCAGCATGCGCGCGCCCTGCGCCGTCGGCAACACCCACATGTTCTCCTGCGGGATCATCGCCTCGGAGAAGCGGATCAGCCGGCCGTTCTTCCGGTCGTGCACATAGATGTGCCCGGTCTTGCCGCCATGGATCACCGCATCGACCATCCGGCCGTTCGTGTCCTTCACCTGCGTGAGGATCGGCGGACTGACCGCGTCGAGGTCCCACACGTCGTGCGCGACGTACTGGTAGTGCCACTTGTACGAGCCGCGGTCGAGGTCGATCGCGACCATCGAGTTCGTGTACAGGTTGTCGCCCGGCCGCTCGACGCCGTACAGGTCCGGTGAGGGATTGCCAGCGACGAAGAACACGGTGCGCGTCTTCAGGTCGATCGCCGGCGTCATCCACACGCCGCCGCCGAGCGTCTTGTAGAAATCGCCGCCCTTCTCCGCGAGCTGCCGCTTCTCGGCCGAGATGTCGCGCAGCATGTTGCGGCCGGTCGCGTCGTTCACCGCCCAGACTCCCTCGTGCCCGGTGTCCGGGATCGAGTAGAACGTCCAGAGGAGCTTGCCGTCGTTCGCGTCGAAGGCCTTGAGGAACCCGCGGACGCCGTACTCGCCGCCGTTGGTGCCGATCAGCACCTTGCCGTCGACAAACGCGGGCGCCATCGTCTCCGAATAGCCTTTCTCGGGGTCGGCGATCTCGGTCGACCAGAGGAGCGCTCCCGACTTGGCGTCGAGCGCGACGAGCTTCGCGTCGAGCGTGCCCATGAAGAGCCGCCCACCGCCGATCGCGACGCCGCGGTTGTTGGGGCCGCAGCAGAACGTCGTCACCGGCCCCATCTTGTGCTTGTAGTGCCAATACTCCTCGCCGGTCGTCGCGTTGATCGCGTGGACGTGGTTGTACGAGGTCGTCAGGAACATCACGCCGTCGACGACGATCGGCGCGGTCTCCATCGACTCGAGCACCTGCGTCTGGAACACGAACGCCGGCCGCAGGTTCCTGACGTTCTCGCGCGTGATCTGCTTCGACGTCGCATAGCGCGTCTGCTCATAGCTGCCGTTCGAGTGCAGCCACGCGCCGGTGTTCCCGGCCGCCGCGTTCAGCATCGCCTGCGACACCGAGATGTCCTTCGGCATGTCGCGCTTCTTCGAGGTCGCGCCTCCCTGGATCTCCTGCGCGAGCGCTGTCGATGCGAACGCGCACGCGAGTACGAGCGCGCCCGACTTCCATGCGTGGCTGCGAGTGTGCATCGCTTCTCTCCGTGATTTTTCGGGCTTGCGGACGCGCGGCCTCGTAAGAAAGCGACTTCTGACCCGTCACGTCGCGACCCGCCGTACGTTATAGTCCCGCGCCGGCGGCCTTGTAAACGACAGTTTGTTCGCCGGGCGGCTTGTGCATCGCAGCATCCCCCGGATTCCCATCGGTCGATCGATGAAGCCCCTTTCCGTACTGGTACAAACCCTCGCGCCGATCCTGGCAGCGATGCTGGCGTTCGGCGGCGCGAACCCCGCGGCCGCCCAGGCGACGAGCAACGAATCCACCAACGCTCGTCTGCTCGTGTCGGCGCGGACCGGCGACGATGCGGGTGTCGCGCGCGCGCTCGCCGCAGGCGCCGCGGTCGACTCGCGCAACCGGCTCGGCGAGACCGCGCTGGTCGTGGCGCTCAAGCGCCAGCAATGGACGATGGCGAAGGGGCTCGTCGCGGCGGGCACCAACGTCAACCTGGCCGCGGTGAACGGCATCACGCCGCTGATGGCCGCGGCGCACGGCGGCAGCGCCGAGATCGTGGCGCTGCTGCTCGACAAGGGCGCGGACCTGACGCCCGTCGATCGCGTCCACAAGACCGCCGTCGTCTACGCGGCCGGCGAAGGCCACACGGAGATCGTCCGGCTGTTCCTCGCGCGCGGCGTCGACGTAAACCGCGCGTACGACAACGACCTCACCGCGCTGATGTGGGCCGCCGGGTACGGCCGGACCGCGACCGTGCGCGCGCTGCTCGACGGTGGCGCCGATCCGCGCCGCCGCGACAATCGCGGCAAAACCGCGGCGGAGATCGCCCGGGACGGCAAGTTCGACGAGACGGCGCGGGTGCTCGACGACGCAGGCGCGAAGAAGTCTTAACCGGGCCCGCGCCACGCCGCCGGCCCCATGCGCCGGACGATGCCGCTGCCATCGGCGAGATGCCTGACCGCGCCCGCGACATGCGCGAGGACCAGCGTCGCGAGCACGAAGCTCGTCGCAAGATGGATGGCGCTCATCCAGTCCTTGATCGCGGGGTCGCTCCATCCCCATGCCGGCAGCACCATGCCGAACGCCCGGACCGGGTAGCCGGAGAACACGCTTCCGAGATAGCCGGTCACCGGCATCACGAACAGCGCGACGTAGAGCAGCGCGTGCACCGAGCGCGCGAGCCGCGCTTCCCACGGCGGAAGCGGCGGGAGCGCCGGCGGGGGATGCGCGAGTCGCCAGCCGAGCCGCGCAGCCATCAGCGCGAAGATCAGGAGCCCCGTCGACTTGTGCAGGTTGTACGCGTCGACGCGCGGGCCGACCGGCTGCTTCGGGATCTCCTGCATCCACCAGCCCCACGTGAACTGCGCGAGCGCGAACGCGGCGACGATCCAATGGAGCGCGATCGCGACGCGATGGTAGCGGCCCGGGGTGGCTTCAGAAACGGGCATGCGCGCTCGCGCCGGCGAAGACGTTGCGCCCGGGCGCGGGCTCGAAGAAGCGGCCGTTGGTGTCGCCGACGATGACCGATCCGACGGTATCGCGATCGGTCACGTTGTTGACGCGCACGAATGTGCGCAGCATCCACGCGCCCGCCCGATGCACGACCCCCGCCCGCAGGTTGCCGATCGTCCAGCCGGGCGCGGCATCGGTGTTGCGATCGTTCACGTAGAGCTTCGCCGTGTGCTGGACCTCGGCGCCGAGCTCGAGCCAGGGCAGCGACCCGGGAGTCCACACGATTTCGGCGTACGCGGACTGCGCCGGTACGCCGGGGAGCCGGTTGCCGGAGGGCACGATCACCGGCGGCGTGCCGGACGCGATGTCCTCGGCGAACTCGGCCTTGAGCCACGTGTAGTTGGCATGCGCGCGAACGCCGGCACCCAGGTCGCCGTCCCAGGCGAGTTCGACACCCCGGCGTCGCGTCTTGCCGGCGTTTCGGAACGTCGTCCGTCCGCCGGTCGCGGTGTCGATCACGATCTCGTCGCTCGTGTCGATCGCGAACGCCGCGACGTTGACGCGATGCCGCTCGGCGAGGATCGCCTTCCAACCGAGCTCGATCGCGCGACTGGTGGCGGCCGACAGTCCGAGGTTCGGCCCCGTCGCACCCGGCCGGTAGGCGAGCTCGGCGAACGTCGGCGTCTCGAACCCTTCGCCGTACGATGCGTAGAGCGCCATCGAATCGACCGGCTGCCACAGCGCGCCCAGCACCGGCGTCGTGCGGCGGTAGTTCCTGCTCCCGCTGTCGTCCGGGTTGCCGGTCGCGATGAAGTGGTCGGTCGCCTTGAAGCGGACCTCGTTCGCGCGCACGCCGGCGGTCAGCGAGAGCGCTGGCGTGGCCCACCAGACCGCCTGCGCGTAGACGGCGGTCGCGCGCACCTCGTCGTCCTCGTCGCGTTTGAGATCCCCGCGCTGCCCGTTGTCGTTGACGTAGCCGCGGCGCCGCTCATCCTGCACGTCGAAATCGGCTCCGACGGTCGCGACGACGAGCGCGTCGCGAAAGCGCATGCGCTGCTCGAGCTTCGCCGAAGCGCCGCCGAAGTTCCGGTCGAGATCGACGACGCCGCCCGCGCTCAGCGGCAGCGTGCCGGCGAGCGAAAGGAACTGCTCGATGCGGCGCCGACCGCCGTAGCCGACGACCTTGAGCGTCGTGTCCGCGTCGAAGCGGTGGTCGAGCACCGCGCCGACCTGCTCCTGGTCGATCGATTTCCGCGTGTCGAATTGCGTCGTCACCGGATCGGCTTGCCGCGGATCGGCTTCCCACTGCGCGCGCGTGAGCCCGAGCGGATCCTGCGAATCGGGCTGGTGCTGCACGGTGCCGATCACCGTGAGGCGCGTCGCGTCGCCCAGGGGAAAGGCGATCTTCGCCAACGCGAGCTCGCGGCGCGCGGCGCTGTGATCGCGAAAACCGTCGGTGGAGAAATGGCTGGCCGCGATCGCGTAGCCGACGCCGCCGGCGGTGCCGGTCGCCTTCGCACCCAGCGTCCACGTGCCGAAGCTGCCGCCGCCCCCCGAGAGCGTGAGCTCGGGATTCCGCGTACCGGATTCCGAGAACACGGTGATGACGCCTCCGGACGCGTTGCCGTACAGCGTCGAAAACGGGCCTCGCAACACCTCGATGCGCTCGGTCGCGAGGAGAGCGAAGCTGCCGGTCTGGCCCTGACCGTCCGGCATCGTCTGCGGAACGTCGTCCTGGTAGAGGCGCAGGCCGCGGACGCCGAACGCGGCGCGGGCGCCGAACCCCCGGGAGCTGATCTGGAGATCCTGCGCGTAGTTCTGGCGGTTGTTCGCGACGATGCCCGGGACGCGCACCAGCGTCTCCGACAGGTTCACCATCGGCTGCGACTGCTGGATCTCGCGCATGCCGATCGTGTCCACCGACGCCGGCACGTCGAGGCTGCGCTCGGTGCGGCGCGTGGCGGTCACGACGACCGGGTCGAGCGTCGCGTCGGCGGGCGGCGGCGGTGCCTGGGCACGCACGTCCTGCCACGAGGCGAGCGCCACCGAGAGCGCGGCGGCGAGGGTGGTCCGGTGGAGGAACGGGGGCGGCACGAGGATCGATGCGCGGGCGGGGCGACCTTCCAGACTCCGGTAGCATAAGAGAAAAGCGTCGCGCCCGACGAACGAGGGATCTTCGGGACCATGGGCGGGAGGAAACCGATGCCGTCGTCGTTTGCTTCGATGCTGTTCGCGGCTTGCGCGCTGGCGGCGGCGCACGCCGGGCACGCCGCGCCGTTCGCCTATGTTCCCAACGAGGGGTCGGCGTCGATCAGCGTGATCGACACGGCGACCGACCGGGTCGTGGACACGCTCAAGGTCGGCCAGAAGCCCCGCGGCATCGCGGTGTCGCCGGACGGCGCGCGCCTTTTCGTCAGCGACCAGACCGCGAACGCTCTCGTCGTGTGGGACCTCGCGACGAGCCGCCAGGTCGCGAAGGTCGACCTCGGCGACTCGCCCGAGGCGATCTACCTGTCGCCGGACGGCAAGTGGCTCTCGGCGGCGATCGAGGAGAACGACACGGTCGCGATCGTCGACGTCGCCACGCTGGTCGTCAGCCGCAGGATCCGGATGAAGGGCAAGAATCCGGAGCACGCGGTGTTCAGCCCGGACATGAAATGGCTCTATGTCAGCGCGGAGGAAGCGGACCGCGTCGACATCGTCGACCTGGCGAGCGGCGAGGTCGTCAAATCCGTCTTCGTCGGCGATCGCCCCCGCGGCATCGGCTTCCTGCCCGACGGCAGCCGCGCGTACGTCGCCGCCGAGAACGCCGACA
>JBDTNO010000145.1:0-8968 GCA_039933715.1 Betaproteobacteria bacterium
GCTTGAAATGCGTGTGGCAGGGATTGATGTCGCTCCAGGTGTTGATGATCGCGATGACCGGCTTGCCCTGGTAGTCCTCGCGCGTGTAGCCCATCTGCGCAGTGCGCGAGCGGTGGCCGAAGCCGCGCGTTCCCACGATCCCGTACCAGCGCGCGCTGCGCAGGTCCTCGGGCTTTTTCCTAGGTGTCGTCATGGCGTTCAGGCGGCACGCGGCGAGGCGGCACGCGCGCGATCGCGGGCGAGCAATTCGCGCGCGACCGGCGCGACACGGGCGCGCTCGTCGGCTCCCAGGCCGGTCAGCATCGGAAGCATCGGGCCGCAGTCGGCAACACCCGACAGCGTGACCGCGTCGTGCAGGACGCGGATCGGGCTGATCGCGTCGCGCGCGTCCTCGAGCGGAAGGAAACGCGCGCGGATCGGTTCGGCCTCGTCGTAGCGCTTGTGCATGAGGGCGCCGAGCAGCGCCATCGACAGGTGCGGCGCGATGCAGCCGGAGCCGGTCGTGAACGACGTGAGCCCGAAGTCGCGCAGGTGCACGATCGCCGGCCGCTCGCCGATGCCCGAGACGACCATCGCGTGCGGCAGCTCCTTCAGGAGCGCGTCGAGATACGCGTCGCGCGACGGATCCTCACGCACGACCGCGTACTTGATCGCGACGAGCCGACCCTCGCGCTGCAGCGCGCCGAGCGTCGCGGGCTTGAGGTAGGGATCGGCCTTGATGTAAACGACCGCGGGCTTGCCGATCGCATCGGTGAAGCGGCGGATGCCGTCGGCGAGTCCCGCGTCGGTGAACGGGAACGTCATCGGCAGCAGCATCGCCGTCGGGAACGCGCGCGCCCGCAGGATCGCGGCCTGGTCGATCAGCTTGCCGAAGTCGGGGCCGGCGGATGGAAGCAGCCACGTCTCGGGCCCGACCAGCTCGGCCAGCATGTCGACCGTTTCGGCATAGGCCGAGACGGCCAGGTGGTAGAAATTCGCATTGCCCCCGTACATGAGGCTGCGTATGCCGCCCGCCTCCAGGTGGCTGATCAGCGCGCGATTGGCGGCGCGGTCGAGCGACAGGTCGGGGCGGCGCGCCAGCGGCGGCACCGCGATCACCGACCGGGCGAGGTCGGCGTGCGTGACGGGGGTCGTTTTCATGGCATTCCCGGAGCGGGCAAAATCGAGGCGTCTTACAACTACCGAACGTTCATCATAGTTGTTCGACAACCGCCTGTCAACGCGGGAGCTACTCCGGCTTGACGCCGGCATTGCGCACGACCTCACCCCAGCGCTTCTCCTCGCGTGTGATGAGCGCGGCGAACTCGGCGGGTGTGTTGCCAACGGCGGCGCCGCCATCGTCGACGATGCGGCGCGTCGTTTCCGGCTTCGCAAGCGCCGCGACGATCTCGCGATGCAGGCGCTCGACGATCGGCGCGGGCGTTCCCGCCGCGACGAGGATCCCGTACCACTGCGACGTCTCGAAGCCCGGGTAGCCGCTCTCGGCGATCGTTGGCACGTCAGGCAGCGAAGGCACGCGCTTCGTCGAGCCGACCGCGATCGCGCGGAGCTTGCCGCCCTTGATCTGTCCAATGATCGGCGGCACGCCGTTGAACGTGAGCTGTGTCTGGCCGCCCATCAGGTCGGTGAGCATCGGGCCGGTTCCCTTGTACGGGACGTGGACGATGTCGAGCTTCGCCTGCGCTTTGAAGTACTCCATCGCGAGGTGGCCCGCGCTGCCGTTGCCGGCGGAACCGTAGTTGAGCTTGCCCGGCTCGGCCTTCGCCATGCGCACGAGCTCGGCAAGCGTCGTCACCGGCAGCGACGGATGGACCGCGATCACGTTCGGCACCGTCGCGATGACGGACACGGGGGAAAAGTCCTTGACCGGGTCGTAAGGCAACGCCTTGCCGAACAGCGACGGATTCACCGCGAGCACGCCGACGTGACCGAGGATCAGCGTGTAGCCGTCGGCCGGGGCGCGCTTCACTTCCTCCATCGCGACGTTGCCGGCGGCGCCGGGCTTGTTGTCGACGTACACCTGTTGCCCAAGCGCTGGCGAAAGCGCGGCGGCGAGCGCACGCGCGATGATCTCCGACGACCCGCCCGGCGCGAACGGCACCACCAGCCGGATCGGCTTGGTCGGCCACGCCTGCGCGCTCGTCGCGGCGGGCACGAGGACGGCGAGCAAAGCGGTGGCGACGAGGACGAGAGTGCGGCGCATGTCGGGCTCCGACATCGAACTGGGGGACGCACAGGATGCCGCATCCGTCGCCGGAACGCGAGGCTCACCGGTTGACGGACCGTACGAAGGCACCCGCCGCCGGAATGAGACAATGCGCGATCGCATTTCCCCGGGAGTCTCCCGATGACGTTCCTGACGAATCCGCGCGCTCTCGTCGCCTCGTTCGCGCTTGCTGCGGGCACCGTGCTCGCGCAAAACCCGCCCGCGGCGCCGCCGGTGCGCGACGTCACCGATACCTACTTCGGCGTCGCGGTGCCCGATCCGTACCGCTACATGGAGGACATGAAGAGCGCCGAGGTCGCCGCGTGGATGAAGGCGCAGGCCGGCTACGCGAGCGCCGTGCTGAACGCGATCCCGGGCCGCGACACGCTGTACGCGGAGATCGGGAAGCGCGGCGACGCGGTGGCGGCGCGCGTGTTCGACGTGCAGCGCATGGGCGACAAGGTCTACTACCAGAAGCGCCTCGCGAGCGAGAACATCCCGAAGCTCTACGTGCGCGACGGTTACACGGGCCACGAGCGGCTGCTCGTCGACCCCGAGCTCGTGCGCAACGACGACGGCACCCACAGCTCGCTCGACTACTACGCGCCGTCGCCGGACAACCGCTACGTCGCGACGGGCATCTCGCCGGCGGGCTCCGAGGCGAGCGTGCTGCGCATCGTCGACGTCGCGACCGGCAAGCCGCTCGCCGACACGATCGATCGCGCGCAGTACGCGTCGCCGTCGTGGCTTCCGGATGGTCGCCTGATGTACAGCCGGCTGCAGAAGCTCGCGGACAACGCGCCGGTCACCGACAAGTACCAGAACCAGCGCGTCTACGTGCATCGGATCGGCGAGGATCCCGAGCGCGACCAGCCGCTCTTCGGAGCGGGCGTCACGCCGGCGGCTTCGGTCGACCCGGTCGAGCTCGTGTTCGCGGTGTCGACCCCCGGCTCGCGCTACGTCGCCGCCGTCGCGGTGAACGGCGTGCAGCGCGAGCTTCGCATCTTCGTCGCCCCGCTGGCCGCGCTCGACGGCGCGCGCACGCCGTGGACCAAGGTGACCGAGCACGCCGACGAGGTGACCGACTTCGTGATGACCGGCGACGACCTCGTCCTGTCGTCGCACAAGGGCGCGCCCCGCTTCAAGGTGCTGCGCGCGGCGATCGCGAAGCCGAGCGTCGCGACCGCGCAGGTCGTAGTGCCCGCGGGCACGGCGGTCGTGACCGGCATCGCCGCGGCGAGCGACGCGCTGTACGTGCGCAAGATGAACGCCGGCGCGAGCGAGCTGTGGCGCGTTCCGCGCAAGACCGGCCGCGCCGAGCGCATCGCGCTGCCGTACCTCGGCGACATCGATGCGATGAGCACCGACCCGCGGCGCCGCGAGATCGTTTTCGACTTCGGCGGCTGGACGCGTTCCGGTGCGATCTACGCGTACGACCCCGCGACGGCGGGGCTCGTCGACACGAAGCTGCAACCGCAAGGCCCGTACGACCATCCGTCGCACCTCGAGTCGCGCCAGGTGATGGTGAAGGCGGCCGACGGCGCGATGGTTCCGCTATCGCTCGTCTACCGGAAAGGCACGAAGCTCGACGGCTCCAACCCGACGATCCTCTATGGCTATGGCGCGTACGGGATCTCGATGACGCCGTTCTACCGGCCGACCTACCTGCCATGGTTCGATCGCGGCGGCATCCTCGCGGTCGCGCACGTGCGCGGCGGCGGCGAGTTCGGCGAGGAGTGGTACAAGGCCGGCTACAAGGGAACCAAGGCGAACACCTGGCGCGACGCGATCGCGTGCGCCGAGTGGCTCGTCGCCAACCGCTGGTCGTCGCCGGCGAAGCTGTCGATCATGGGCGGCAGCGCCGGCGGCATCTTCGTCGGGCGCGCGATCACCGAGCGGCCCGACCTCTTCGGCGCCGCGGTCGACCAGGTGCCGGTCTCCGACGCCGTGCGCGCCGAGTTCGCGGCCAACGGAGTGCCCAACATCCCCGAGTTCGGCACCGTCAAGACCGAGGACGGCTTCAAGGCGCTCTTCGCGATGAGCCCGTACCATTGGGTGAAGGACGGCGTGAAATACCCGGCGGTGCTGCTCACGACCGGCATCAACGATCCGCGCGTCGACGCGTATCAGGCGGCGAAGATGGCGGCGCGGCTTCAGGCGGCGTCGACGTCGGGGAAGCCGATCCTGCTTCGCATCGACTACGAAGCGGGGCACGGCTACGGGACGACGAAGAAGCAGGCCTACGAGGAGCGCGCGGACACGTTCGCGTTCCTGTTCCGCGAGGCCGGCATCAGCCCGTTCGCGCGTTAGCCACCGCGGCGCGCGTCAGCGTCGCCTGCGACGCGTGGCGAACGCGCCGGCGATCGCCAGCAGCGCGCTCATCGCGGCGAGCCCGCCGCCGAGCGGAAGGAGCGGGACCGGAACGCTCGCGTTCGCGCTGATCGCCTGGATGCTCAACGTACCGCTGCCGTCGATCGCGCAGGTGCCGAGCGCGCGGATGCCGGCGCCGACGGGAGTGCCGTTTTGCGCGGGGAACACGAAGGCCTCGACCGTGTAGGGCGCCGCAACCGGCGCCGGCAGGCCGAGGGCGATGGTTGTGAATGGCGTGGTCGTGGGAGTCGGCACCGCGTTGGTCTCGCTGACCGGAGGGCCCCCGTTGGTCGAAACGCTGGCCCAGGTGTTGTCGGGAGTGGCGGGAAGAACCGAGGTCGCGGTCCGTTCGCGGTCATCGTGATGGTATTCGCGGTGCAGGTCACGGGACCCGGGACGGGAATGTCGATCTGGTAGAAAAACGGGGCTGCCGCCGGAACCGGCAGCCCAGCGGCGATGCTTGCGACGAATCCCCAGCGGGCCACGACGTTTCGCATGCGCTTTCTCCCCGTGACAGTCGGTTGAGGCGACCGCGGCCGCGTCGCGGCATGCGAAACTTGGCACTCGAGCTTAGCGGGCGCCGCGTGCAGGTTCGACGGGAATCCGGAGCCGCGACCCCGGAAGCCTTGACCTTTTGCCACGATGCAACCCCGTCGGGGCATCCGGTATCCTTCGCGCCACCATGGGACGCAATCCGCGCGACACGCACGACCGCGATGCCGGCGGCGGCGTCGCGCTGCGCGGCCCGATGGTCGCGTGGCGCGGCGATCCATTCGTGGTCGGCGCCGAGCGTGCGCTCGCGTACGAGCCCGACGCCATCGTCGCGATGGCCCAGGGACGCATCGTCGCCGCGGGACCGGCCGCGGCGGTGCGCCGCTCGCTGCCGAGCGGTACGGCGATCGAGACGCTGCCGCGCGCGAGCCTCATGCTGCCGGGCTTCATCGACTGCCACGTGCACTATCCGCAGCTGCCGGTCACCGGCAGCCACGGCACGCAGCTGCTCGACTGGCTCGAGCGCTCCACCTATCCGGCCGAAGCGGCGTTCGCCGACCTTCGCGTCGCGCGCGCGGTGGCGCGCGACTACCTCGACGAGAACCTGCGCCAGGGCATCACCACCGCGTCGGTGTTCGGCACGGTGCACGCGGCCTCGGTGGACGCGCTGATGGAGGAGGCCGGGAAGCGCTCGCTGCGGATGATCGCGGGCAAGGTGCTGATGGACCGGCATGCGCCGCGCGCGTTGCGCGACACCGCGCGGCGCGGCTACGACGAGTCGAAGGCGCTGATCGCGCGCTGGCACGGCCGAGGGCGCCTCGGGTACGCGATCACGCCGCGGTTCGCGGTGACGTCGACGCCCGCGCAGCTCGAGGCGGCCGGCGCACTGTGGCGCGAGCATCGCGACTGCTGGGTGCAATCGCACCTGTCCGAGAACGCCGGCGAGATCGCGTGGGTGAAGAAGCTGTATCCGCGCGCGCGCGACTACGCCGACGTCTACGCGCGCTTCGGGCTCCTCGGCCGACGCGCGATCTACGGTCACGGCATCCATCTCGTCGAGCGCGAGTGGCGGGCGCTCGCGGCGTCGGGCACCGCGATCGCGCACTGCCCGACCTCGAACCTGTTCCTCGGCAGCGGGTTGTTTCCCTGGCCGAAGGCGAAGCGCGAGGGACGGCCCGTCCGTGTGGGGCTCGCCACCGACGTGGGCGGCGGCACGACGCTTTCGTTCCTCCGCACGCTCGGCGAGGCGTATAAGGTGGCGCAGTTGGGCGGGTGGTCGATGCCGCCGGCGCACGCGTTCTGGCTCGCGACGCAAGGCGGCGCGAGCGCGCTCGATCTCGGTGATCGGATCGGCAATCTCGTCCCCGGCGCGGAGGCCGACCTCGTCGTGCTCGACCTCGCTTCGACGCCGTTCATCGCGCAGCGCATGGACCGCGTGCGCAACGTCGACGAAGCGCTCTTCGTACAGATGACGATGGGCGACGATCGCGCGATCCGGCAGACATGGATCGCCGGACGGAAGGCCCACGATCGAGACACGCAGGTTCCGCGGCGGCGCGGGCGCCGCAACACACCCGCGCGCGCGGGGACGCCCTCGCGCATCGATCCCGCATTGCGTTGACGCCCGCACGCGCGCCGCTTACGATCGGCTCGGCCCAGCGCTCGCACGACCGCGCGGTCCCCTCCCCGATGGATGTCCCGATCGAAACCTGGCACCAGCGGAGCTTCGCCTCCGCATGGACGGCCGACGAGAACGCACGCGCCGCCGCGGCACTCGAGGACGGCGGCCTCGTCGTGCTGCCCGACTGCAATTTCGACATCGCGAGCGACGAGCGGCGCTTCCTCGACCCGCGCTGGCTCGACGGCTCGCGCAAGAACATCGGCCTCGACGGCGAGCGCATCGGTGGAAGCTCGGCGCATGGCGACGACGCGCATGCGCTGCACGCGATGATCGCGCGCTTCGGGGGAGCGGCGGCGATGCTGGTCGGGCGGATGCTTCCCGACTATGCGCGTCACGTCCGTCGCGCGCGCACGAGCTTCCGTCCCGCCGCCGCGTCGGGTCGTGCGCTTTCGCCGCGGAAGGACGACACGCGCCTGCACGTCGACGCATTCCCGTCGCGGCCCAACCGCGGCGAGCGCATCCTGCGCGTGTTCTGCAACGTGAATCCGTCGGGCGAGGATCGCGTCTGGCGCGTGGGCGAGCCGTTCGCCGACATGGCCGCGCGCTTCATTCCGTCGATCCGTCCGATGCGGCGCGGCGAAGCGGCGCTGCTCGAGCTCCTGAAAGTCACCAAGGGCCGCCGCAGCGAATACGACCACGCGATGCTCGCGCTGCACGACCGCGCGAAGCTCGACGCCGACTACCAGCGCGACGCGCCTCAGCGCGAGGTGCGCTTCGCGCCGGGAACGACGTGGCTTTGCTTCTCCGACCAGGTGATGCACGCGGCGATGTCGGGGCAGCACATGATGGAGCAGACGCTCCACCTTCCGCTCGCCGCGCTGCGGCATCCGGATCGGTCCCCGCTCGCGACGCTCGAGCGGCTCGCCGGACATCCGATGGCCTGACGCGCGGTCGCGCCGGTCAGGCCGTGAGGATCAACTTGCCGTTCTGCGTGACGCGCAGCCGGTATTCGCGGCCGCCGTGCAGGATCGCGAGTTCGCGCGCGCGCCCGAGCAGCGTCGCGCTGTCGACGCGAGCCGGCCGCGCGGTCGCGATCGCGCCCTGGACGGGGGTCGTCAGGGAATCGGCGGCGCCCGGCAGGGCGGCCGGGAGGGGAGGGACGGCTGGGCTCATCGGGGGATTATCGTTCGCCGGATTGACGACGTCAATGAGAATCATTATCATTTAAACGAACGGCGGGCGCGGACTCCTCGACGAAGGCGGGGGCCGGCTCGGCGCACCGACCGCGCCGCGAACCGCGCGACGCTTTTTCATCGCCACCGCCAGCCAGCGACCGGACCGCCTCCGGTGCCAGCCCGCGCCATGGATGTTTCGTTGGCCACGGCCGCCTCGTTCATCGCTCGCGCACCGCGCATCGCCGAATCCAGGAGCGATGCGGCGCCGCTTCCCGTCGCCGTCGCCTCGGACGCGCGCCGCGCAGGGCGACGCTACGAGGATTCGCCGCGCAGGATGCGCTGGCCGCTCATCGCGCTGCTCGCCGCCATGCACTTTCTGGTTTTCATGGCGATCGCGCTCGAACGCGGGCCGATGCGGCCGCCGCGGCGCCCCGGCACCATCGCGGTCGTCATCGAAGCGCCGGAACCCAAGCCGACGCCTGCGCCGGCCGCGCCCAAGCCGATACCGGTCCGGCACGTAGCGCCAGTTCCCGTGACCGAGCCGCCGCCCATCGTGGTTCCCGACCTGCCGCGCGAGATCGCGCTGCCGACGATCACGCTGCCTCCCGAGCCGATCGTCCCGCCGAGCGCCCCGTCGCCACCGGCGCTGGTCGCCGTAGCGCCCGTCGTGGCATCGCCCGTGACCGCGCCGCTCGTGCCGCCGCGCTTCGACGCCTCCTACCTCGACAATCCGGCGCCCGCGTATCCATCGCTCGCCCGCCGTCATCGCGAGGAAGGCCGTGTGCTGTTGCGCGTGCGGGTCGCAGCGGACGGCAGCGCCGAGCAGGTGGACGTGGCGGCATCGAGCGGATCCGAGCGCCTCGACCGCGCCGCGCTGGACGCCGTGCGCCGCTGGCGCTTCGTCCCGGCGCGTCGCGGCGCGGAGGCGGTCGCCGCCACCGTCCAGGTGCCGATCGTGTTCTTGCTCGATCGGGCCTAGCGAAGCTCTGCGTAACCTCACGGCGCGCGCGGACTCGAATGCACGAACTTCTCGAACCCCCGACTTGGCTTTGGCTCGTCCGCCCTGCGGGACGCGCCGGGCGGGCGGCTGGCGTCGTTGCCCGC
>JBDTNO010000146.1:0-8883 GCA_039933715.1 Betaproteobacteria bacterium
CGCGCGCCTCCCCCCAGGGGGCTGGCGGCCGAGGGACGGCCCGTCGGCCGCGGTGCGAACGTGGCCTCCAGGAAGGCACGCATGAGCACGGCCGGCGGCATGGACGGCAGCGGCAAGCACTACGACGAGGTCGCCGAGGGCGACAGCTGGAAGCGGTCGCTGACCGTGACCGACGCGCACCTCGTGATCGGAGCCGGGCTCATCGGCGACTTCAACCCGCACCACGTCGACGATGACTATGCACGCGGCTCGCGCTTCGGCACGCGCATCCTGCACGGCATGCTGACGAGCGCGATGATGGGTGGCGCGCTCGGGATGATTTTCCACGGCACGGCGATCGCGTTGCTCGATCACGCGACCAGGTTCGTCGCACCGGTGCGGCCGGGAGACACGGTCACGACGACCTGGACGGTCGCCGGCAGAACCGACAAGGCGCGGCACGGCGGCGGCATCGTCGCGTTGACGGTGATTGCGGTGAACCAGCGCGGCGAGACCGTTGCCGATGGCAAGGGCACGATGCTCGTGCACGCGACCGCCGCGTGGCTCGCGCGCCAGCCCGCTTCCGACCCGCCGCGCTAACGGGCCAGCGCCTTCACGCACTCGGCGACGAGCGCCGGGCCGCGGTAGATCAGTCCCGTGTAGAGCTGCACGAGCGTGGCGCCGCACGCGATTTTCTCGCGCGCATCGTCGCCCGACAGGATGCCGCCGACGCCGATGACGGGCAGGGCGCCGTCGAGCGCGCGCACGAGCGCGCGCAGCACGTCGTTCGAGCGCCCGAATACCGGCCGGCCCGAGAGCCCGCCGGTCTCGTTGCCGTGCGGCAGCGACGAAACGCCGTCGCGCGCGACCGTGGTGTTGGTCGCGATCGCGGCGTCGACGCGCCGCGCGACCAGCACGCGCGCAATGCCGCGGATCGCTTCGGGGTCGAGATCGGGCGCGATCTTGACGGCGAGCGGGAGCGCGCGGCCGAGCCGCTGCGCGTGGGCGTCGCGCGCGGCGACGATGCGCGCGAGGAGCGCGTCGAGCGCGGCTTCCGATTGCAGGTCGCGGAGGCCCCTGGTGTTGGGAGAGCTCACGTTGATCGTCACGTAGCTCGCGACCGGCGCGACCGCCGCGAGGCAGGCGAGGTAGTCGTCGACCGCGCGATCCTGCGGCGTGTCGGCGTTCTTGCCGATGTTGCAGCCGAGAATCCCGCGAAAGCCGGAAGCCACCACGTTGGCGACGGCGCGCTCGACGCCGTCATTGTTGAAGCCGAGCCGGTTGATCAGCGCTTCGACCTGCGGCAGGCGGAACATGCGTGGCTTCGGGTTGCCCGGCTGCGCGCGCGGCGTCACCGTGCCCGTCTCGAGGAAGCCGAAGCCGAGCGTCGCGAGCCCGGGAAGATGCGCGGCGTTCTTGTCGAGTCCGGCCGCGAGGCCGACGCGATTGGGAAAATCGAGGCCCATCGCGCGCACCGGATCGGCGGGCAACGAGGGCCTCGCCGCGCGTGCGAGGCCCGTGGCCGCCGCGGCATCGAGCGCGGCGAAAGCGAGATCGTGCGCGCGCTCGGGATCGAGCGCGAACAGCGCGGGGCGGAGGAGCGGGTAGAGCATCGACGCGCGACGTCGCGAAGCGCGCGCTGCGGCGCGGAAGTGGCGGGCGCGGCGATGGTACCATCGGCATCGCGCGCATCGGACGCCGCCGTGTCCGCCCTCCACCCGTCGCTCTCATTCCGTCCACGCCCGGTCGCTCGCGTTTCGTCTCGCACGACGCGGCGCGCGCGGTGCTCCGCACGGAGTCGTGCCTGCTCATGGGCTTCGCCGTCGATGCGTAACGCGGCTTCCATTTTCGTCGCGGCGATCGCGCTGGCGCTGATTCACGTCGGGAGCGCGGACGCGCAGCGCGCGGCTTCGGGGCGTCAAGGGTCGATCGACGAGCGGCGCGGCACGCCCTACGGTGCCCGCTCCGACGTTCGCTCGTACGCCGCCGACGTCGCGGCGGAGACGGGTCTCGATCGCAGGCGCGTCGAGCGCTGGCTGGGCGCGGCGCGCTCGATGCCGCAGATCGTCGCGCTGATGTCGAAGCCGTTCGTCGATCCGCCGAAGTGGTTCGAGTACGCGCCGCCATTCCTCTCGGAAGCGCGCATCGCGGGCGGCGTCGCCTGGTGGAGCGCGAACGAGGACGCTCTCGTGCTCGCCGAGGGAAGGTGGGGCGTGCCCCCCGAGGTCGTCGTCGCGATCGTCGGCGTCGAGACCTATTACGGCCGCGTCGGCGGGTCGTTCCGGGTCATCGACGCGCTGTCGACGCTCGCGTTCGACTATCCGCGCCGCGCGGCGTTCTTCCGCGGCGAGCTGAAGGAGTTCCTGCTGCTCGCGCGCGAGCAGGGATTCTCGCCGCTCGCGCCGAAGGGCTCGTTCGCCGGCGCGATGGGCGTCCCGCAATTCATGCCGGGAAGCTTCCGGCGCTACGCGGTCGACTTCGACGGCGATTCGCGCATCGACCTGTGGGAGAGCGGCGCCGACGTGGCCGGAAGCGTCGCCAACTACCTCGCGCGCCACGACTGGCAACCCGGCGGGCCGCTGCTAGTGCCCGCGCGCATCGACGCGGAAAAGCGCGAAACCGTGCTGCGGCACCTCGATGGCGGCATGAGCGAGCGACGCCCGCTCGAGGCATGGGCGGCCGACGGAGTCGAGCCCGCGCTCGTGATGGAGCCGGTCGACGAGCCGGTGGGATTGCTGATGCTCGAGCAGCCGGACGGTGGCGCGAGCTACTGGATCGCGTGCCCGAACTTCTACGTGATCACGCGCTACAACCGCAGCCGGCTGTACGCGTCCGCGGTGACGTTCCTCGCCGGAGCGATCCGCGCGGCGCGCTAGCGCGAGACCGGATTCAGCGGGGCGCGGCCCCGTTCATCCTCGCGCGCACGTCGGCGACGAGCGCGCGCGTCGACGCATCGGTCCCGGGCGCGAGGTCGCCGGACCCGGCGAGCGCCGCGCCGATCGGCCCGGCGAGGCGCTTGCCGAGCTCGACGCCGAACTGGTCGAACGGGTTGATTCCCCACAGGATGCCCTCGACGAACGTGCGGTGCTCGTAGAGCGCGAGGAGCGCTCCGAGCGAGCGTGCGTCGATCGCAGGCGTGACGATCGTCGTCGAGGGCCGGTCGCCAGGCGACACGCGCGCGGCGACCGTGGCTGCGTCGCTCGCGTGACCGCGACGCGCGAGATCCGCCGCGATTTCCGGCGCCGCGCGTCCGAACGCGAGCGCCTGCGCCTGCGCGAGCGCATTCGCGACGAGCAGCGCATGGCGTGCCGTGTCGCCCTCTACCGGCACCGCCGGCACGATGAACTCGACGGGCACCACGTCGGTGCCCTGGTGCAGCCATTGGAAGAACGCGTGCTGGCCGTCGGTGCCGATGCCGCCCCACAGCGCGGGTACCGTGCGGCCTTCGACCGGCGCGCCCTCGCGCGTGACGCGCTTGCCGTTGCTCTCGAGCGAAAGCTGCTGCAGATACGCGGGCAGCAGCGCGAGCGCCTCCGCGTACGGCACGACGACGCGCTGCCGGAATCCGAGCGCGGATGCGTTCCAGAGGCCGGCGAGCGCGAGCACGACCGGGAGGTTGGACGCGAGCGGCGCCGTCGCGAAATGTCGGTCCATCGCATGCGCGCCCGCGAGCAACGCCGAATGCGCGGGATTCCCGAGCGCCGCCGCGATCGTGACGCCGACCGACGACCAGAGCGAGAAACGGCCACCGACGCCTTCGTGGAACGGCAGGATCGACGCGTCGCGCACGCCGAACGCCGCGGCCGCGCTCGCATTCGCGGTGGCGGCGATGAAATGGGCGGCGGCATCGGCGCCTCGCGGCAAACCCGAGGCGAGCCATGCTTGCGCCGCCCGCGCATTCGCGAGCGTCTCCTGCGTCGAGAAGCTTTTCGAGGCGATCACGAACAGCGTGGCGGCGGGGTCGAGCGGCGCGAGGGCCCGGTCGAGGGCCACCGGGTCGACGTTCGCGACGAACGCGACCGAAGGATCGCGCACGCCGGCCGAAGGTCGCAGCGCGTCCACGACGAGCCGCGGCCCGAGGTCCGATCCACCGATGCCGAGGTGGACGACGTGCCGGATCGCGGCGCCCGTCGCGCCGCGCAGCGACCCGTTCCGAAGCGCGTCGGCGAACGCCGCGATGCGCAGGCGCGTGGCGCGTACCGACGCGCGAAAATCCACGCCGTCGACGGTGAGCGGAGCATTCGAACCGTCGCGCAGCGCCGGGTGAAGGACGGCCCGCGCCTCGCTCACGTTCACTTTCTCGCCCGCGAACAGCGCGGCGATCCATCCTTCGAGTCCGGCGTCGCGCGCGTGCTCGACGAGCGCCGCGAGCGCTTCGGCGGACAGCCGCTCCTTCGAAAGATCGACGCGAAAACCTTCCCAGGCGATCGTCAGGCGCTCGACGCGACGCGGATCGCGTTCGAACAGTGCGGCGATGGACGTAGTCGCCAGCGAGCGCGCGATCCCGCGCAACGCATCGGGAAGCGCGGGAGTCATCGGGCCGGCGGGTGCGGGAAGCTCATATAGACTCGGGATTGTAGAGGGTCGATTGTGGATTGTGGGGCCGGGGTTCGTTCGCTCTATTCCGAGACATCCGCCATCCATTCCTCGACGTTTGCGATCCACGATCCGCTCGCGATGACCCCCGACCCCCGTCCGCTCTCCTCGATCGACGACGACGCCGAGCGCGACCGGCCGCTGCGCGACGACACGCGGCTGCTCGGCCGGATCCTGGGCGATGTGCTGCGAGACCAGACCGGCACGGCCGGCTACGAGCGCGTCGAGGCGATTCGCCAGACGGCGATCCGCTTTCGTCGCGGCGTCGGGGCCGAGGCCGACGCGGCGCGCAGCCACTTGTCCACGCTGCTCGACGGCCTCCCGATCGGCGACGTGCTCAACGTCGTGCGCGCGTTCTCGTACTTCTCGCACCTGGCGAACATCGCCGAGGACGTGCACCAGCATCGCCGCCGGCGCGCCGAGTCGATCGCCGGATCGCCGCCGCAGCGCGGCAGCCTCGCCGGCGCACTCGCGACGCTCGGGCGCGACGGCGTCGACCGCGCGGCGATCCTGCGTTGGTGCGAGGGGGCGCGCGTCTCGCCGGTGCTGACCGCGCATCCGACCGAGGTGCAGCGCAGGAGCATCCTCGACGCGGAACGCGAGATCGCGGGGCTGCTCGCGCATCGCGACCAGTCGGCGCCGATGCCCGACGAGCTGGCCGACGACGAGCGGCGGCTGCGCCGCCGCGTGCTCGGGCTGTGGCAAACCGCGATGCTGCGCCTTTCGCGCCTGCAGGTCGTCGACGAAATCGAGAACGGGCTCGCCTACTACCGCACCACGTTCCTCGGCGAGCTGCCGCGGCTGTATGCCGGGCTCGCCGCCGATCTCGGCATCCATGCGCCGGCGGACCGGTTGCTGCCGTCGTTCCTGCGGATGGGCTCGTGGATCGGCGGCGACCGCGACGGCAATCCGTTCGTGACCGCGCAAACGCTCGTGCACGCGGTTCGCGCGCAGTCGGCAGTCGCGTTCACGCACTATCTCGACCAAGTGCACCGTCTCGGCGGGGAGCTTTCGCTCTCGTCGCGCCTCGTGCGGCCGACCGACGCGCTGCTCGCGCTGGCAGGGGCCGCGAACGACGCGAATCCGCACCGGCAGGACGAGCCTTACCGGCAGGCGCTGATCGGCGTCTATGGGCGGCTCGCCGCGACCGCGGCGCAGAAGTCCGCCATGACGCCGCCGCGCACCCCGCAGGTCACGCTTCCGCCCTACGGGACGCCCGCCGAATTCGCGGCGGATCTCGCCACGATCGCGCATTCGCTCACGACGCACGGCGCCGCGGCGCTCGCCGAGGAGCGGCTCGAGCCGCTGCGCTACGCGGTAGCGGCATTCGGCTTCCATCTCGCGTCGCTCGATCTGCGGCAGAACGCCGACGTGCACGAAGTCGTGGTCGGCGAGCTCTTCGAGCGCGCGGGGATGGTCGTGCAATACACGGCGCTCGACGAAGCCGCGCGCGTCGCGTTGCTCGCGGCCGAGCTCGCCGATCCGCGCCCGCTGCGCTCGCCGTTCGCCGCGTATTCGGAGCGGACGCGCTCCGAGCTCGCGATCGCCGATGCGGCCGCGGCGACGCATGCGGACTTCGGCGCCGAGGCGGTGCCGCACACCGTGATCTCGAAGTGCCAGTCGGTCTCCGACCTGCTCGAGGTCGCGGTGCTGCTCAAGGCGTCGGGGCTCTTGCGCGACGGCCGCTCTGAGCTCGACATCGTGCCGCTGTTCGAAACGATCGACGACCTCGCGCGCGCCGGCCGGATCATGCGTGAAGCGTTCGCACTGCCCGCGTGGCGCGCGCTCGTCGCGGCGCGCGGCGACCGCCAGGAGGTGATGCTCGGCTATTCGGACAGCAACAAGGACGGCGGCTACCTCGCGGCGAACTGGGCGCTGTACCGTGCCGAGCGCGAGCTGGTCGCGACGTTCGCGGACGCGGGCGTGACGCTTTCGCTGTTCCATGGGCGCGGCGGCACGGTCGGCCGTGGCGGCGGGCCCTCGTACGAGGCGATCCTCGCGCAGCCGCGCGGAAGCGCGAGCGCCGGCCTGCGCCTGACCGAGCAGGGCGAGATCATCGCGAGCAAGTACTCGGACGCCGGGCTCGGGCGCCGGAACCTCGAGACGCTCGTCGCCGCCGCGCTCGAGGCCGGGCTCTCCGATGCCGAGCATCTCGGCGACCGGGCGACGGCCTACCACGGCGCGCTCGACGAGCTCGCCGCGCATGCGCTCGCCGCCTACCGCGCGCTCGTGTACGAGACGCCGGGATTCGCCGACTATTTCCGCGCGTCGACGCCGATCGCCGAGATCGCGCAGCTCAACATCGGCAGCCGACCGGCGTCGCGGACCGCGTCGACGCGCATCGAGGACCTCCGCGCGATTCCCTGGGTGTTCAGCTGGAGCCAGTGCCGGCTGATGCTGCCCGGCTGGTATGGCGTGGGCAGTGCGATCGAGGCGTGGCGGGCGGAGCGGCCCGACGCGCTGCCGCTGCTGCGGGAGATGCACGGGCGCTGGCCGTTCTTCGCGAGCGTGCTGTCGAACATGGCGATGGTGCTGTCGAAGACCGATCTCGCCGTCGCGTCGCGCTACGCGGCGATGGTCCCGGACGCCGCGCTGCGCGAGGCGATCTTCGGTCGCATCGCCGCCGAGCATGGCCGCACGCTCGCTGCACTCGCCGAGATCACCGGACACGAGCATCCGCTTGCCGACAACCCCGCGCTCGCGCGGAGCCTGCGCAACCGCGTGCCCTACCTCGATCCGCTCAACCATCTCCAGATCGAGCTCCTCACGCGCTTCCGCGGCGGGCAGACCGACGAGCGGACGCGCCGTGCGATCCACCTGACGATCAACGGTCTCGCCGCGGGGTTGCGCAACAGCGGATAGACGCGCCGGCAGCGATCTCGGCGAAATGCGCGCCTACGAGCATGTGGCGGTGCTTCGCCTTTCCCGCTGGCGCGACGACGATGGCGCGGCCCGTAACGGGATGTGTGGAGCCAAAGGCACCGTATCTTCCGGAGTACGGGAGCGTCGCACCGCACCGCTGCACGGCACTGGCCGCGCGTCTTGGCGTGAGTGGTCGGCAAATAGGAATCGTTCGTATTCGTATTGACATCGGGACGCGCCGCCGCTAGAGTCGGCTCATCCATATCGACTCCGGTCCCCATGAACCGCCCTCGCATCTCCGCGGCCGCCGCCGCGCTCGCCGCCTTGCTCCCGCTCGCCGCCGCCGCGCAGGAAAACGTCCTCAACCTCTATTCGGCGCGTCACTACCAGACCGACGAGGCGCTTTACTCGGATTTCACCAAGGCCACCGGCATCCGGATCAACCGGATCGAGGCCGGCGACGAGCAGTTGCTCGAGCGCCTCAAGTCGGAGGGCGCCAACAGCCCGGCGGACGTCCTGCTGATCGTCGACGCTTCGCGGCTGTACAACGCGCAACAGCTCGGGCTGTTCCAGCCGGTGAAATCCGCGACGCTCGAGGCGCGCATCCCCGCGCCGATGCGCGATCCCAACGGCGAGTGGTTCGGCTTCTCGATGCGCGCGCGCCTGATCGTCTACAACAAGGCGCAGGTCAAGCCGGGCGACATCCCGACCTACGAATCGCTCGCGGATCCGAAGCTCAAGGGCAGGATCTGCGTGCGATCGGGAGCGCATCCGTACAACCTGAGCCTCGTCGCCTCGATGATCGAGCACGACGGCGAGGCGAAGACCGAGGCGTGGGCGAAGAACTTCGTCGCCAACTTCGCACGCCAGCCGAAAGGCGGAGACAGCGACCAGATCAAGGCGGTCGCGGCCGGCGAATGCGACGTGGCCATCGTCAACAGCTATTACTATGCGCGCGTGCTTCGCTCGACCAAGCCGGAGGATCGCGAAATCGCCGCCCGCACCGCGGTCGTTTATCCGAACCAGGCGGGCGCGGGCACGCACATCAACCTCTCCGGCGCCGGCGTGCTCAGGAACGCGCCGCACAGGGAGTCCGCCGTGAAGTTCCTCGAGTACCTCGCGAGCGACGACGCGCAGCGCTACTTCGCCGACGGCAACAACGAGTGGCCGGCGGTCAGGAGCGCGTCCGGCCGCAATCCGGCGCTCGAGGCGATGGGGCCGTTCAAGCCCGACCCGGTGGCGATCGCCGCGCTCGGCAGGAACATGGCCGCCGCGCAGAAGCTGGTCGACCGCGCCGGCTGGCGCTGACGCGCGCGGCCGTCGAGCATGCGGGCGTGCGCCGCGTGGCGCGCGCAGGTCGTCGCCTCGCGGGTCGCTCCTTGCACGACCGCCGCTAGGGAAGCTCTGCGTAACCTCACGGCGCGCGCGGACTCGCATGCACGAACT
>JBDTNO010000147.1:0-8783 GCA_039933715.1 Betaproteobacteria bacterium
GATGAAGGACCTCGTCATCATCGGCGCGGGCGGCTTCGGCCGCACCGTCTATTGGCAGTGCGACGCCGACCACGGCAACCACCGCGAATGGACGATCAAGGGCTTCCTGGACGATCGTCCCAACATTCTCGACGGCTTCGGCGTGCCGAAGCCGATCCTCGGCGGCCCGTCCACGTACAAGGCGCATCCCAACGAGATATGGCTCTGCGCGCTGGGTGAGCCGTCGATGCGTCGCAAGTACGCCGCCCCCCTCGTCGCGCAGGGGGTCGAGTTCATCAACCTGCGAACCGAGGTCGCGTATCCGGAATCGGCCAAGCTCGGCCAGGGCATCATCTTCGAGCGCAAGGTGCAGGTGGGGAGCGACACGAAGATCGGGGATTTCGTCACGATCCTGTCGATGTCGGTGATCGGCCACGACGTGACGATCGGCGACTACGTGCAGATCGCGAGCTTCACGTTCATCGGTGCCCGGGCGCGCATCGGAAACGACGTCCAGATCCACCCGCATAGCTGCATCCTGCCCGGCGTCAGCGTCGGCGACCGGTCGGTCATCGGCGCAGGCAGCGTCGTCGTGAAGAACGTTCCCGCGGACAGCACGGTGTTCGGCAATCCCGCGAAGGTCGTCTTCTCGCGCTGATGCGATCGATCCTCTCCTCGTCCGACTACACCTCGCCCGAGGTACTCGTCGCCGAGGAGCGGTGCCTGTTCCGTCGCCTGTGGATCGTCGCGGGCTTCAAGTCGCTTCTCGATGCTCCCGACGCGTTCGTCACGCATCGCATCGGTGGTGTTCCCGTGGTGTTGCAGAACACTGCGACCGGCCTCAAGGCTTTCGTCAATCGCTGCGTCCATCGTCAATCGGCTATCCAGGTCGCGGATTTCGGCCAGCGACGGCTCGCTTGTCCGTACCACGGCTGGGTCTACGACGATGCAGGTCGCGTCAAGTCCATTCCGGGGAACGACGCGAACTACGGCTTCACCGTGGAGAGCGTCTCGACGCTGGGACTGCAACCCATTGCGCTGAAAACGATAGGCGGCCTGGTCTTCGTGAACCTCGATGCCGACCCGATGCCGATCGAGGAGCAGTTCCACGCCGGCTTCCTCGATCGGCTCGCGGAAGTCACCGGCGTCGTGGGCGACGATGCCTTGTTCGCGAAGTTCGAGGGGCGCTACAACTGGAAGCTCAATTTCGAGAATGTGATCGACTGGAATCACGTTCCGTTCGTGCATACGTCGACCTTCGCTTCGCTGATGCCGACGTTGAAGCCGCCGTTGCCCGGCGAACGGCCCGCGTCGCCTCCGCCCGCGCCCGACGAAGAGATCGGCGACGAGATCCGTGAGCTGTCGTATGAAACGCGCGCGCCGTTCGACTTCCAGGCGTGGCCATGGCACGACGCGGTCGAGCGATGCGCCGACACGCGCGAATACCTCAATCTGTTCATCTATCCGAACGTCAATTACGTGGTGATGGCGGGCGCGGTTCATTTGATTCAGCAGTTCACCCCGGTCGCAATCGATCGCACGGAAGTCCGGCTGACGATGGCATTGGGACGCCGAAAGCAGCGTCTACCCGCCGCTCCCGCCATCCTGTGGAGTCAGCTCAAGGCGGAAAAACGCGTCATTGACGAGGACCTCGCGGTGTTCGAGGGCATCCAGCGTGGCTTCCACGAGGAATCGCCGCGCGCGTTCCACGGCCACTACGAGCATCGCATCCGGCGCGTTGCGAAGGTCTACCGCGGGCTGATGGCGTCCCGATGAGCGACGCGCGCAATCTGGTGGTGATCGGCGAGGCGCCCCTCGCGACATTGGCGGCGGCGATCGGCGTGGCCGAGCGCGGTACGCAGCGTGTGCGTGTCGTCGAACTGCCTCCCGAGCGTATTGCCGAAGATGGGCTCGAATCGCTAGCGGGCGAATCGCCAGACGACACCGACGTGTTCGCCGCGATCGGGCCGGCCGCACTCAATTTCGCGCGCTTCGACCTGTGGGCGAAGCTGCGGTTCAAGGGGTACCGGTGCGCGACGCTCGTGCATCCGCGCGCCTTCGTCGATTCCTCGGCGGTCCTTGCCGAGAACGTGCTGATCGGCCCAGGCGCCGTGATCGAGCCCGGCGCAAAGCTGGGGCGCGGCACCATCGTCGGATCCGCGGCGGTGATCGGCGCCGGATGCGGAATTTCGCCGTGGTGCTGGCTCGGAAGCCGTGCCGTCGTCGGCGCGGGCGCGGAGGTCGGGCCCCACAGCGTGATCGGTGGCGGCGTCCATCTGGCCGACAAAACCGTATTCCCCGGACCCGGAGAGATCGGGATTGCCGGCTCTTACCATGGAACGTTCCAGGCAGGCACGTTCATTGCCTCGGAGTTTCCCGTTCCGGGCGCGCGACTCGTCGTGACCGGCTGAAGGAGAAGGCGCCAAATGAACGTCCAGAACGCCGTGCTCGACTACGGCAACGAGGGGTGGAACCACGCGTTTCCGGAGCCGAAACGCGGCATCCGCGAACGTCCGCTGATTCTCCTCGGGCCGTTCTCCCACCTCGGCGGTGTGTACGGACCTTCCATCGTGCAGCAGTGCCCGAATGTCATTGCCGTCGTCGACGACCAATACAAGGACGAGCGCATCCATGGCGCCGAACGTTGGACTTCGGAGCAGTTCCGCCAGCGCGCACCCACGATCGATGGACTTCTCGGCGTCGATCTTGCGGGAAGCCCGCTCGGGCATACGGTGTTCTCCTCACTGCTCTCGGATTGCAAGGTCGAGCGCGCCGATCTCGTCGAGGTGCTCGCGGAGCTTGGGCTGGGCGCGGTCTACCAATCACCTCGCGACATGCGTCAACGCACGATCGCACGTCAGCCCGAATGGTTGCAACTCCGCGCTGCACTTGCCGACGACGCAAGTCGTGCGACCCTCGATGCTGCATTGCTCCTTCGGTTGACCTATGATCGCCGTGTCCTTCGCAGCGCGATGACCGGCCCCGAGGACGAGTATTTCAGTGTCTACCGCAACACGAGCACGTTTCGCCTTCACGACGACGAGATCTTCGCCGATTGCGGCGCGTACATCGGCTCGACGGTGCGCAAGGTGATTGCGGCGACCGACGGCCGGTTCCGTGCGATCCACGCGTTCGAGCCCGATCGCAAGAGCTTCGCTGAGCTCGAAAAACTCAGGGCGCTGCGGATGCCCGGGATCGTGCTCCACAACGCCGCGGTCGGCGACACGAACGGCCACATTCGGTTTCTCGAGACTGGCACGATGGGTTCCCATGTCGACGAGGCCGCCGGCAACATTGGCGACACGCCGATCGTCCGCCTCGACGACGTCATGGACGAGGTGACATTCGTCAAAATGGACCTCGAAGGCTTCGAGCAGAAAGCGCTGCGAGGTGCGGCGCGCCTGATCCGCGAGTGCCGACCGCGCATGGCGATCACCGCATACCATTACGCCGACGATCTGCTCGACTTGTGGAAACTGTTCGGCGAGCTCGCACCCGATTACGAGCTCAGGTTGCGGCACCATTCGAGCTACTACTACGACACGATCTTTTACGCGGCACCAGCCGAACGCGGCGGCGTCGCGTGACACAAGGATGAGCGCCATCGACAACGCGACGTTGCGCGCCAGCGAATCGTCACTGGGTTCGGCGACCGCCCGCGTCGACCGCCCCCTCTCCGGCGCTGCCGTCCGCGAACGCATCCCGCTCATGATGCCGTCGCTCCCGACGGCCGACGACCTGCTGCCGTACCTCCGCCGCATCGACGCCAACCGCTGGTACTCGAACTTCGGACCGCTGGTCGGCGAGTTCGAATCGCGCATCGCCGCGTCGTTCGCCGGCGCAGGATCGTGTCGCGTCGTCAGCCTGTCGAGCTGCACGACCGGAATCGAGCTCGCGCTGCGCGCGTTGTCGCTGCCCGCAGGCGCACCGGTCCTCGTGCCGGCGCTCACGTTCATCGCGACCGCGTCGGCAGTGCGCTGCGCGGGACTGTCGCCCGTCGTCGCGGACGTCGACCCGCATTCGTGGCTGTTGACGCCGGAGATCGCCCGCGCGGCGGTGCGCACGATCGGCGCGCGCGCCGTCGTTCCGGTCACGACGTTCGGCGCGGATCAGGATGGCGAGGGCTGGAGCGCGTTCGAGCGCGACACGGGCGTGCCGGTCGTCATCGACGCGGCGGCGGGCTTCGGAAACCAGCGCGACCCGGGGCCGACGTGCGCGATCTTCAGCCTGCACGCGACCAAGCCGCTCGCCGCGGGAGAAGGCGGCTTCGTCGTCACGCGCGACGCGGCGCTCGCGCACGCGATCCGGCGCCTGTCGAACTTCGGGATCAACCTCGACCGTCCCAACGACGGTCCGATCGGCACGGCCGTGGCGACCGGCACCAACGCGAAGTTGTCGGAGTACCACGCGGCCGTCGCGCTCGCGAGCCTCGACCGGTGGCCGTCGATCGCCGCTGAGCGCGGCGCGCTGTTCGCGCGATCGGTGCGAGCCGCGCAGGCGGCGTGCGGCGGCCGCCTCGTCCAGCAATCCGCGGCCGCCGACACGGTGCGCAGCGTCTGCGCCTACCAGTTCCCGACGCCGGAGGAGCGCGATCGCGCCGAGGCGATCTGCCGCCAACGCGGCATCGGCACGCGGCGCTGGTACCTGCCGACGATCGACCGCCAGCCCGCGTTCGGCCACGTCGCGCACCTGCCCACGCCGTGCGCCGACCTCGTCGGCGAGCGGTTGCTCGGCGTCCCGTTCTATCCGGGCCTCGCGCAGGACGCGATCGACGAGATCGCCGCGGCGCTCGGCGCGGCATCGGGCTGATATGCTCGCCGGCACCGCCCGACCCCGCGCGATGCCATGACGAACCCGCCCCCCGACGACGTCCGCTACGAGTACGACGCCACCCGCGAGCACCTGTCGCTGAATGTCGGCGGCGGGCATCTCCGCCTCTCGGCGGTCGAGCTCGAGCGGCTGGTCCAGTTCCTCGCTTACCTCCGCGCGGCGATGGCGCCGGAAGTCGAGCACGAGCTTCCGCAAGGAGCCTGCCCGAGCATCGACGCGCCGCGCCTGGCCGTGCAGCTCACGCCCGACGGCCTTCGCACCGCGATCGGCGTGCGCACGCCGGCGTTCGGCTGGATCGCGCTGCTCCTCGATCGCGCGCAGACCGAAGGGGTCGGCGCGCACCTGACCGCGCTCGCGCCCACGATGTCGGTGCGCGCGGACTGACCGGGACTTCGACGATGGACCTGCCCCGCAACACTTTCAAGCACGCGATCGCGACGAGCCAGGCGCAGTACGGGGCGTGGCTGATGAGCGCGGCGCCGTCGACCGCCGAGGCGCTCGGCTGCGCGGGCTTCGACTTCCTCGTCGTGGACATGGAGCACACGCCGATCGACACGCCGCAGATGATCGAGATCCTGCGCGCGATCGCCGGCACGCGCGCGTCGCCGATCACGCGCGTTCCGTGGAACGACATGGTGATGGTGAAGCGCGCGCTCGACGCGGGCGCGCAGAGCATCATGTTCCCGTTCGTGCAGGACGAGCACGAGGCGGCGCGCGCCGTCGCGTTCACGCGCTATCCGCCGGCGGGCGTGCGCGGCGCGGCAGGCGTGCATCGCGGAAGCCGCTACGGCACGGTGCCGAACTACTTCAAGCTCGCGGCGGACGAGATCTGCGTGATCGTGCAGATCGAGACGCTGCAGGCGCTCGAGCGGCTGACGGCGATCGCTGCGGTGCCGGGCGTCGACTCGATCTTCGTCGGCCCGGGCGACCTGTCGGGGTCGATGGGACACCTCGGCGACATCGGGCATGCGGACGTGCAGGCGAAGCTCGCGCACGCGGCCGCTGAGTGCAAGCGGCTCGGCAAGCCCTGCGGGATCATCGGTCCCAATCCGGAAATGGTGGAGCGTTTCCTCGGCTACGGCTATTCGTGGGTCGCGATCGGCTCGGACATGAGCATGATGATGGGGCGCGCGCAGGAGTGGCTCGGGAAGCTGCGCGGCAGCACGGCGGCCGCGCCGAAGGCGCAGGGGCCGTATTGAAGGCGTCGGGCTGACGCCGGGCCCACTGGAACCGTCCGGCTGAAACCCGACCCGCAACGGTGAAGCGTCGCGAGGATGCGAGTCGGGCTTCAGCCTGACGATTGCCGATGTCGATTCGTCTCTCCGCCGGCACCGCCGTCGTCGAAATCGCTCGCGACACGGGCGGCGCGATCGCCGCGTTCACGCTCGGCGGAGCCGACATCCTGCGCCCCACGCCAGCCGATGCGCGCGCGGCGCGCGATGTGCGGCGCCACGCCTGCTACCCGCTGGTCCCGTACTCGAACCGGATCGCGAACGCGCGCCTATCGCACGCGGGGCGCGAGCACGCGCTCGCGCGCAACTTCGGCGACTCGCCGCATGCGATCCACGGCGTCGGCTGGCAGCGCCGATGGAATGTCGTCGCCTCCACTGCGACGACCGCTCAACTCGCCCTCGATCACGACGCGTCCGGCGATGGCGCATCGGCCTGGCCCTGGCCGTTCCGCGCGACGCAGACGTTCGCGCTCGCATCGAGCGCGCGCGGCGCGACGCTGTCGTTGCGACTCGCGATCGAGAACCCCGGCGCGTCGTCGTTCCCGTTCGGCCTCGGCTGGCATCCGTTCTTCCCCAAGCCCGCCGATACGACGCTGGCGTTCGACGCGACCGTCGTGTGGGAGAACGACGCGACGCACATCCCGCGCGCGCGCATCGCGATCCCTCCGGCATGGAGCTTCGCCCCCGCGCGTCCCGTGGGCGATCTCGCGCTCGACCACGTGTTCGAAGGCGCGACCGGGACGGCGACGATCGCCTGGCCCTCGCTGCACCTGTCCGCGACGATCGAAGCCGACCGCGCCCTCGACCGGCGCGTCGTCTACGTGCCGCAGGGGCGCGATTTCCTCGCGTTCGAGCCGGTGAGCCACATGACCGACGCGTTCAACCGCGCGGCGCGCGGCGAGGCGGATACCGGCACCCGCGCGCTGCCGCCGGGCGGCGCGTTCTCCTGTACGATGCGCATCGACGCACGCGCGACCGGCTGAACGCTGGCCTGCTGACGCATCGGGGCCATCGCGCCCGGGTCCGCGCGGGCCCTCGACCTGGGACCGATGCCCGCCTCCCCGTTCCGCTGCGTGCTCGACCTCAAGGCCAGCCTCGGCGAATGCCCGGTCTGGTCGATCGCCGAGCAGGCGCTCTATTTCGTCGACATCAACGCGCCGTCGCTCGTCCGCTTCGATCCTGCGACCGGCGCGCATCGCGCGATGCCGCTCCCCTCGTCGGTCGGATGCTTCGGACTGCGCGCGCGCGGCGGATTCGTCCTCGCGCTGCGCGACGGCGTCTGGCACGCCGACGCGCATGGAAAGCCCGGGCGCAAGGTCGCCGACGCGCCTTACGATCCTTCGCACCACCGCTTCAACGACGGCCGCGTCGATCGGCAGGGGCGCTTCTGGGTGGGCACGATGAACGAGAATCGCGACGCCAACACCGCGGCGCTCTACCGCCTCGATCCGGACGGGACGCTCGATCGCGTGCTCGACGACCTGATGATCAGCAACGGGCTCGCGTGGAGCCCGGACGGTCGCACGATGTATCACGCGGACACGCCGACGCACACGGTGCGCGCGTTCGACTTCGACCCTGCGAGCGGCATGCCTTCGCGTCCCCGCACGTTCGCGCATTGGGACGGTGCGACCGACCGGCCCGACGGCGGAGCGGTCGACAGCCGCGGTCACTACTGGACCGCGTTCTATCGCGGCGGAAAGATCGTCGAGCTCGATCCCGCGGGGCGCGTCGTGCGCGAGATCCCGTTCCCCGGCATGTGTCCGACCATGTGCGCGTTCGGCGGGCCCGACTTGAAGACGCTGTATGTGACGAGCGCGCGCCAGGAGCGGCCCGACGACGAGCTCGCGCGCTTCCCGCAATCGGGCGGCGTGTTCGCGATGGCCGTCGAGGCGCCCGGCCTTCCCGATCCGCTTTACGCCGGATGAACCCCGTCATCGATCCCACGCGATTCCTGCGGCTCGACGCGCCGAACAGCCTCGGCGCGACCTCGACCGGCGCGTCGTTCGCGACGTCGACCGGCGACGTGCTCGAAGTCTCGTGCTTCGGCCCGGGCGTCTTCCGCATACGCGCGGGCCCGAACACGCGGCCCGACTACGGGCTCGTCACCGGGCGGTCGAAGGCGTGCACGGTGACGCAGACGTCGCCGGAAACGTGGACGTTCGCGTCGGGCGACGCGACGCTCGAGCTCGCCGGAACGCCGCTGCGATTCCGGCTGCTCTGGAAGGGACGGCCGGTCGCCCAGTCGGTCACCGACCTGCATTTCCGCGGGTGGACGCGACTTCCGGCGTTCGGTCGCGTACGCGCGGCGCCGTGCTGGTCCGCGGCGATCGCGCTCGCGTCGGGCGAGGCGGTCTACGGTCTCGGCGAGAAATTCGGCTCGCTCGACAAGCGCGGGCAGCTCGTCCGCTCGGAGGTCGAGGACGCGCTCGGCGTCAACACCGGGGACTCGTACAAGAGCACGCCGTTCGCGTGGAGCCCGGGGACCGGCAACGGCGCCTGGGGCGCGTTCGTCAACACGCCGGCGCGCGTCACGCACGGCGTCGGCCATCCCGAATGGTCGCATCGCAGCTACGCGATCGTCGTCGACGACGAGGCGCTCGATCTCTTCCTCTTCGCCGCTTCGACGCCCGCCGGCATCATCGACCAGTACACGCAGCTCACCGGGCGGCCGCCCGGCGTGCCGCGCTGGAGCCTCGGGCTGTGGGTGTCGCGCGCCTATTACAAGACGCCGGAGGAGGC
>JBDTNO010000148.1:0-8773 GCA_039933715.1 Betaproteobacteria bacterium
CGGCTGGTGGTCGGGGTCGCTTGCCCTGCTGTCGGACGCCGGCCACATGCTGACCGATGCGGCGTCGCTCGGCCTCGCGCTCTTCGCAATCGCTTACGCGAGCCGTCCGCCCACCGCGCGCGCGTCGTACGGCCACGGCCGTGCCGAGGTGCTCGCCGCGTTCGTCAACGCGATCGCGATGCTCGCGATCGTCGCGGCGATCGTCGTCGAGGCCGCGCGCCGGCTGTTCGCGCCGCAACCGGTCGCGGGCGGCACCGTGCTCGCCGTCGCGCTCGCCGGGCTCGCCGTGAACGTGTTCGTCGCCTGGCGGCTCTCTCGCGCGTCGGCGTCGGTCAACGCGCGTGCGGCGATGCTCCACGTGATGGGCGACATCCTGGGCTCGGTGGCCGCCATCGTCGCCGGCGCCGTGATCCTGGCGACCGGATGGACGCCGATCGACCCGATCCTGTCGATCGTCGTCGCCGCGCTCATCCTGCGTTCGACCTGGCAGTTGCTGAAGCAGACGTCGGACGTGCTGATGGAGCGCGTGCCCGCCCATCTCGACTACGCGGCGATCGGCAGCTCGCTCGCGTCGATCGCGGGAGTGCGCGACGTGCACGACCTGCACGTCTGGTCGATGGGCGCGGGGGAGACCGCTCTGTCGGCGCATATGGCCATCGCGTCCGGCGACGCATGGCCGGCAGTGCTCGCCGTCGCACAGCGGCGCATGCGGGAGGAGTTCGGCATCCGCCACCTCGCGCTGCAGCCCGATTGGCCGCGCGCCGCGCCGGTCACCGGCGCTCGGGTGATTCCGGTCAGGCCGAGTGAGGACCGCGGTCGCTGAGCGAGGCGAAGGCGGCGGTCGGCGCTCGGCGGTCGGAAAAGCAGCGGACGCCCGGTGCGCGCAATTCGCCGGTCCGCAAAACGACGTGACGCATGGGCGTTTGCAGCCGACGGTTTTCCGACCATCGACGCCCCGCCACCGATCACCGACCGCCCAGTCAAAGCCAGTGCGCCTTGCGGAACCGGTAGATCAGATACCCGTCGACGGTGGCCATCAACGCGAGCGCGAACGGGTAGCCCATCAGCCAGTCGAGCTCCGGCATGTGGCGGAAGTTCATCCCGTAGATGCCGGCGATGAGCGTCGGGATCGTGATCAGCGCGCCCCACGCGGCGAGCCGCTTGGTCGTCTCGCTCTCGACGAGGTTGATGAGCGTGAACGACACCGAGATCGCCGTCTGCAGCATTTCACGCATCTGCTCGATGGCGGTGTTCACGCGGTGCAGGTGGTCGTAGACGTCGCGGAAATACTCGCCGAGGCCCGCGCACAGCGCGGGAACGCGGCCGCCGTAGAGCTTGCCGGCGACCTCCATCAGCGGGCCCACCGCGTGCTTCAGCGTCATCACCTCGTGCTTCAGGTCGTAGAACGCCTCGATGCTGCCGCGCGTGGGCGTCGTGCGGAAGATCGACTCCTCGAGCCGCTCGAGCTCCTCCTCGAGCGAATCGAGGATCGGGAAGTAGCGGTCGACGACGGCGTCCATCAGCGCATAGAACACGTAGCCGGAGCCGTGGCGCAGGAGGTCGGGCTCGCGCTCGGTGCGCGCGCGCACGTCGGAGAAGCCGCGCTGCACGTGCTGCCGCACCGACAGGATGTAGTTGCGGCCGACGAACACGGCGACCTGCCCGACCGTCAGCTCGGCATCGGGGTTCTCGCGCTCGACCGTGCGCAGGACCGCGAACAGGTCCTCGCCGTACTCGTCGACCTTCGGCCGCTGGTGCGGCCGCTTCGCGTCCTCGACCGCGAGCTCGTGGAGGCCGAATTCCTCGGCCAGCCGGTCGATCTCGGCATCGTCGGGATCGGCGATCGCGACCCAGACGAAGCAATCCGGGCGGCCGACGTAGTCGCTGATGTCCTCGACCGCGATGTCGGCGAGCTTGCGGCCGTTCTGGTAGGCGACGCAGTTGACGAGCATGCACGCATGATAGCGAAGCGCGCGCCGTTGTCGACGCCGCCGTGCACGCCCGGGATGCCGTGTGCGATCCTCTTCCCATGTTCCACTGCCGCAGGCTCCCCGCCCCGGGGTGGGTACCGGAGCGCACGAACCGCGCGCGCCCCGCCGCCACGGGCGCGCGCGGGGGCGGCCGATCGTGAGCGACGCCGGCCTCCGGTTGCCGCGCCACCGCGAGCGCGCGCTGCTGGGCACGCTCGCGGCGATCCAGTTCACGCACATCCTCGACTTCATGATCATGATGCCGCTGGCGCCGCAGCTGATGCGCCTGTGGGACATCGGCCCGCAGGCGTTCGGCGTGCTCGTGTCGGCCTACACGTTCGCCGCCGCGGCGAGCGGTCTTTGCTCGGTGCTCGTGATCGACCGCTACGACCGGCGCCACGCGTTGCTGGTCGTCTACGGCGGGTTCACGGTCGCGACCGCGTTGTGCGGCGTCGCGGGGGGCTACCAGGCGCTGCTCGCCGCGCGCGTGCTCGCCGGCGCGTTCGGAGGCGTCGTCGGCGCGCTGATCCTGGCGATCATCGCCGACGCGATTCCCTACGAGCGCCGCGCGCGCGCGAACGCGCTGGTCGCGAGCGCGTTCTCGCTCGCGGCGATCGCCGGCGTCCCGGTGGGATTGTGGCTCGCCACGCTGTCCACGTGGCGCGCGCCCTTCCTCGCGGTGGCCGCGCTCGCCGTGGCGACCGGGTTCGTCGCCTGGCGCCTGATCCCGCCGATCGCGGGCCACGTCGCGCACGGCCGCTCGCACGGCGCGGTCGCGCGGTTGCGCGCGGTCGTCCTCGTCGCCAACCACTGGCGCGCATTCGCGTTCGTCGTTTCGCTGATGTTCGCGGGCTTCACGGTGATTCCTTTTGTCGCCGCGTATGCGGTGGCGAACGTCGGCCTGACCGAAGGCGAGCTGCCGGTGATGTACGCGGTCGGCGGGCTCGCGACGCTCGTCACCGCGCAGGTGATCGGCCATCTCGCCGACCGCTACGGCAAGAAGCGCGTGTACGCGATCGTCGCGCTCGCCTCGGTCGCGCCGATCCTCGTGACGACGCACATGCCGCACACGCCGCTCGCGTGGTTCCTGCCGGTGTCGACGATCTTCTTCGTCCTGGTCACCGGCCGCTTCGGCCCGGCGATGGCGCTCGTGTCGGGCAGCGCCGAGCCGCGCGTGCGCGGCAGCTTCATGAGCCTCAACGGCGCGATCCAGCAATTCGGCGCGGGCCTCGCGGCGTTCGTCGCAGGATCGCTGGTCGGCAAGTCCGCCGACGGCGCGCTGACCGGCTTCGGCGTCGTCGGCTGGCTCGCCGCGGGCTTCACGCTTGTGTCGATCGCGCTCGCCGTGCGCATCCGCGTCGTGGACGCGCGCGAAGCCACACCGCCCACGGCGGTCTGACCCTGGCGGCTGGAGCCGGCCGGCGGAGTAACATCGCGGCATGGCGCGCGTGTTCGCCGGGCGTCGGCCGGACCCGGGACGACGCACCCGCCGGACAGGCCGCGTCCGCGCGCAACGATGGCCGCGCTTTTCCCTGCGCTGCCTCCGACCGCGCCTTCCCGTAACCCCGACTCGCCGCCGACTCCTCGTGATCATCCGCTCGCTGCTCGACACCGACCTGTACAAGTTCACGATGATGCAGGTCGTGCTCCACCATTTCCCCGGGGCGCAGGTCGAATACCGGTTCAAGTGCCGCAACGAGGGCGTCGACCTCGTCTCGTGCATTCCCGACATCGAGCGCGGCATCGCCGACCTCTGCTCGCTCATGTTCACGCCCGCGGAGCTCGACTACCTGCGCAAGTGGCGCTTTTTCAAGAGCGACTTCGTCGACCTCCTCGGATTGTTCCGGCTCGATCAGCGCTTCGTGCAGGTGCGCCCGCTTCCCGGCGGCGAGATCGACATCAGCATCAAGGGGCCGTGGCTGCACACGATCCTGTTCGAGGTCCCGGTGCTCGCGATCGTCTCGGAAGTGTGGAACCGTCGCACGTTCCCGGGCGCCGACCGTGCGGAAGGGCGGCGTCGCCTCGCCACGAAAGTCGCGCAGATCAACGCGGTAGCCGACCCCGATTTCCGCATCGCCGACTACGGCACGCGGCGCCGCCACGACCGCGAATGGCAGGAGGAGGTCGTCGCGACGCTGAAGTCGGGAATCGGTCCCAAGTTCGTCGGCACCAGCAACGTCGACCTCGCGCGCCGCCACGAGTTGACCCCGCTCGGCACGATGGCGCACGAATACCTGCAGGCCTGCCAGGCGGTCGGACCGCGGCTGCGCGACTCGCAGCGCTTCGCGTTCGACACCTGGGCGAAGGAATACCGCGGGGACCTCGGCATCGCGCTCTCCGACGTGTGCGGAATGGATGCGTTCCTGCGCGACTTCGACCTCTTCTTCTGCAAGCTGTTCGACGGCGTGCGCCACGACTCGGGCGACCCGTTCGAATGGGGGGAGAAGCTGCTCCGCCACTACCGGGCGATGCGCATCGACCCGAAGTCCAAGGTGATGGTGTTCTCCGACCAGCTCAACGTGCCGCTCGCGATCCGGCTGTTCGAGCATTTCCGCGCGCGAAGCCAGGTGGCGTTCGGCATCGGCACCAACCTCACCAACGACCTCGGCCACCCGGCGCTCGCGATCGTCATCAAGATGACGCGATGCAACGGCCAGCCGGTCGCGAAGATCAGCGACGAGCCGTCGAAATCGATGGATTACGACCCGTCGTACGTCGCGTACCTGCGCGAGGTGTTCCAGGTCCCCCCGCCCGGGGAGCCCGTGCGCGCGCCCGCCACCGCGCCCGCGAAAGCGGATTGACGCTTGCGCCGGCCCTCCGCTCGTGTCATCGTGCGCGCCGCCATGAACCTCATCCCGATCCGCTGGTTCGCCGCGGCGCTCGCGGCGCTCGCGGCGGTCGCGCTGGCGGCGTGCAACTCGGTCGAGCCCGCACCCGCCGCTGCGGCCACCACGCCGTCTCCTCGTGCCGAAGCCCCGCGCAACGCGTTGCAAGGCTCGGTGATCTACCGCGAGCGGGTCGCGCTGCCGGCCCAGGCCCAGGTCAAGGTGCAACTCGTCGACACGGTCAGCGACCCTCGGCTCGCGGTGGTCGTCGCGGAGACGACGTTCGCCTCCGCCGGCCGGCAGGTTCCGATTCCGTTCACGCTGCCGCTCGATGTCGCGAAGTTCGAGCCAGGGCGGGCGTACGTGCTGCGCGCCTACATCCTGATCGACGGCGCGATCCAGTACGTCACGTCGACCCGCGTGAACGTGGATCCGCGCGCGCCGCCCGCGTCGGTATCGCTCCTTGTGACGCCGGGAACGCAGGAGCCCGAGATCGCCGACTCGCCTGCGCCACCCGGCGCGGTGCAGAACGCGGGGCCCGGCCGTGCGCCGCGCGCCTCGCAGCAGCAACGCCAGCAGCAGCTGCAGAAGCAGCAGCAGCAACGCCAGCAGCAGCAGCAACAGAAACAACCCCAAGTCGGCCAGTAGCGCCGCGCGCCGCGACCGCCTTCGCTGCGGCCGGGGGGACGGCGCCGGTCGCAGGGCTGCCGGGGGCGGCGCACGCCATGTAGAGTGTTGGGCCATGGCGACACCGATCACCGGAGCGCGCGCGTCGGCCTCCCGCGACCCCGAGTCGGGCGGCGACCGACGCTTGCGCCTCGACGACATCCTGAAGCTGATGGTCGTCGACGGGCTCGTGGGGCGCGCCGACGCGGACCGCCTCTCGCGCGAGCGGACCCGGCAGTTCGAGCACCCGCTCGAGCTCGTCGCCGCGCGGCACTGGAAGTCCGCGAAGGCGCCGCACGTGGCGCTGACGCTCGAGTGGCTGGTCGAATGGCTGGCCGGAAAGCTCGGCGTGCCGTACCGCCACATCGATCCGCTGAAGATCGACCTGACGGCGGTCACCCAGACGATGTCGAACGCGTACGCCGAGCGCTTCCGCATCCTGCCGGTCGCGGTGACGGCCCACAAGCTGATCGTCGCGACGTCGGAGCCGTTCGTCACTTCGTGGGCGAAGGAGCTCGGCGCGATCCTGAAGCTCGAGGTCCAGCTCGAGTTCGCGAACCCGCTCGACATCAAGCGCTTCCTCGGCGAGTTCTACAACCTCGCGCGGTCGATGAAGAAGGCCTCGGAGGCGCAGCCGGGGCAGGTGTCGCTCGCGCGGAACTTCGAGCAGCTGGTCGAGCTCGGCAAGCGCGGCACGCTCGACGCCAACGACAGCCACGTCGTCCACATCACCGACTGGCTGTGGCAGTACGCGTTCGAGCAGCGCGCCTCCGACATCCACATCGAGCCGCGGCGCGACGCGGGGCTCGTGCGCTTCCGCATCGACGGCGTGCTGCACCAGGTCTACGCGATCCCGACACCGGTGCTGGTCGCGATGACCTCGCGCATCAAGCTCCTCGCACGCATGGAGATCGTCGAGAAGCGGCGTCCGCAGGACGGGCGCATCAAGACGGTCGCGCCGGGCGGCCAGGAAGTGGAGCTGCGCATCGCGACGATGCCCACCGCGTTCGGCGAGAAGATCGTGATGCGCATCTTCACGCCCGAGGTGCTGGTGCGCGACTACACGGACCTGGGCTTCACGCCCGACGACACGTTGCGCTGGGAACAGATGATCAAGGAGCCGCACGGGATCATCCTCGTGACCGGCCCCACCGGCTCGGGCAAGACGACGACCCTCTACTCGACGCTGCGCCAGCTCGCCACGCCCGAGGTCAACGTCTGCACGATCGAGGACCCGATCGAGATGATCGAGCCGGCGCTGAACCAGATGCAGGTGCAGACCTCGATCGGCGTCGACTTCGCGAGCGGCGTTCGGACGCTCCTGCGGCAGGATCCCGACATCATCATGGTCGGCGAGATCCGCGACCGCGACACCGCCGACATGGCGGTGCAGGCGGCGCTCACCGGGCACCTCGTTCTGTCGACGCTGCACACGAACGACGCGCCGACCGCGGTGACGCGCCTGCTCGACCTCGGCATTCCCGCGTACCTGATCAACTCGACGCTCCTCGGCGTCATGGCGCAGCGGCTCGTGCGCACGCTGTGTCCGCATTGCAAGAGACCGGGCGAGCCGCCCGAGGACGAGGTCTGGGCGATGATCACCTCGCCGTGGAAGGCCGATCGCCCGAAGAAGGGGACGATGGACCCGGTCGGCTGCCTGGAATGCCGGATGACCGGCTATCTCGGCCGCATCGGGCTCTACGAGATCATGCTGCTGACTCCCGCGATCAAGAAGCTCGTCGACGACCATGCCGACGACGTCAAGGTGCGCGAGCAGGCCTACAAGGACGGCATGCGCCCGCTGCGCGTCTCGGGCGCGATCAAGGTCGCGGCCGGGACGACGACGGCGGACGAGGTGATGAAAGTCGCGCCGCTCGGGTGACGCGCCCGGCAAGGCGCTGGAGACGGCGACGAGGAGGGGTTGATGAAGGCGAGCGACCCGACGCGGGCGCGCCGGCACGGCGTGACCGGCGTTCATTCGATCCAGCGCTTCGCGTTGAGCGTCCCGTCGCTCGACGAGGCCGAGCGCTTCTACCGCGCGTTCGGGTTGGACGCACGGCGCGCGGGCGACGCGCTCGAGCTTCGCGCGTTCGGCGATCCGCACGTGTGCGGCGTCGTGCGCGGCGGCGCGTCGAAACGCCTCGACTACCTGCAGTTCGGAATCTACGCGGACGACGAGGCGACGTTCGCGAAGCGCATCGCGGACCACGGCGTGGGGCGCGCGCCGCCCCCGCACGGATCGCCCGAGGGACTGTGGCTCTCGGATCCCGACGGCGTCGCGGTCCAGCTCGTCGTTGCGACGAATCGCAGCCCGGCCGCGAAGCCGCAGGCGACGCCCGCCCATGCGGTTGCGCCCGGGCAGGGCGCCGCGCCCGCGCGCAGCAGGACCGCGCCAGTGAAGCCGCGCCGGCTGTCTCACGTCCTGCGCTTCTCGCCGGACGTCGCGCGCATGCTTCGCTTCGCGACCGACGTGCTGGGCCTGCGCCTGTCCGACCATTCGGGCGAGATCATCGGATTCCTGCACGCGCCGCACGGCAGCGACCACCACGTGATGGCGTTCGCGAAGTCGGACCGTCCGGGCTACCACCATTCGAGCTGGGAGGTGGGAAGCGTCGACGAGGTCGGGCGGGGCTCCGAGCAGATGCGCAACGCCGGCTACGGCGAAGGCTGGGGCGTGGGCCGGCACGTGCTCGGATCGAACTACTTCTACTACGTGCGCGACCCGTGGAAGAGCTGGGCCGAGTACTCGTACGACATCGACCACATCCCGGCCGACATCGAGTGGCCGGCGCAGGACCATCCGGTCGAGGACTCGATCTACGTCTGGGGACCGCCGCTTCATCCGGAGTTCATCGTCAACCACGAATCGTCGGCGGACGGACGCTAGTCGATCCGACGCCGGATCCCAACGAGCAATCGCGAAGGAGCAATCGATGGCAACGAGCAAACGCATCGTGCGCCGGCTGTGCCTGGCCGGACTCGCCGTGGCCCTGGCCGCGGCAGGCGCCGTCGCGCAGGCGCAACAGGGTCCGATCCGCATCGGAAGCACGCTCGCGCTGACCGGCCCGCTCGCGGCCACGGCGCTCGTGCACAAGACGGTCGGCGAGATCTACGTCGAGCAGCTCAACAAGCGCGGCGGGCTCCTCGGTCGCCAGGTCGAGTGGATCGTCAGGGACGACCAGTCGAAGGCGGACCTCGCGCGAACGCTCTACGAGCAGTTCGTCACCGCCGACAAGGTCGACCTCCTGATGGGGCCCTACGCGACCGGCGCGATCCTGTCGGCGATGGGCGTGGCGCAGCGCTACAACAAGG
>JBDTNO010000149.1:0-8685 GCA_039933715.1 Betaproteobacteria bacterium
GGCTGCCCTGCACGCCCTCGGGCGTGATCCAGACGACCTTGCCCTGCACGGCGATGCGGTTCGGGTCGTCCATCAACGAGAGCAGCATGAACACCTCCTCGCCGAGCGCGTAGCTGCGCGAGGTCGGGATGAAAATGCCGCCGCCCTTCACGAACGGCATGTACGCGGCGTAGAGCGCCGCTTTCTCCCGGATGTTGAGCGAGAGGACGCCCGGGCGCGCGGCGGGGGCTTGCGCGGGGACTTTGGGATCGGCCATGGTCAGGCGAACAGCGCCCGGTACTCGGCGAGCAGCGCCTCGGCGACGAGTCGCGGCGCGAGCGGATGGGCGATCCAGGCGCGTTGGAACAGCACCGAACGATGATAGCGGCAAAGGCCGATCCTCGCCACCCGAGGGGCGAGCGCCGCCAGTGCGGGCTGATAAGCCGGCAGCCGCTGCGCGCTTCCGCCCGCCGACACGCGCGCGAGGTCCGCAGTCCATGCGACCAGCGCGTCGAGCCCGGCCGCGAGGCGCGGCTTGCGCTGGTCCTTGCCCGCGGCGTCGATGCGCGCGCCGATCGCGATCGGCACGAGCCGCTGCGGATGCGCGAGCGCGTCGAACCAGGCCTTGCGCTCGGCACGGCCCTCGGCGTCCGCGAGCCCCAGCGCGGCGAGCGGCGCTCCGCCCGCTTCGGCCAGCGCGCCGGACGCATCGGAGGTGCCTCGCGACTCGAGCCACGCGATCGCCTCGTCGTGCGCGGGCATCGGCGCGGGCACGCGCAGGCAGCGGCTCACGACGGTCGGCAGCAGGCGGCCGGGGCGGTGCGCGACCAGCAGAAGCGTCGTGTCCGGCGGCGGCTCTTCCAGCGTCTTCAGGAGCGCGTTCGCCGCCTCGCCGGTCATGCGCTCGGCGGGCGCGATCACCGCGACCCGGCGACCGGCACGGTGTGACGAGATCTCCAGCATCTCGGTGAGCCGGCGCACGCGCTTGATGCCGATCTCGTTCACCGTTTTCCAGCACCCGTCGTCCTCGTCGACGTCGAAGAGGTCGAGCACGCGGAGATCGGGATGCGTGCGCGCGGCGACGTAGCGGCATCCGGCGCAGGTCCCGCACGCGAACCCGGCGTCGCGCGGCGTTTCGCAAAGCAGCGCCTGCGCGAAATTGAGCGCCAGGATCTTCTTGCCGATGCCCGACGGACCGGTGACGAGCAGAGCATGATGCAGCCGGTCCCGCTCGCGCAGGCGCGCTTCGAGCCAGGGGCGATGCCAGGGCAGCGGCGGCACCCACGGCTCCGGCGCCACGTCGTCGACGACTTCGTCGGTCACGACGCGTCCACGATGCGCTGGAGTTCGGCGCGCACCGCGGCCTGCGGGCGCGTCGAGTCGACGACACGGAAGCGCGCGGGTTCCGAGCACGCGCGCTCGAGGTAGACCGCACGCACGCGCGCGGTAAATGCGGCGTCCTCTCGCTCGAACTTGTCGAGCGTGCGACCGTTGGAGCGCGCACGTTCCAGCCTTTCGCGCGACACGCCGGGCGGCACGTCGAACAGGATCGTGAGGTCCGGACGGCAGTCGTCGTGCACGCTCGCCTCGAGCGCGGCGATCAGCGCGCCGTCGACACCGTGCCCTCCGCCCTGGTAGGCCCAGGTCGCATCGGTGAACCGGTCGCACAGCACCCAGTCGCCGCGCGCGAGCGCCGGCCGAATCACGCGCTCCAGGTGCTCGCGGCGCGCCGCGAACATCAGCAGCGTCTCGGTCTCGTGGGTCATCGCGGCGTGGAGCAGGAGCTCGCGCAGCGTCTCGCCGACCTCGGTGCCGCCCGGTTCGCGCGTCGTGATCACGCCGTGGCCGCGCGCGCGGATGCATTCGGCGAGGAACGGCACGTGCGTGCTCTTGCCTGCGCCGTCGACGCCCTCGAGCGTGATGAAGCGCGCCGTGGCCTTCGTCATCGCGGCGCCTTCTGGTATTTCGCGACCGCGCGATTGTGCTCGGCGAGGCTGGCCGAGAACTCGCTCGTGCCGTCGCCGCGCGAGACGAAGTAGAAATAAGGCGACGGCGGCGGGTCGACGACCGCGTCGAGCGCCGCCTGCGACGGGAGTGCGATCGGCGTCGGCGGCAGGCCGTCGCGCGTATAGGTGTTGTAGGGCGTGTCGGCCTCGAGGTCGCGCTTGCGCAGGTTGCCGTCGAACGCGTCGCCGAGGCCGTAGATGACGGTCGGGTCGGTCTGCAGCCGCATGCCGCGCTTGAGGCGGTTGACGAACACCGAGGCGATCATCGGTCGGTCGGCGGGCCGCCCGGTCTCCTTCTCGACGATCGACGCGAGGATCAGCGCCTCGTACGGCGTCGCGAACGGGAGGTCCGGCGCGCGGCGCGTCCACGCGGCGGCGAGGCGCTCCTTCAACTGGCGGTGCGCGCGCGCGAGTACCGCGCGATCGGCGCTGCCCGCCGCGTAGAAATAGGTGTCGGGGAAGAACTGGCCTTCGAGCGACGGCGCTTCGATCGCCAGCCCGGTGGCGATCTCGACCTGCGACTTTCCGGCGAGCCCGTGGCCCAGCGTGGGCTCGCTCGCGACGCGGCGCAACAGTTCGCCTGCGGTCAAACCCTCGACGAACGTGATCGACGACTGCGTCACGTCGCCCTGCGTCAGGCGCGCGAGGATGGCCGTCAGGTCGAGCGTGCCGTCGAACTCGTACTGGCCCGCCTTGATCGACCGGTCGACGCCCTTCAGGCGCGCGAGCGCCGTCAGGAGGATCGGATGGTCGATCACGTCGTCATCGGCGAGTTTGCGCGACACCGACGCCAGCGTCGCGCCCTGGCGAACTTCGAGCGTGTACGGCGACTTGGGAAATTCCAGCGGGCGCTCAATCCACCACCAGAACGCCGCGCCGGCGACGCCGAGCACGACGGCGAGCGAGAACATCGTGCGCGCGAGATAGCGGAGGAAAGTGAATTCGGCCAAGGGGAGCGACGCGAGCGAAGCATGCACGCGGCCCGGCGATTATAATCGGCCGATGCGCCCGCCCGCGCCGCGTCCCCGCGGATTCACGCTCATCGAGATCATGGTCGTGATCGTGATCCTCGGCGTGCTCGCGGCGCTCGTCGTCCCGCGCGTGCTCGATCGCCCCGACGAAGCCCGACGCACCGCCGCGAAGGCCGACATCGCCGCGATCGTGGGCTCGCTGAAGCTCTACCGGCTCGACAACCAGCGCTACCCGAGTGGCGAGCAGGGGCTCACCGCGCTCGTCGCCAGGCCCGAACTGCCGCCGGTCCCCGGCAACTGGAAGCCGGGCGGCTATCTCGAGAAGCTCCCGGCCGACCCGTGGGGCCATCCCTACGTCTACCTCAATCCCGGACTCAAGGGCGAGATCGACGTCTACAGCACCGGGGCCGACGGCGCACCGGGCGGCAGCGGGCAGGACGCCGACATCGGGTCGTGGGATCCGTGACGCCCCGTCGCGGACGCAGGCAAGTCGCGTCCGGGTTCACGCTGGTCGAAATCCTCGTCGTGCTCGCGATCGTCGGGATCGCATCGACCGGAGCATGGCTCGCGTGGCGAGGCGGGGACGGCCCGGCGCTGCGCCGCGAAGCCGAGCGCTTCGCCGGTGCGATCGAGTACGCGGCCGAGCGCGCCCAATGGCGCCACGAGGACCTCGGGCTCACCGTCGACGGCGGCGGGTTCCGGTTCTGGCTGCGCGATCCCGAGCGCGGGACGTGGAAACCGCTCGCGGACGACGACGTGCTCGTCGCGCGGGCGTGGCCCGAGAGGACGACCATCGAAGCGATGTCCCGCGCCGGCCGCGCGCTCGACGCCTCGGCGCTCGTCGCGTTTCGTGCGAACGGGCGCAACGACCCGGTCACGTTCGTGCTTGCCTCCGGCGACACGCGCGTTCGCGTCGAAGCGGACCCGCTCAACCGCGTCGTCGTCGCCGCCATTCCGTAATGCGCGCGCGCGCCGCCGGCTTCACGCTCGTCGAGATCCTGGTCGCGCTCGCGATCGTCGCCGTCGCGCTGACGGCGGGCATGCGCGCGCTCGCCCGGTCCGCCGACGGCGCGGGGACGCTGAAGGCGCGCACGCTCGCGCTCTGGGTCGCGCAGAATCGTCTCGCCGAAGCGGAACTGGCGCGCGATCTCCCGCCGTCCGGACGACGCACGGGCGACGCCGCGCAGGCGGGCATCGCGTTCGTCTGGCGCGAGAACGTCGGGGAGACGCCCAACCCGGCGTTCCATCGCATCGACATCGAGGTCGCCGAAGGGTCGTCGCCCGACTACGTGCTCGCCCGTCTCACCGGCTACGTGGCCGGCGCGAACCGCCCATGAAGCCCATGCGCGCGCGCGGCTTCACGCTGATCGAGATGCTGGTCGCGCTCGTCGTGCTCGCGGTGTTCGCGACGTTCGCGTGGCGCGCCACGGCGTCGCTCGTCGAAGGCGAGGCGCATCTGTCCGTCGAGGCGCAGCGCTGGCAGCGCCTCGACGCGTTGTTCGCGCGGATCGAGGCGGACGCGCGCGCCGCGGTTCCTCGCCCCATCCGTATTCCGCTGGGGCGAGAGCCCGCGTTCGTCGGCAGTGGCACCCCCGATGGAGCTTCGGCGTTCGCGTTCACGCGCGCGGGCGGCGACGCAGGCGAGTCGGGCGCGGAAGGCACGCGCATCGGCTACCGGCTGGCGGGCGACACGCTGCAGATCCTCTACTGGCCGCGCCTCGACCGCGCCGCGGGCGTCGAGCCGGCGGTCTATCCGCTGGCCGGCGGCGTCGCGCGCTTCGAGGTGCGCTACGCCGACGACGACGGTTCGTTTTTCGAGCGCTGGCCGCCGGACCGACGCAACGACCTGCCGCGCGCGCTCGCGATCGCGCTGACGCTCGCCGACGGCGCGCGCGTCGAGCGCCTGATCGTGCTGCGGTGAGCGCGCGAACGCAGCGCGGCGCCGCGCTGGTCGTCGCGATGCTCGTGGCGGCCATCGCCGCGGCGGTCGCGACGACGCTCACCGTCGAGGGCGTTCGCTGGCAGTCGATCGTCGAAGGGCGCCGCGACCATGCGCGCGCGGCGTCGCTCGCGGCAGCCGGCGTGCAATGGGCGCGACAGGTGCTTGCCGACGACGCCGCGCGCGGGCCGGTCGACGATCTCGGCGAGCCATGGGCGTTCGCGTTGCCGCCGACGCCGGTCGAGGGCGGCACCGTCGAGGGCCGCATCGACGACGCGCAGGCACGGCTCAACATCAACGCGCTTGGTGGCAGCGACGCCGCGGCTGCGATCGCGCACCAACGGCTCGAGCGGCTCTTCGCACGAAGCGGCGCCGACGGCGCGCTCGTCGACGCGATCTCCGATTGGGTCGACGCGGACGGCACGACGCGCGAGCGTGGCGCCGAGGACGCGGCCTACGCGCGCGACGGGGGCGTCGCCGCGAACGCGCCGCTCGCGCGCATCGGCGAGCTCGCATCGGTGCGCGGCATGTCGGCGCCGACGCTGGCGCGAATTTCCGCCGACGTCGCCGCGCTTCCTGCCGACGCGGCGGTCAACGTCAATACCGCCACCGCGAACGTGCTCGCGGCGGTGCTGCCTTCGCTCGACGCCGAAGCGATCGCGGCGATCGTCGCGACGCGGCGCGAGCGCCCGTATCGCTCGCTCGACGACTTCAGCGCGCGCACCCGCTCGGGCACGGCGGTCGTCGACACGACCGGGCTTGCGGTCGGAAGCCGCCATTTCCTCGTCACCGTGCGCGCGAAACAGGGCGACGTGGTCGCGAAGGCGGAAGCACTGCTCGCGCGCGGCAACGGGCGCCTTCCGGTCATCGTCTGGCAGGTCGTCGACTAGCACCGCATTCGCAACGCGGCGCGCATCGCCGCGTCGCCGCCGCCGCCGGCGCTGCTGGATTAGACTTGGCGTGCGATGACCACGCTGCGCGTCCGCTTGCCGGCTCCGTTCGACCCTTCCGCTCCCGCAGCATGGTGGCGCGTCGACGATTCGGGACGCATCCTCGATCGCGGCGTCGCGCCGGCGTCCTCGTGGCCGCCCGCCGAGCGCACCGAGGTCGTGATGGCGCCCGCGGACGTGCGCATCGTCGCGCTCGCGTTGCCGCCGATGCCCGTCTCGCGCCTTCGCGCGGCTGCGCTGTTCGCGCTCGAGGACCAGCTCGCCGCGCCTGCGTCGTCGATGCACGTCTCGTTGACCGCCCAGCCATTGCGCGACATCCCGACGCTCGTGCGCATCGTCGACCGTGCAGTCATCGCGTTCCTCACCGCGCGCCGGCCGGCGATCGACCGTGTCATCGCGGAGCCGGATCTGGTCGCGCGCGACGGCGCGTGGCATTGGTGCGCAGGCGTCGAAGGCGAGAGCTTCGTGCGACGCCCCGACGGAAGCGCGTTCGCCACGGAACCTTCCGGCTTGGGGTCGCTGCCCCCGGAACTGGGCGCAGCACTGGCACGGGCTCCGCGCGAAGCCATGCAGAGTCGCGATGCCCTGCGCGTCGTCGTCGACGCGGAGGTCAATTCAGCGCATCTCGCCGCTTGGTCGCAGGCCACCGGCGCGACGTTCGTGTGCGGGACGCCTTGGTCGCTCGATCGCGTGCCGGCGGATGCCTGGCGCGCCGCGCCGGACCTGCGCGAAGGCTTCGCCGAGATCGGCACGGGCGAACGCCAGCCGCTCGCGCGCGCGCTCGCTCCGGCCCTCGGGCTCGTCGCCGCCGCGGCATTGCTGCACGCGCTCGCGACGGCAGGCGCGTGGGCGCACGATCGGTATGTCGCGTTGCGCGCCGATGCCGAGGTTGTCGCGCTCGCGCGCAACGCCGGTCTCGAGCCGGTGCCCGACGCGCGGGTCGCGGAAGCGTTGCTCACGCGTCGCGGCGGTGTCGCGTTGCATGCCTCCGCACGGATGGCGGACGGCGACGCGTTGCCGATGCTCGCGCGCGCCTCGAATGCGCTTGCCGCGCTGCCCCCGGGGATGCTGCGCAAGTTGTCGCTGTCGGAGCGGCGCATCGTCGCCGAGCTCGGCAGGCTCGACGCCGCACGCCTCGGGCGCCTCGTTCAGGACCTCGGTGCCGCGGGCCTCGTCGCCGTGAGCGCGCCGGTCACCGGCGGCGTTCGCGTTTCCGCGACGGCGGAACCGTGATGGACGCCGCGTCGCTTCGCGACCGATGGGCCGGCTACGCGCCGCGCGAGAAACGCGCGCTCGTCGCCGGCACGCTGGTAATCGTCGCCACCCTCCTCTACGCGTTCGTCTGGTTCCCGCTGGCTCAGGACCTCCCGCGCGCGCGGCTCGACGCCGAGCGCGCGGAACGCCGCCTCGCGTCCGCGACCGCCGCCGCGACTGCAGCGGGAACGCGCGCCACGACGCCGTCGCGCGGGCCGATCGATGCGGCGGTTCGCGGGGCACTCGCACGCAACGGGGTAAGCGCCGGCGACGCGACGCTCGAAACGGCCGGAACTCGCGCGTCGCTGACGATTCCCTCGATTCGCTTCGCCACGCTCGTCGCGCTCGTCGATGGCCTGGCGCGAAGCGACGCCGTGCATGTCGTCGACGCGACGATCACCGCGCGCGTCGAGCCCGGTCGCGTGCGCGCGGAGCTCGCGCTATCCCGATGACGTCCCGCGTCGCGGACTGATCCCGTCCATGGGCCGCCTTGCCGCGCTGGTGCTGTTCGGGCTGGTCGTCGCCGTCGTCGTGCTGGCGCTCCAGGCGCCGGCGTCGTGGGTCGCGCACCGCATTTCCGAGTCGATCGGCGGATCGGTGCGCGTCATCGAGGCCGAGGGCACCATCTGGGACGGCCGCGGCGTCCTGACCAGTCCGGACGGTCGCTGGAAGGTCCCGGTCGCCTGGCACCTCAAAGCCGCGCCGCTTGTGCGCGGCGAAATCGAAGTCGAGCTCACTCCGCAACCGGGCCTCGACACGCCGCGCGGCACGCTGCGACTGTCGCGCACGGGATTCGCGACGCAGGGCCTCGTGCTCGATCTCCCCGCCACGATCCTCGAAAGCGCGTTCGCCGGACGCTCGCCCGCGACGTTCGGCGGCGACATCCGGCTCGACGCGCGCGACCTCGCCGTCGAAGGCCAGCAAGGCAGCGGCGGCATGACGATGCGCTGGGAGCGCGCGCGACTCGTCGCGCCCGACGGCACGAGCGTTTCGCTCGGCATCGTCACCGCCCAGTTCGTGCCGCGCGACGGTGCTCTCGTCGGGCGGATCTCGAACAGCGGCGGCGAAGTCGCGGTCGCCGGCACGATGACCATGTCGCGTACCGGCGTCGGCCTCGATGCGACGCTGGCACCGCGCACCGGCGCAAGCGAAGCGGTCGTGCACGTGCTGCGGGCGTTGGGACCCCCCGATGCGGATGGGGCGGTGCAATTGCGGTGGGTGTCGGAAAGGCGGTAGGCCTTGCCGCCACGGGGTTCGCGGCGTTGCGGCATAGCACAACGGGGCAGAGTGCGAAGCCCCTGCCCTATTGACCCTGCCTTCGCCTCTTCCGCCACGCCCAGCGGCCTAGTCCTTTCGGACGATTGCGGAGAAGCGTACCGTTTCCGATGATTCGGTCGCAGGAGGAGCCACGGGCTGCCTGACATGCGACGCGAGTGAATCATCGATTGGCTTCGTTGCATCCACGCGATTGGCGGAGGTCACCCTTGAGGCTTGTTCGCTCGATCGGCACGATTGTGTTTGCCGCAGCTCTGTCTGGATGCGGACTGGAGTTGATCTACGCAGATTGGAAGGTTGATCAACTTTGC
>JBDTNO010000150.1:0-8638 GCA_039933715.1 Betaproteobacteria bacterium
GGCCCGCGCCGTTGGGACGGCCCGGCGGTGGCGGTGATCCCCCCGAAGCGCGCTGCGCACGCCTCCCCCCGAGGGGCCCGCGCCGTTGGGACGGCCCGGCGGTGGCGGTGATCCCCCCGAAGCGCGCTGCGCACGCCTCCCCCCGAGGGGCCCGCGCCGTTGGGACGGCCCGGCGGTGGCGGTGATCCCCCCGAAGCGCGCTGCGCACGCCTCCCCCCGAGGGGCCCGCGCCGTTGGGACGGCCCGGCGGTGGCGGTGATCCCCCCGAAGCGCGCTGTGCGCGCCTCCCCCCGAGGGGGCCCGCGCCCTTGGGGCGGCCCGGCGGTTGCGGTGATTCCTCGCAGCGCGCTGCGCGCGTGAGCCTCGACGCGATCCGCCGCGCGCTCGGCCTCGCGGGCATCGTGCTCCTCGGCGTAGCGCTTGCGCTCGCGCCGATCCTCGCGTTCGAGGGCGACATGCGCATCGTGTCCGGCATCGGCATCACCGGCATCGTGTTCCTGATCGTCATGCGGCTCATGCCACGGCCGCCTGCCGTGGGCGATCCAGCGCCGGACGAAGCCCGCGACCGCACACCGAACGCCTGACGGTGCGTGGACCACGGTCCCCGCGACCGTGATCGCTCACCGCTCGTCGAGGAAGTCCTTCAGCGCGCGGCGATCGCGCTTGGTCGGCCGCCCGGCGAGTCGCGGAAGCACGGCCGCGCGGCGGCGCGCGATTTCCTCGCTGCGCGCCGCGGCCGACGCTGGATCCTCGTGGTAGAGCCGTGCGGCATCAGACGCCGATCCGCGCCTGCTCGCCAACGCGGTCACGAGCACGTCCCACACGAGCGCGTCCCGGCGCAGCGTGACGCGGTCGCCGACCTTGAGCGCGCGCGCCGGCTTCACGCGCTCGCCACCGACGCGGGCCTGCCCGGTGACGACGGCGTCGCTCGCGAGCGAGCGTGTCTTGTAGAAGCGTGCCGCCCAGAGCCACAGGTCGATGCGGACCCGGGCCTCTCCGGGAGCGTCGCTTGCGCGGCTCACGTCGCGTCGGGGTCCGCGTAGAGGCGCATCCACCGCGCGGTGGCCGCGGCGTCCGGATGCTCGTCTCCTTCCAGCGCCGCGATGACGCGCGCGCGGTCGTCGCGGGTGCGGTTCTGCGACAGCTTGAACTTCGCGTCCAGCCGGCGGATGCGCATGCGGAACGCCACGATCGCGCCGACCAGCGCGTCGACGCGCGCCTCGGTCATCGAGAGCTCCCACGGTGCATCGCGATGCGCCTCGAAGCGATGGACGAGCGCCTCGAGGATGCGCCGCGATTCGACCGCGTCGTCGACGACGTCGATCGCGCCGTGCGCGTGGACGGTCGCGTAGTTCCACGTCGGCACCATCGTCGCCGGGTCTTCGTACCAGGACGGCGAGACGTATGCGTGCGGGCCGTGGAACACCGCGATCGACTCGACGCCCGCCAACGCCTTCCAGTGCGGATTCGCGCGCGCGACGTGGCCGATCAGCGTGCCGTGCGGCTCGCTCGACGGCTGCAGCAGCAGCGGCACGTGCGAGAGGATCGGCTCCGGCTGCGACGGCGTCACGAGCGTCGCGAACGGGTGGTCGTGCATCAGGCGCGCGGCCGCCGTACGCGTCGCGGGCTCGAAGGGCTTGGGAAGGTAGAGGCTCACGGGGGAGCGCCCGGAACTGAAGCCGTCCGCGCGGGTCGCGTCAGGCGTCGCCGCCCACAGGCGCCGAGTCCGCGAACAGCTCGCGCGCCTGGGCTGGCGTGTAAGTGTAGCGCCGGCCGCAGTACTCGCAGGTCACCTCGACCTCGCCGGACTCGGCGAGCGCGGCCTCGATCTCGTTCCGGCCGGCGATGCGCAGGGCCTGCGCGACACGCGCGGGCGAGCAGCGGCACGCGAAACGAGGCGGGCGCGCGGTGAACACGCGAAGGTCGATCCCCGCGAAGCTACGCGCGAGCACGTCGACCGGATCGTCGGCGGCGACGAGCGCGCCCGGCGCGAGCGCGTCGAGCGCGCGTTGCGCCGCGTCCCACGGGGCCGCATCGTCGTCGCCCGCGCCGGGCATCCGCTGGACCAGCAGGCCGCCGACGCGGCCTTGGTGCGTGGCGAGCGCGAGGCGGCTCTCGAGCTGCTCGGACGACGCCAGGTAATGCTCGAGGAGCGATGCGACCGAGCCGGCGTCCAGCGCGACGATGCCCTGGTAGAGCGGGCCCTCCTCGGGGTCGAGCGTGATCGCGAGCCGCGCGTCGGCGGGTCCACCGGCGAGCTCGGCGAGCGGCGCGTCGGCAGCGATCCGCGCGAGCGTATCCGCGTTCCATTGCGCGGTGGCGCGCAGAGCGAGCGTATGGTCGCACTCGACGACGGCGAGCCGCACCGGGCCCGATCCCGCGAGCTGGACGATCAGCGACCCGCGAAACTTGAGGCTCGACGCGAGAAGCGTGGTCGCGGCGACGAGCTCGCAGAGGACGCGCGCGAGCGGCGGCGGGTAGGCGTGGGCGGCGAGGACCTGGCGCGCGGTCGCGTCCATCCGCACGCACGCGCCGCGCACGGCGGCGCCCTCGAACACGAACGGGACGAGGGCGTCGCCCGCCATCAGGACCTCGCCTTCAGCGTGTAGAGCGACATCGGCATCGCCGAATTCTTGTCGAACGTGGTGCCGGCCTCGAGGCCGATGCGCGCGACGGCCTCGGCCGTCTTGAGGCGCGAGTACATCGCGTTCATCGCGCCGAGCGCGAACTCGCGGCCCGATCCGACCGCCCAGAACTGCGAGTACTCGAACACCTCACGCATCGAATAGACGCCGAAGATCCCGTGCTCGTTGGCGATCAGCGCGGTGATCTGCGTCGATTCGTACGGATCGTCCTCCTCCTCCTTCGGATTGAGGAAGTGCTGGTCCTTCAGCACCGGATGGAGCTTGCGCAGCGTGTCGAAGATCTCGACGCGTCCCGAGAAGTCGAGGTCCTCGCGGTTGCGAAGCAGGCTCTCGAAGACCAGCTGGTGCGCGGCCGATCCGCACAGCCCGAGGTAATTGTCGCGGTAGCGGACGATCTTCTCGGGATGCTTGTCGAACGACGCGCTGAGCTTGAGGTCGCCGAACGTCGTGAGCGAGTCGGCGGCGATGACGATTTCGTCGTGCTTGCGCACGGCAACGAGCGTGGTCATGCGGGAATCCGGAAATCGCGCGGGGCAGGCCTCGCGTCGCAGGGTGGGCCACGCGCGAGCGTGGCGAGGCAGCGCTCGAGCGACCCGGAGGCGAGAAGACCCGGCCGTCGCCACGATCGGCGCGAAGGCGAAATTATACGGCGTAGGCGAAACGTGGCGCCGGCAGCATCCGAACCGGCGGCAGTCGCGCCGGCGTCCACGCGCGAAGCGCATGCGCCCAGAAATCCGCGAGCGTGACCAGTGCGAGCGGCGGCGGCTGTTCGAGGAACCGCCAAGCGGCGACGAGCGCGGGCAGCGGATCGCTCGGGAGTGCGCGCGCAAGCGTCTGCTTCGAAAGCTTTTCGCCCGACGCGGCGATCGCCACCGGGACATGAAGGTAGGAAGGCGTCGGGATGCCGAGTGCGCGCTGGAGGTGGATCTGCCGCGGCGTCGACGCGAGCAGGTCCGCGCCGCGCACGACATGCGTGACCTCTTGCGCCGCGTCGTCGACGACGACCGCGAGCTGGTAGGCGCAAAGTCCGTCCGCGCGCCGCACGACGAAATCGCCGACGTCGCGCGCGAGGCGCTGGCGCTGCTCGCCTTGCAGGCGGTCGACGAACGCGACGTTCGCGTCGCCTACGCGCACGCGGAGCGATCGCCGCGGATTTCGTTCTCGCTCACCGGCGATGCCGTCGGCGCAGGTTCCCGGGTAGACGCGCTCGCCCGCGGCCGACAGCGGCGCATCGTCGAGGTCGCGACGCGTGCACGCGCAAGGATAGGTCCAGCCGTGCGCGTCGAGCGCGTCCCACGCCTTCGCGTATTCGGCGGCGCGATCCGACTGGCGCACGACCGGCCCGTCGGGCGCGAAGCCGTAGCGCGCGAGCGTGGCGAGGATTTCGCGCTCGGAGCCGCGCACCGCGCGCGGCTCGTCGACGTCCTCGATGCGCACGAGCCAGCGTCCGCCGGACGCGCGCGCGTCGCACGCGCTGGCGAGCGCGGCGACGAGCGATCCGAAATGCAGCGGTCCGGTGGGCGAGGGTGCGAAGCGGCCGACGCCGGGCGCACGCGCCGCGTCGCTCACCGCACGACGGGAACGGCGACCGTGGCGCCCAGGGCGAACGGCGTCGCGGACGGCGCGTAGCGCTGCATCGCCGCGAGGACCGCCGACGGGTATTCCGGGCGGCCGAGGCTGCCGTTGTAGCGCCCGAGCGCGCGGTAGAGGTCGCCGCCCTCGCGATCGAGGTAGTGGCGCAGGATCACGCACCCGTAGCGAAGGTTGGTGCGGAGGTGAAAGAGATTGTGCTCGCGCGATCCGATCACGCGCGTCCAGAACGGCATCACCTGCATGTAGCCGCGCGCGTCGGCGATCGACACCGCGTACTTCTTGAAGCCGCTCTCGTGGTGCATCACCGCGAGCACCAGTTGGGGGTCGAGACCCGCGCGGACCGACTCGTAGTGCACCGAGCGCAGGAGCTCGCGGCGCTCGGCCTCGTCGGGTACGCGCGCGGCGAGGCGCTTCGACATCGCTTCGATCCACGCATGCGCGTCGGCGTGCTGCTCCCAGTCCGGGGGAGCCGGCCGGTCCGAAATCGCGCGCGACAGCACCGTCACCACCGATTGCGCGAGCGCCTCCTCGGTCTGCGCGCCGGCGAGCACCAGGCGCGGCGCGAGGCACGCCGCCGCGATCAGCGCGGGCGCGAGTACCGTGTGGAGCCGTCGTCGCAAGGTCAGTGGTCCAGTCGTTGCCGTAGATGTCGGTCGAGGTCGGCGATCGCGACCGGCGTGGCCGCCGTCTCGCGCCTTCCCTGCACCTCGACCCGGCCATCCTTGAGCCCGCGGTCGCCGATCGTGACCCGGAGCGGGATGCCAATGAGCTCGAGATCAGCAAACATCACGCCAGGGCGCTCGCCCCGATCGTCGAGAAGAACCTCGATGCCCTCCGCCGCCCATTGGTCATGCAAGCGGTCGGCAAGTTCCCGGACCGCCTCGCTGCGGTCGTAGCCGATCGGGGCGATCGCCACGGCGAACGGCGCCATCGCCCCGGGCCAGACGATGCCCCGCGCGTCGTGGTTCTGCTCGATGGCCGCGGCCACGACGCGGGTCACCCCGATCCCGTAGCAGCCCATCTCGATCGGGAGCGACTGCCCTTGCGCGTCGAGGTAGTTCGCGCCCATGTCCTTCGAATAGCGGGTGCCCAGCGCGAAGACGTGCCCGACCTCGATGCCGCGCACGATCTCGAGGGCCCCCTTGCCGTCGGGTGACGGGTCGCCGGCGACGACATTGCGGATGTCGGCCACGAGGTCCGGCTCGCGGCAATCCCGCCCGAATGCGACGCCCGCGAGGTGGAAGCCCGCTTCGTTCGCGCCGCAGACGAAATCGGCCATCGCCGCAACAGTCCGATCGACGATCAGCGGCACTTCGCGAGCCAGCCCGACCGGCCCGAGGAACCCGGGACGGCAACCGGTCGCCGACACGATTTCCGCCTCGCTCGCCCAGCGCCATCCCGAGAACCCGGGCAGCTTGCCGATCTTGACCTCGTTGCCCATGTGGTCGCCGCGCACCAGCAGCATCTGCACGCGCTCGCCCGCGAACACCATCAGGCACTTGACGCTCCGGTCGAGCGGCAGGCCGAGGAGCGCGGTCACCTCCTCGCAGGTCGATTGCGTCGGCGTCGCCACCTTGCGCAACGCCTCGACCGGCGCCGGGCGCATGTGCGCCGGCGCGACCGCCTCGGCCTGCTCGACGTTCGCCGCGTACTCGGACTGCGGGCACCAGGCGATCGCGTCCTCGCCCGCGTCGGCGAGCACCTGGAACTCGTGCGATGCGAACCCTCCGATCGCTCCGGTGTCCGCCTCGACCGCGCGGAATCGCAACCCGAGGCGCGTGAAGATGCGCGTGTACGCGTCGAACATCGCGCGATAGCTGCGCATCAGCGCGTCGCGGTCGACGTCGAACGAGTACGCGTCCTTCATCAGGAACTCGCGACCGCGCATCACGCCGAAGCGCGGGCGGATCTCGTCGCGGAACTTGACCTGGATCTGGTAGAGGTTGAGCGGCAGCTGCCGGTAGCTCCGCACGTCCTTGCGGATCACGTCGGTGACCGGCTCCTCGTGCGTCGGCCCGAACAGGAAGTCGCGCCCGTGGCGATCCTCGATCTTCAGGAGCTGCGGGCCGAACTGGTCCCAGCGCCCGGTCTCCTGCCACAGCTCGGCCGGAATCACGTGCGGCAGGTAGCACTCGAGCGCGCCGGCGCGATTCATCTCCTCGCGCACGATCTGCTCGGTCTTGCGCAGCGTGAGGAGGCCGAGCGGCAGCCAGCTGTAGATGCCCGAGCTGACCTTCTTGATCATTCCCGAGCGCAGCATCAGTTGCTGGCTCGCGACGTCCGCCTCGGCCGGGGCTTCCTTCAGCGTGTTGAGATAAAACTTCGAGACGCGCATCGTCGCGGGCTTTCGCGTGCAAAGCCTTGATTTTACCGCATTTTCGACGATATCGCCGACGGCGGGCGCCGGGTGGGGTCCCGCCAACCCCGCCCGACGGGTCGCGCGACGCGAGCCGGCGGGCGGCGCGACCTGGGCCGTGACCGACAAGCGGAAGCGCCGCGGGCGCGGTCGTTCAGCGCACGACGACGACGGGGATCTTGCTGTGCGCCAGCACCTTCTGCGTTTCGGACCCGAGCAGGAGCGCGGTGATCCCGCGGCGGCCGTGCGACGCCATGACGATCGCGTCGCACCGCGACTTCTTCGCGGCCGCGAGGATCGCTTCCCACGGCGACGCCGCGATCGCGTGCAGGGTCGTGCATGCGACGCCCGCAGCCTTTGCGCGCGCGGCGACCGCGCCGAGGATGCGCGCGGCCTCCTTTTCCATCGCCTCCGCGTATTCCTTCCTCGACACCGGCTGGTACGTGACGCCGTCCGAGTACATGGGCAGAGGCGCCTCAGGCGCAGCGTAGAACGCGGTGACCTTCGCGCCGAGGCGCTTCGCGAGGCCGATGGCGTGCGCGACCGCCTTGCCCGACAGCTTCGATCCGTCGGTGGCGACGAGCAGGTTCTTGTACATGGCAGGCTCCGGTCGATGGCTTGCGAGTCGTCACCATGCGCCCGCGCGTCGGCGGCGGTCAACCCTTGCGCGATGCGCGACCGAGGCGGACGGATCGCGCATGCGTGCGAAAATCGCACGCTTCCCATGGTTCCCGATCCCCGCGTGTTTCCGCCGTCTGCCGAAGCCGAGCCGGCCTCGCGCACGCTGCACGACATCGCGCAGCGTTCGCTCGAGGCGTCGACCGGCGTCGTCCGGGACGCGTGCGAGCGCGAGCTCGCGTCGGGCATCGCGGCCATCCTCGACACGGGCGACGGCGGGGTCCTGGAGCGCATGCTCGCATCGAGCCCGTCCGTCGCCAGCTATCGCCATCTGTGGCGTGCCATCGTGACGGAAGTCGAGCGCGCGCCCGCTGCGGGCCTGCGTCCGGTTCCGTTCGCGTTGCCGATCGTGATCGTCGCCGGATCGGAGGACGCGGACGAGCATCCGGTCGAGGCGATCGTCGACGCGCCCGACGCGCTGGTGGCGATCCTGGTCGAACACGGCGCGCTCAACGGCAACCGCCACTTCACGCTGTCGAACGCGCTGTGCGCCGCGGACTCGATCGACATCGCGGCGCTTCCGGCGCTGCTGCGCGCGATGGCGCCCGCCGAGTCGGATGGACCGCTCGCGCCGATCGACCTCGCGCCTGCGGCATGGGTCGCGATGCCCGGCGGCGAGCGCGTGCACTTGCGCTTCCTCGTGGGATCCGCGCTCGCCGCCTCGACCGTGGCGCTGTGCGGCGACACGCGGATCGGCACGTGGGGCGTTCCGTTCACGCGCGCGTTGTCGCGCGCCCTGGCGACGCCCGAAACGTCGATCGTGGCGATGCCGCGCGCGCCGCAATCTCTGCCGGCGGCCGTCGCCAACGGCCGGCAGGTTCAGCGCGAGGCCGGCGCCGCGCTGTTCGTGAGCAACGCGGTCCGGCGCCTGCGCGCGTCGGTCGGCGAGCCGGTCGCCGTGATCAGCGCACATCGCGCCGCGGACGCTCCCGCCGGAGGCGAGATCCGGCTGTCGCTGTCGTCGCCGTTCGCACCGCGCGAAGCGGAAGGGTTCCGCTGTCCGCTGCACCCGCTCGACCGCGTCGCCGACGTCGTCGCGATGCTCGCGCAACTCGCGGAGGATTGCCGCATCACCGACGTGCGCATGCTGTCGGGCATCCATCCCGACCGTGATGCGTCGACCGGGCTCACGCTGCTGTTCAAGCCGGGGACGTTGCCGCCGGGCGCCGAAGTGCTCGCGCAGTAGGGCCTGTTAGCGCTACCGGGGCACTCGCGCCCATGCCGCGCTGGCCGCAGGGCCAGGCGCGAGTGCGGAAGTGTGCTTGCTGCACACGACAAGCGAGCAACCACGCCCTGCGGCCAGCGCGGCATGGGCCCTCCGGGTGATCTTTTGGAAGCGCCCGCCCTCGTCGTTGCACATCCTCGC
>JBDTNO010000151.1:0-8628 GCA_039933715.1 Betaproteobacteria bacterium
AGATCCGGTTGTCGGTGAGCAGCGTCTCGTAGTCGTCGACGTTGGCCGGGAAGCGCCGCGCGAAATCCTCGATGAAGTCGAGCAGCGTCCCCTGGCGGTTCTCGTTCATCGCCGCGAGCGCGCGCGCCGTGCGGGTGTGCTGCGCCTCGTAGCGCGGCATGCGGTCCGGCAGGTCGCGGTAGACGCCGCCCGGGCGGTAGTAGGCCGCGTGCATGCGCGCGCCCGACACCGCTTCGTACATGTCGAACAGGTCCTCGCGCTCGCGGAAGCAGTAGAGGAACGTCGTCATGCCGCCGACGTCGAGCGAATGCGCGCCGAGCCACATCAGGTGGTTGAGGATGCGCGTGAGCTCGTCGAACATCACGCGGATGTACTGGGCGCGGATCGGCACCTCGATGCCCAGGAGCCGCTCGATCGCGAGGCAATACGCGTGCTCGTTGCACATCATCGACACGTAGTCGAGCCGGTCCATGTAGGGCAGCGACTGGATCCAGGTCCGCGTCTCGGCGAGCTTCTCGGTCGCGCGGTGCAAGAGGCCGATGTGCGGGTCGGCGCGCTCGATCACCTCGCCGTCGAGCTCGAGCACGAGGCGCAGCACGCCGTGGGCCGCCGGATGCTGCGGCCCGAAGTTCATCGTGTAGTTGCGAATTTCAGCCATTTCCGTGCGGCACGGCGCTACTCGTTGTCCGCGTAGTTGCGCTCGCGCACGATGCGCGGCGTGATCTCGCGCGCCTCGATCGTGACCGGCTGGTAGATCACGCGGCCCTGCTCGGGGTCGAAGCGCATCTCGACGTGGCCGAAGACCGGGAAATCCTTGCGGAACGGATGGCCGACGAAGCCGTAGTCGGTGAGCAGCCGCCGCAGGTCGGGGTGCCCGGTGAACATGATCCCGTAGAGGTCGAACGCCTCGCGCTCGAACCAGTTCGCCGAGGGCCACAGGTCGATCATCGACGGCAGGACCGGGAAGTCGTCGTCCAGCGCGAACGAGCGCACGCGCAGGCGCGCGTTGTTCGGCATCGACAGCAGATGGTAGACGGCGGCGAAGCGCGGGCCCACGCGCGGCGCGTTCGCGTAGGTCGAGTAGTCGACGCCGCACACGTCGATCAGCTGGTCGAAGCGGAATGCGCCGGCGTCGCGCAGGCTGCGCATCGTCTCGAGGAGCCGATCGTGCGGGACGACCGCGGTCACCTCGCCGAACGCGACGGTCGCGGCGGCGATCGATTCGCCGAGCGTCGAGCGGATCGCCTCGGCGAGGGCTTCGGGAGCGCTCGTCATCCGCGGGCGATCGTGTTCGTGCGCCAGATCTTGTTCTGGAGCTGCAGGATGCCGTAGAGCAGCGCCTCGGCTGTCGGCGGGCAGCCGGGCACGTAGATGTCGACCGGCACGATGCGATCGCAGCCGCGCACGACCGAGTACGAGTAGTGGTAGTAGCCGCCGCCGTTCGCGCACGAGCCCATCGAGATCACCCAGCGCGGCTCGGCCATCTGGTCGTAGACCTTGCGCAGCGCCGGCGCCATCTTGTTGCACAGCGTGCCGGCGACGATCATCACGTCGGACTGGCGCGGGCTCGGCCGGAACACGACGCCGAAGCGGTCGAGGTCGTAGCGCGCGGCGCCCGCGTGCATCATCTCGATCGCGCAGCACGCGAGGCCGAACGTCATCGGCCACATCGAGCCGTTGCGGGCCCAGTTGATCACGCTGTCGAGCGTGGTCGTGACGAAGCCCTTCTCGAGGACGCCCTCGATCGCCATCGCCGCTAGCCCCGCGCCGGGATGCGGTTCATTCCCACTCGAGCGCGCCCTTCTTCCACTCGTAGACGAAGCCGACGACGAGGATCGCCAGGAACACCATCATCGCCGCGTAGCCGAAGAAGCCGATCTCGGGGAGCACGACCGCCCACGGGAAGAGAAAGGCGATCTCGAGGTCGAACAGGATGAACAGGATCGCGACCAGGTAGTAGCGCACGTCGAACTTCATGCGCGCGTCCTCGAACGCCTCGAAGCCGCACTCGTAGGGCGAGAGCTTCTTCGCGTCGGGCTTGTGGGGGGCGACGAGGCGGCCGACGCCGAGCAGCGCGCCGCCGAGCACGAGCCCGACGACGATGAACATCAGGACGGGGAAGTAGGTTTCGAGCATGGTTGCCTTGCGCCTTCGCGGACGGGCAGCGGGCCTTCGACTCCTCGCCGGTGACGTCCCGGCGCCGCCGCACCTGCGTGGTTGCTGTCGCCCTTGCTGCGTTGTCTGTGGTGCCGACGGGGAGACTCGAACTCCCACGGCTTTCGCCACTGCCCCCTCAAGACAGCGTGTCTACCAATTTCACCACGTCGGCTGTAGCTCCGCGGCGCGCCGCGCGCGCCCGGACGCCGCCCATCGCGACGCCCGACCTGCCATTGGTTCGTTACTTGGGCACCTCGCCCGCCTTCGAGCCGTCTCCCGCCGGAACCGTCGGCGACGGCGCGCCCGGTGCCGGCGGTGTGGTCGCAGGCGCCGGGCTCGTGACCGGCGGATTCCTGTCGAGCACGCTGCGGTCCATGAGGCCGCCCGCGGTGCCGTGCGACGACGCATACCAGGTCAGCCCGATGCTCGTCAGGAAGAAGACGGCGGCGAGGAACGCCGTCGTGTGCGACAGGAAGTTCGACGAGCCCGACGCGCCGAACAGGCTGCCCGACGCGCCGCCGCCGAACGCCGCGCCCATGTCCGCGCCCTTGCCGTGTTGCAGGAGCACGAAGCCGCAGATCGCCAGCGCGACGCCGACGTGGAGCACCAGCAGGAAGCCTTCGATGTAGTTCATCGCCGTTCCGTCTCAAGTCGCGCGCTTCACGCTCGCGCGATCGCCATCAGTTCGCGCGCGTCCAGCGACGCGCCGCCCACCAGCCCGCCGTCCACGTCGGGCATCGCGTACAGCGCGGCGGCGTTCGCCGCCTTCACGCTGCCGCCGTACAGCACCGGCACCTCGCGGGCACCGCCGCGCGCCAGTTGCCCGCGCAGGCTCGCATGCACGTCCTGCGCCTCGCCCGGGCTCGCGGTCCGCCCGGTGCCGATCGCCCAGACCGGCTCGTAGGCGACGACGATGCGCGGAAGGTCCGCGCCCAACGCATCGACCACCGCGCCGAGCTGGCGTTCCACCACGGTGCCGGTCGCGCCGGCCTCCCGCTCCGCGAGCGTCTCGCCGACGCACACGATCGGCGTCAGCCGCGCCGCCAGCGCCGCGCGCGCCTTGGCGCCCACCTCGCCGTCGCGCTCGCCGTGGGTTTGGCGGCGCTCCGAATGCCCGACGATCGCGTAACGGCACCCGAACTCCGCGAGCATCGCGCCGGACACCTCACCCGTGTACGCGCCGCTCGCATGCGCGCTCACGTCCTGCGCGCCCCAGCCGACCTCGGTGCCATCGAGCGCCTCGCGCGCCTGCGCGAGATACGGAAACGGCACGCACACGGCGATTCCACGTCCCTCCGTCGCCCGCCATCCGTCGACGAGCGCCGAGAACCTCGCCGCGTTCTCGGCGAGCCCCCCGTTCATCTTCCAGTTTCCGACGGTGAGCTTGCCGCGCATGGGGTTTCCGTGGCTCGCCGGCGTCCGGCGCGAGCGAAAGGCGCCTCGCGCGGGGTCGCCGCGACCCAGTAAATCCGTTCGATTATACCGCGCTGCGGGATGCCCGGGCAAAGGGGACCCGGGCCGCGCGCCCGAGGGCGAATCCCGGCGCCGCGTGCGGCGTGGGGACCCGGGCGTCTAGGCGCCGGCGTACCGGCGCAACCGCCGGATCACCGGCGGCAGGAACCAGGCGGCGAGCGTGAGCGCGCCGAGCGTGGCCGCGATCGGACGGCTGAAGAACGCGAGGACATTGCCGTCGGCCTTGATCATCGACGTGACGAAGTTCTCCTCCAGCATGCCGCCCAGCACCACGCCGAGGATCGCCGGCGACACGGGGAAGCCGTTCTCCTCGAGCAGGTAGGCGGCGACACCCGCCACCAGCATCACGCCGATGTCGAACGGCGTGTTGTTGATCGCGAACGAGCCGACGATGCAGAACAGCAGGATCACCGGCATCAGGATGTTGCGCGGCACCAGCAGGATCTTCTTGGCCGCCTTGATGCACATCCAGCCCAGCGGGATCATGATCAGGTTGGCGATGATGAACAGCAGATACACCGCGTAGATGTTCTGCGGGTTCTGCGTGAACAGCGTCGGCCCGGGGTTCATGTTCTTCATGTACAGGACGCCGATCACGATCGCGGTGATCGAGTCGCCGGGGATGCCGAACACCAGCGCGGGAATCCACGCGCCGGCGAGCGCGCTGTTGTTCGCCGCACCGCTCTCGACGATGCCTTCGACGTGCCCGGTGCCGAACTTCTCCGGCTCCTTCGACAGCTTTTTGCTGATCCCGTAGCTCATCCACGCCGCGATGTCGGCGCCGGCGCCGGGAAGGGCGCCGACCAGCGTGCCGAGCACGCTGCCGCGCAGGATCTGCTTCGGGTACTTGACCGTCAGCGCCCACATGCCCTTGAACACGTTGTGGATCGGCTGGTCGACGATCTTGAGCGGTGGCATCGTGTCGACGGCGAACCGGATGATCTCCGAGATCGCGAACATGCCGATCATCAGCGGGATCAAGCCGATGCCGCCCATCAGTTCGGTGCTGCCGAACGTGAAGCGCGGGAAGCCCGCGGGATTGCCGAGCCCGACACAGGCGACCGAGAGACCGATCAGCAGCGACACGACACCCTTCAGCGGACGCTCCGACGTGATCACGATCGCGCAGGTCAATCCGAGCAGCACCAGCCAGAAGTACTCGAACGAGCTGAACTTGAGCGCGACTTCGGCGAGCGCCGGCGCGGACAGGATCAACACGGCCGTGCCGAACAGGCCGCCGATCGCCGAGAACACGAGGCCCGCGCCGAGGGCGGTCTCGGCCTGCCCCTTCTTCGTCATCGCGTACGCCTCGTCGCAATACGCGGCGGAGGCCGGCGTTCCTGGCATGCGCAGCAGGCAGCCGGGGATGTCGCCCGAAAAAATCGCCATCGCCGTGGCGGTGACGATCGTCGCGATCGCCGGGATCGGCTCCATGAAGAACGTGACCGGCACCAGGAGCGCGGTCGCCATCGTCGCCGTCAGTCCGGGGACCGCGCCGACGAACAGCCCGAACAGCGCCGCGAACACCATCGGCCAAAGGGTCTTCGCGCTGAAGACCATGCCGGCGGCGACGGCGAGAGCGTCCATCAGAAGGCGAATCGGGTGAGCACGCCCCACGGCAGGGGCACGCGCAGGAACCTGTAGAACGCGTACCAGATCACCAAGGTCGCCACGATCGCGACGACCACCGCCGTCCCGCGCCGCACACCGAGGACGGTGAGCCACAGCCACAACAGGATCGGCGCGACGATCAGGAAGCCGACCGACTCCGCGACCAGCACGTAGGCGACTACGCCACCGACGATGGCGGCGAACGCGACGAAATGCCGGCCCGAGCGCATCCACTCCGCGGTCTCGAGCCACGGCTCGGTCGCCCGCTTGCGGTAGCCGCTTACGATCAGGATGACGCCGCAGACGGCGAGCCCGGCGGCGACCAGGCCCGGGAACAGCCCCGGGCCGACCTGTTGTCCCGGGATCCGCGGAAACGCCTGCACGTGCACGACGACCACGACGCCGACGAGCAGGAATACCGCGCCGAAGACCGCGTCGCTGATCTTCATGACGCTGGCGTCCGTCGAGCGCGGCCGGTCGCGCGACGTCGCGACCTCGGCGGCTCCCCGCGAACGCGGGGAACCGTCGCCAGCGTTCGCGAAGCGCCGCTCGCGGAAACCCGTCCCGTCACTTCGCCAAGCCGACGGCCTTCATCGTCTTGCCCATGGCCGCGTCGCCCCGCGCCATGAACGACGCGAACTCCACGCCCGGCGCCCACGCGGTGCCGTAGCCCCTGCTCGCCGCGAAATCCTTCCATTCCTTGCTTTCGGCGATCTTCTGGATCGTCGCGATCAGCTTCGCGTTGACGTCGGCGGGCATGCCTTTCGGGCCGGCGATCCCGCGCCAGGCCGCGACCGGATAGTTCATGCCCATCGATTGCTGCATCGTCGGCACGTCGGGGAACAGCGCGGCCCTCTTGTCGTCCATCACCGCGAGCGGCCTGGCCTTGCCGGCCTCGATCAGCGCGCGCGCTTCCGGCAGCGAGCAGGTGACGATGTCGACGCCGCCTGCGACGAGGTCCTGCATCGCCGGCGCGGCGCCGTTGGAGGGCACCCACGGAATCGCCGTCTGGGGAATCTTGAGTTCGTCCAGCATCCCGGCCAGCGCGAGGTGCCAGATGCCGCCCTGCCCGGTGCCCGACGCTTTCAACTTTCCCGGGTTCGCGCGTGCGTAGTCGAGCACTTCCTTGACCGACTTGAACGGCGAGGTCGCACTGACGGTGAAGCCCGCCGGATCGGAGTTGACGAGCGCCAGCGGCGTGTAGGACGCGGGCGCCAGCTCGGTCAGCCCCTGCCAGTGCATCATCGTGATCTCGACGGTGATCATGCCGACCGTGTAGCCGTCGGCCGGGGCGGTCGCGATCGCGCTGTGGCCGACCACGCCGCTGCCGCCGGTGCGGTTGACCACGTTGACCGGCTGGCCGAGCTCCTTCTCCATCATCGTGGCGAAATACCGGGCGGTGCCGTCGGTGCCGCCGCCTGCGCCCCAGGGCACGACGAAGGTGATCGGGCGTTCCGGGTAAGCGGCGCCCGCGGCGCCCGCGAATACGGCTAGGGCGAGCGCGACGGCGCTGGCGAAGGTCTTCATCGGGTGTTCCTCCAGGGTGAGGCGACGCCCGCGCACCGGTTTTTACGCCGGGCGAGCGCGGGCTCGACGCGGTGACGTTAGCGCAGGCCGGGGCGGGCGGTCAAGCGGCCTGACCAGTTACCGAACGTGGCCGTCGCCCCCCGCATGCTCGCGCGCGTGCATTGCAAGCTCGCCTGCGATGTCGGCGAGATCGCGGGCGAGGCGCGCGTATCCTGCGCCGGGCGCGAGCGAGGCCTCGTCCATGTACAGCGTGCGCTTCAGTTCGACCTGGAGGCTGTGCCGGCGCTCGGAGGGGCGGCCGTGCAGCCGGACGATCTCCACGCCCTTGTATGGATCGTTGACCGCGACCGAGTAGCCGCGCGCGGCGAACCGCTCGGCGGCGAATCGCGTGAACGCGGGATCGCAGGTCGTCGCCTCGCGATCGCCGAGCACGACGTCGGCGCGCTCGCGTCCCGGATCGTCGGAAAGCACGTCGCCGATGGCGGGCATCGAATGGCAATTGACGTGGTACACGGCGCCGAACGCGGCATGACGCTCGTCGAGCGCTTGCGCGAGGGCCCGGTGGTAGGGGCGCCAGCACGACGTGATGCGCCGCTCGACCTCGGCCACCGTGAGCGGGCGCGCGTACAGCGGGGCGCCGCCGTGCGCGAGCCGCCAGACGAGTCCGATCCCCTGCGCGGTCTTGCGCGTCGGCGCGATCGGGCCCGGCCAGCGGTCGCCGTCCGCGAACAACGCCGGGTCGATGTCCTCGAGGCCGCGATTGGGGTCGATCCATGCGCGCGGGAAGTGCGCCTCGATCAGCGTCGCGCCGTGCGTCAACGCGCCGCGCCACAGCCGCGCGACATGCGTGTCCTCGGCGCGGCGGAGCAAATCGCGCGGCACCGCGTGGTCGAAGTCCTCGGGATACGCCTCGCCCGAATGCGGCGAGTCGAGCACCAGCGGCGCACGGGCGCCGGGAGGATCGTGCCGCGAGAACGGCGCGATCATGCGGCGGCGGCCGTCGTCGCCGCGTCGTTGAGCCAGCACGCCGACTTTCGCCCCGGCGCGATCTCGACCAGCGCCGGCGCGGCCTCGCGGCAGCGCGCCATCGCATAGGGGCAGCGCGGATGGAAGTGGCATCCGGTCGGAGGATCGAGCGGCGACGGGATCTCGCCCTTCACCGGCACGAACACGCGCTTCTTCGCCTCGACGCGCCCGATCTCCGCGAGCAGCGCCTGCGTGTACGGATGGTTCGGCGCGGCGAAGAGCTCGGGCGTGGGGCCGCTCTCGACGACGCGGCCGAGATACATGATCACGACGCGGTCGCTGATGTGCTGGACGACGCCGAGGTCGTGGCTGATGAAGAGATAGGTGAGCGACAGCGCGCGCCCGAGGTCCACGAACAGGTTCAGCACCTGCGCCTGGATCGACACGTCGAGCGCGGCGACCGACTCGTCACAGACCAGGAACTCGGGCTTCACGGCGAGCGCGCGCGCGATGCCGATGCGCGCGCGCTGCCCGCCGGAAAACTGGTGAGGGAAGCGGCGCATCAGCGTCGGGTCCAGGCCGACGCGATTGAGCTGGAGGCCGACGAACTCGACCTGCTGGCGCCGCGCGATCAGCCCGTGCGCGACCGGCGCCTCGCCGACGATGTCGACGACGCGCATGCGCGGGTTGAGCGAAGCGTACGGGTCCTGGAAGATCATCTGCATCCGCAACTGTTGCTCGCGCGCGGCGGCGGGATCGAGCCCGTCGATCGGCGCGCCTTTCCAGCGGCGCTCGCCCGCCGAAAGCGGCAGGAGCCCGACGGCGAGCCGGCCGAGCGTGGACTTGCCGCAGCCGGACTCGCCGACCAGCCCGACGACTTCCGCGGGTGCGATC
>JBDTNO010000152.1:0-8627 GCA_039933715.1 Betaproteobacteria bacterium
TGCTCGAAGATCTCCTTCTGCATGTAGTGCCGGTAGGGGCCGAGTTGCGCGGCGCCGGTCCACGCGGCGACGCGCCGCACGTCGCGGTCGACGCGCTGGTAGCGGTCGCCGCCCTCGACGCGATGCTCGATCCAGTGGCGGCCGAGCTGGAGGTCGGCGACGTCGCCTTCCTCGAGATAGACGATGCGCTCGGTAACGCCCGCGAGCGCCATCGCGTCGGACGCGAGGAACGTCTCGCCGTCGCCGATCCCGAGCACGAGCGGCGAGCCGAGCCGCGCGCCGACGACGCGGTGGGGTTCGTCGCGGCAGAACACCGCGATCGCGTAAGCGCCCTGCAACTCGAGCGCGGCACGCTTCACCGCGTCGAAGAGATCGCCCTCGTAGTGGAGGTCGACGAGATGCGCGATGACCTCGGTGTCGGTCTGGCTCGCGAAGACGTAGCCGCGCGCTTCGAGCTTTTCGCGCAGCGCCTCGTGGTTCTCGACGATGCCGTTGTGCACGACCGCGACGCGTCCCGGCCGCGAGGCGATCGCGTCGGCGCCGCTGCCGTGCGAGAAATGCGGATGCGCGTTGTGCACGGCCGGCGCGCCGTGGGTCGCCCAGCGCGTGTGGGCGATGCCGGTGCTGCCGTCGACGCCGTCACGCTGCACCAGCGCGTCGAGCTCGGCGACCCGGTCGGTGCTGCGCGTGCGCCGCAGGTTGCCGTCCTGCCAGACGGCCACGCCGCAGGAGTCGTAGCCGCGGTATTCGAGGCGCTTCAGGCCCTCGACCAGGATCGGGACGATGTTGCGCGAGCTGACCGCGCCGACGATTCCACACATGCCGTGGAGGTTATCCTGCTGGTTTGGAAATGTTCAGCCAAATGCAATACAATTATGGAATAAAATTGCGCCACTTCCTTTGATTGCAATAATATTGCATCACAGCAAGCCATGGACCTCGACCTGATCGACCTCCGCCTGCTCGACCAGCTCCAGCGCGACGCCTCGCTGACCAACCAGGATCTCGCCGCTCGCATCCACGTCTCGCCCGCGACCGCGCTCCGCCGGACCCGACGGCTGGTCGAGGCGGGCTACATCGAGCGTACGGTCGCGCTACTTTCCGCGGACAAGCTGGCTCCCGGGCTGAGTGCGATCGTCGAGGTGACGCTGGAGCCGCGGACCGCGGAGACACTCGACGCGTTCGAGGACCGCGCCACGCGCGACGACGCCGTCCAGCAGTGCTACCGCACCGCGAGCGGTCCCGACTTCGTGCTCGTCGCCACCGTCGGCGACATGCCGTCGTGGCACACGTTCCTGCAGCGCCTGATGACCGACGAGCTCCGCGTGCGCAATGTCAGGAGCCACTTCGTCGCGAAGCGCGCGAAGTTCGCGCCTGCGATTCCGTTGCCGCGGGCGCAAGGGTCAGAGCGCGGAACCTGACCCCTGCCCGCGCACCTGCATGCGAGGTGGCGCGCGCCCTGCGCCGGCGATGCACCCGGCGCACAGGCAGGTCGCGCCTTTCGCGGCCTCGGGCAACGACGCGACGAGCGTCGCGGGAACGATGACGCGCGTGCACCAGCATGGTTGATGATTGCCGAGGTCGTCCGACGACGCGGCTGGCGAGGTGTTGCGCTTGAATCGCGCGTCCGCACCGGGCGCGGCAACCATCGCGCACGCATTCGGTCCGCCGCACCTGGGACAGCGCGAGGGGTCGATCGGCGCCGACGCGACCTTCTTCATGGCAGCGTCAGCCCGCCGGCGGCTTCTTCGCCGGCCGCTTCCAGCCAGGCACCGTCGTCTGTTTCGCGCGCGCCACCGTCAGTTCGCCGGCGGGCGCGTCTTTGCTGATCGTGCTGCCGCCCGCGATCGTCGCTCCCGCGCCGACTTCGATCGGCGCGACGAGCAGGACGTTGGAGCCGATGGAGGCGTCGTCGCCGATGACGGTGCGGTTCTTGTTCGCTCCGTCGTAGTTGGCGGTGATCGCGCCCGCGCCGAAGTTCACGCGCTCGCCGATCGTCGTGTCGCCCACGTAGGCGAGGTGGTTCGCCTTCGAGCCGCGGCCGAGCGTGCTCGCCTTCACCTCGACGAAGTTGCCGATGTGCACCTCGTCGGCGAGCACGGTGCCCGGGCGCAGCCGCGCGTAGGGCCCGACCCACGAGTTCGCTCCGATCGTCGCGCCCTCGACGATCGAGTAGGGGCGCACCTCGCTGCCGGCGCCGATCTCGCAATCGCGCAGGATGCAGTGGGGGCCGACGCGCACGCCGTCGCCGAGCACGACGCGCCCCTCGAAGATGCAGCCGATGTCGATCGACACGTCGCTGCCGCACGCCAGGGTGCCGCGCAGGTCGAAGCGCGCCGGATCGGCGATCGTCGCCCCCGCGCGCATCAGCGTTTCGGCCAGGCGCCGCTGCACGATCCGCTCAACGTCCGCGAGTTGCGCGCGGTCGTTGACGCCGCGCGTGTCGCGCTCGTCGCGCGCGATCACCGCGTCGACCGCGACACCATCGGCGACCGACGCTGCCACGACGTCGGTCAGGTAGTACTCGTCCTGCGCGTTGTGCGGCTCGAGCTTCGCGACCCACGCGGCGAGCAACGCCGTCGGCGCCGCGAGCACGCCCGTGTAGATCTCGTCGATCGCGCGCTCGGCGTGCGACGCGTCGCGGTCCTCGACGATGCGCCGCACGCTCCCCGCGCCGTCGCGCACGACGCGGCCGAGACCCGAGGGATCCGCGACGTGCGCGGTCAGCACCGCGAGATGCCCGCGCGACGCGTGCTCGGCGAGCGCATGCAGCAGCGGCCCCGGAATCAGCGGCGTGTCGCCGTTGATGACGACGGTGACGCCGTCGCGCGGGAGCGCCGCGAGCGCGACGCGCACCGCGTCGCCGGTCCCGCGCGGCGGATCCTGCCGCACGAACGTGAGTCCGGGCGCGGCGAGCGCGCGCTCGACCTCGTCGGCGCCATGCCCGACGACGACCGCGACGGCCTTCGGCGCGATCGATCGCGCGGCATCGAGCACGTGCGCGAGCATCGGCCGGCCCGCGATCGTGTGCAGCACCTTGGGCCGCGACGAGCGCATGCGCTTCCCCTGGCCTGCGGCCATCACGACGACGTGGATGGGGGAGTTGGACAAAGGCCGGGCCAGGGACGCGGAAACGGCGTCATTCTACGCGCGCGACGCCTCGCGGCAGCGTAAGCCGCCGCGCGGATGCCCCGCGGCAATCACGGTATCCTCGCATCGTGACGATCATCGCGGTGTTCAACCAGAAAGGCGGCGTCGGCAAGACGACGACCGCGCTGAACCTGCTGGCCGGCATCGCGAAAAGCGGCCGCCGCCCGCTCGGCATCGACCTCGATCCGCAGGGGCACCTGTCGCACGTGTTCGGCGTGCAGCCGCGCGCGGCGGACGACACGATGTACGGCTTTTTCGCGCGCCAGCGGCCGCTCGTCGAGATCGCGCGCATCAGCGGAAGCGGCGTCGCGATCTGCCCGGCGCACATGGAACTCGCGAAGCTCGACGCGGTGCTCGGCAAGGGTGTGAACGTGGTCACGCGCCTTCGCCATGCGCTCCGCGCGAAGGACGCGATCGCCGGCCCGGTCGTGATCGACTGCTGCCCGCTGCTCAACGTGCTGTCGCTCAACGCGGTCTTCGCTTGCGATCTCGTGCTCGTGCCGGTTTCCGCCGACTACCTCGCCGTGCAGGGCGCGAAGGAGGTCGAGCACGCATTGAACGCGCTCGAACCCGTGTTCAAGCAGCGGCTCGCGCGGCGCTACGTGATCACGCGCTTCGACATGCGCCGCAGGATGAGCGCCGAGGTCGTCGCGGCGATGGCGGCGGCGTTCCGGCAGGAGGACGTGTGCGTCACGCGCATCCGCGAGAACGTCAAGCTGGCCGAGAGCCCCGCCGAGGGGCTGGACGTGTTCCGGCACGCACCCGAGAGCCGCGGCGCGCACGACTACACGGCGTTACTGGACGAGCTAGTGGGTGCCGGACTTCTGCGCTGAGAGGGAGGCGGCGCTGATCATGCCGATCACGCCCTCGACGTCGAGCGTGTCGAGGCGGCGCGGGACCGCCTGCTCGCGGCATTCGATGATCTGGCACTGGTGGTACATCTGCCGCAGGCGGCGCTCGGCGTCGTCCTGCGTGCCGGCCATGATGTGGATGTTCTCGACGCGCTGGCCGTAGCGCGTCTTGATCGAGAATCCGTATCGCGTCATCGCTCCTCCCAACCCTCCGGCCGCGCGCCCGCGTCGTCATGCGACGGGACATTCGCTGACCGGGTCCGGACCTGCATGCAAATTTCGTTCCGCGCGAAAGTGTCCCAAAGATGATCGCGAACGGCGGGTCGGCTCCGGTGCCGGCGGGAGAACGAGTGTATCGCGAAATCCTTGATTCTCTGGCCCGAATGGCGTTAGTGAGCACTGACCAACTCGTGACGTTGATCCCGTTGGATGGCGGGGTGTCCTCGGATATCTGGCGGGTGGAAACCCCGACCTCGACGTTCTGCGTCAAGCGGGCCCTCGCGCGGCTCAAGGTCGCGGCGGACTGGCAGGCGCCGGTCGAGCGCAACCGCTCCGAAGTCGCCTGGTTCCGGGCCGCCGCGCGCATCGCCCCCGACGCGGTCCCGGCGATCCTCGGCGACGACCCGAACGCCGGCGCGTTCGCGATGAGCTGGCTTCCACCCGAGCGCTACCCGGTCTGGAAGGCGCTGCTGCGGGACGGGACGATCGAGCCGGCGAGCGCCCGGGCGGTGGGTGACGTACTGGGTCGAATCCACGCGGCGACCGCCGATCGGGCGGAGGTCGCGGAAGCGTTCGCCACCGACGCGGTGTTCCACGCGATCCGGCTCGAGCCCTACCTCGAGGCGACCGGGCGCGCGCATCCGGACCTCGCCGGGCGGTTCGCGGCGCTGGTCGCGACCACGGCGGCGACGCGGCGGGTGCTCGTTCATGGCGACTTCAGCCCGAAGAACCTCCTGATCGGCCCGTCGGGTCCGGTGATCCTCGACGCCGAGTGCGCGTGGTTCGGCGATCCGGCGTTCGACCTGGCATTCGTGCTGAACCACCTGCTGCTCAAGGGCGCGTGGCGGCCCGCGCTCCGCGCCCGCGCTCTCGATGCCTACGCGGCGCTCGTCGAAGGCTACCGCGCGCGCGTCGCCTGGGAGCCATGGGCGAAGGTCGAGCGGCGAACGGCGGCGTTGCTGCCCGCGCTGCTGCTCGCGCGGATCGACGGGAAGTCGCCGGTCGAGTACCTGACCGACGAGCGCGATCGCGACCGGGTGCGTGCATTCGCACGGCCGCGCGTCGCGGAGGCGCCGACGCGTCTCGACGCGATCGCGCACGACTGGTCGGGCGACTGAGCGGCCGCGCTGCTCGGGCACAATGCCGCGATGACCCTCAGCCGGCACGTCCGCGAAGCGTTCTCGTGAGCGACGCGTCGATCGCCACGGTACGCGCGCGCCGCGTCTGGGATTCGCGCGGGCGCCCGACCGTCGAGGCCGAGGTCGCGCTCGCCGGCGGCGCGACCGGCCGTGCGATCGCGCCCGCCGGCGCGTCGCGCGGGACGCGCGAGGCGGTCGACCTGCGTGACGGCGGCACGCGCTTCGGCGGCACCGACGTGTTGCAGGCCTGCGAGCACGTGCGCGCGCGGATCGGCCCCGCGTTGCGCGGGCACGACGCGCTCGACCAGGCCGCGATCGACGCGGCGATCGTCGCGCTCGACACGACGCCGAACAAGGCGAAGCTCGGCGGCAACGCGACGGTCGCGGTCTCGATGGCGGTCGCGCATGCCGCGGCCGCCGCGCGGCGCATCCCGCTCTGGCGGCATCTCGCGGGCGACGCGCCGGTCGTGTTGCCGCTGCCCGAGGTGCAGATCTTCGGAGGCGGCGCGCACGCGGGTCGCCGCGTCGACGTGCAGGACTTCATGGTGATGCCGGTCGGCGCATGGACGTTCGGCGACGCGATCGCGATCGTCGCCGAGGTGTATCGCGCGGCCGGCGCGCTGATGCAGGAGGCCGGCAAGTCCGGCGGCGTCGCCGACGAGGGCGGCTACTGGCCGGATTTCGCGTCGAACGAGGAAGCGCTGACGATGCTCGTGCGCGCGATCGAGCGCGCGGGCCTGCAACCGGGAAGCGACGTCGCGATCTCGCTCGACATCGCCGCGTCCGAATTCGGCCGCGACGGCGTCTACCGGCTCGCGCTCGACGGCCGCGCGCTCGATCGCGACGCGATGTCCGCGATGCTGGTCGACTGGATCGACCGCTTTCCGATCGCCTCGATCGAAGACCCGTTCACCGAGGACGACCGTATCGGCTGGATCCGCTTCACCGAGGCGGTAGGCGAGCGCGTGCAGGTCGTCGGCGACGATTACCTGACGACGCACGCGGCGTCGGTCGATCGCGCGGCGCTCGACTACGCGTGCAACGCGGTGCTCGTGAAGCCGAACCAGGCCGGCACGCTGACCGAAGCGCGTGCGGCGCTCGATGCGGGCAAGCGCAACGGCTTCGGAACGATCGTCTCGGCGCGCTCGGGCGAGACCGAGGACGTCACGGTCGCGCATCTCGCGGTCGGCTGGAACGCCGGGCAGCTCAAGGTCGGGTCGTTCGCGCGCGGCGAGCGCATGGCGAAATGGAACGAGGTGCTGCGGATCGAGGAGGCGATGGGAAACGCCGCGACGTTCGCGGGAACCGCCGCGCTGCCGATCCGGCGTCCGGTCACCACCAACGGCAAGCCGCCGGGGACCGGATTCCGCATCTGAGTGGCCGGGGTCCGGTTCCCGACCGATCCCTGGTCAGTTCATCTCCGGCTTCGTTCCCGGCGCCGGCGTGAAGCCGAGGTCGCCGCGTGCGAGCGCGGCGTCGCGCCCGCCGAAGCTCGCCAGCAACGCCCGCTGCCGCCGCTTGGCGCGCGCATCGACTTCCTCCGGATCGAGCACGGCACGCAGTCGCCGCTCGCTCTCCGCGAGCTGTGCACGGCAACGCGGTTCGCCCGCCAGGTCGTTCATCTCCTCGGGGTCCGCAGCGAGGTCGAAGAGTTGCGGCGGATACGCGACGTAGTGGCAGTACTTCCAGTGGTCGTAACGGAGCATGAACGCGCCGGCGACCGAACCGATCGCATGGTATTCGGAGATCACCGGGCGCGTGGGTTGCGCGCCTTCGGCCACCGCGAAGAGCGAAGCGCCCGGCAGCGCCTCGTCGCCGCTCGGCAACGGGACGCCCGTCGCCTCCAGGATCGTCGGCGCGCAATCGACGTGCGACACCGGCGTGCCGACGACGCGACCCGCGGGCACGCCGGGCCCTGCCATCAGCAACGGCACGCCAGCGGACTCCTCGTAGAGCGTCGACTTGCCCCACAGGCCGCGCGCGCCCGCGTTGTCGCCGTGATCGCTCGTGTAGATCACGCGCGTGTCCGCCGCGAGTCCCGCGGCCTCCAGCGCCGCGAGCACGAGACCGACGTTCTCGTCCATCGCGCTCACGAGGCCCGCGTAGCCGGCGATCGCGCGCTTCACGTCGTTCTCGGTCCGGAAATGCGTGTCGTAGTCGACCGCGTGCGCGTAGTCGTCGAGGTAGGGATGCCGGGGCCGCAGCTCGTTCGCGTAGAGCTTGGGCATCGGCAGGTCCTGCTTCCAGTAGCGGTAGAACCAGGCGGGCGGCGCGGTCAGCGGGAAGTGCGGCGCGACGAACGACACGAACAACGCCCACGGCTGCGAGCGCCAGCGCGGCGCCTCGTCATGCAGCCACACTTGCGCGCGCGCCGCGATGTCGCGGTCGTACGTCGTGTACGACGACTCGCCCGGCCCCGCGCGCTTCGCCATCTTGTCGCCGCCCTTGCGCTTGGGGATGTCCTCGCGCACGAGCCCCTTGACGTCGCCGATGCCGTCGACGATGTGCATCGGGATGATCTCTTCCGAGAAGCCGTGGTCGTCGCCGGGGCGGCCGCGGAAATGCAGCTTGCCGATCGACACGACGCGGTGCCCGGCCGCGCGCAGCCGGTGGTGCCAGCTCGGGATCGCGCCGTCGTAGCCGTCGGCGTTGTCCCAATAGCCGATCTCGTGCACGGAGCGCCCGACCGCGAAGGCGGCGCGCGCCGGGACGCAGATCGGGCAGGCCGTGTACGCGGACGTGAAGCGCGTGCCGCGCGCCGCCAGCGCGTCGAGATTCGGCGTCGCGATGAACGGATGTCCGGCGGCGCCGAGGAACTTCGGGTTGTGCTCGTCGGACATGAGCACGAGAAGGTTGGCCGGCGTCATCGTGGGTTCGCGGGAAGACGGGTAAGGCATGCCCCTAGGAACATGCGGCAAGTTGGGCTATTCTGCCATGGAATAGGCCTATCGCCCATGGAGCTCGAGCCGCTCAGACTGTTCCTGCACGTCGCCGCCACGGGAAGTTTCTCGCGGGCGGCCGCGCTCGCCTCCTCGACCCAGTCGGCGGTGAGCAAGCGGATCGGCGCGCTGGAGCGGGAGCTCGCGGCGCGGCTCTTCGAGCGCACCGGCCGCGGTGCGCGCCTGACACCCGCGGGCCGGCGGCTCCTCCCGCGCGCCGAAGCGCTCACCGCCGAAGTCGACTGTCTCGCCGAGCTGGTCGCCGACGACGCGTTCGCGCTGCGCGGCGTCGTCCGGATCGCGCTGCAGCCCTCGGTGAGCTGGCCGCT
>JBDTNO010000153.1:0-8624 GCA_039933715.1 Betaproteobacteria bacterium
CGCGCATCCAGTCGGGCGAGTACGCGCGCGACTTCATCCTCGAGAACCGCGCCGGCGCGCCGATGCGCCTGGCGCGCCGCCGGCAGACCGCGCAGCATTCGATCGAGCAGGTGGGCGAGAAGTTGCGCTCGATGATGCCGTGGATCCGCAAGAACAAGCTCGTCGACCAGACGCGCAACTAGGCCGACGCCAGCGCGGCTGGATCGGCCTTCTCGCGATCCTCGTCGCGCTCGCGATCGTCGCGTGGCTCGCGATGAGCGCGCTCAGGGGCTACGGCGTCGCCGGCAAGCCGGTCGCGACCGCGCCGGGCGCGCCACCGACCGATCCGCGCGAGCGCGCGCGTGCCGTCGAGCAAACGGTGATCGAGAATGCGCGCGAAACCGCGCGCCAGGTCGACGAGGCCGAGAAGCCCTGACGACGGCGTAGGACCTCCGCCCGTGCCGCACGGCGGTCCTGACGACGGCGCGCGCGCGCTCCCGCTGCTAGAATCGCCGCGTCCACGCGACGTCACCCGCCTTGTCCCTCTATCCGCATCCGATCATCGCCCGCGAGGGCTGGCCGCACATCGCGATCGCGGTCGTGGTGGCGGTCGCGCTCGGCTGGCTCGGCGGCGTGCCCGGCGCGCTCCTCGGCGTCGTGATCGTCGCGTTCGTCGTGCAGTTCTTCCGCGATCCGCCGCGCGCGGTCCCCGCCGATGCGAATGCCGTGCTGTCGCCGGCCGACGGGCGCGTCGTGAGCGTGGGCGCCGCGCGCGATCCGTGGCTCGAGCGCGACGCGCTCAGGATCTCGGTGTTCATGAACGTCTTCAACGTCCACAGCAACCGCAGCCCGGTGGACGGCGAGGTGCGCGACGTCTGGTACCACGCCGGTGCGTTCCTGAACGCGTCGGTCGACAAGGCGTCCACCGAGAACGAGCGCAACGCGCTGCACCTTCGCACGCGGGAGGGCCGCGACGTGACCTGCGTGCAGGTCGCCGGGCTCGTCGCGCGTCGCATCCTCTGCTACGTGAAGCCGGGCGACCCGCTCTCGCGCGGGCAGCGCTACGGGTTCATCCGCTTCGGCTCGCGCGTCGACGTCTACCTGCCGCCCGACGCGTCCCCGCGCGCGGCGGTCGGCGACGTCGTCTACGCGACCGAGTCGATCCTCGCCGAATTCCGGTAGGGAGCGCACGCCATGGTCGACTTCGACAAGCAACGCGTGCTCGCCAAGAACCGGGTGCGCAGGCGCGGCATCTACATCCTGCCGAACCTCTTCACGACGGCGGCGCTGTTCGCGGGCTTCTACGCGATCGTGCAGGCGATGAACCAGCGGTTCGACGCCGCGGCGATCGCGATCTACATCGCGATGGTGCTCGACGGTCTCGACGGCCGGGTCGCCCGCATGACGCGCACGCAGAGCGCGTTCGGGGCCGAGTACGACAGCCTCGCCGACATGGTGAGCTTCGGCGCGGCGCCCGCGCTGATCATCTACGAATGGTCGTTGAAGGGGCTGGGCAAGCTCGGGTGGATCGCCGCGTTCGTCTACGTCGCCGGCGCGGCGCTGCGTCTCGCGCGGTTCAACACGATGCTGGAGGTCGCCGACAAGCGCTGGTTCCAGGGGCTACCGAGCCCATCGGCCGCGGCGCTCGTCGCCGGCTTCGTCTTCGTCGCCGACGATTACGGCGTGGCGCCCGCGAGCGCGTCGTGGTGGGCATGGGCGATCACGCTCGCCGCCGGCCTCGTCATGGTGTCGAACCTCAAGTACTACAGCTTCAAGGCGATCAACCTGAAGAAGAGCGTCCCGTTCGTCGCGGTGCTCCTGTTCGTCGTCGCGATCGCGCTCCTGTCCTACCAGCCGGCGGTCGTGCTGTTCGCCGGCTTCGTCGCCTATTTCCTGTCCGGCTTCGTGGTCTCGGCGTGGGCGCTGTGGCGCCGGCGCCGACAACCGCCCGCCGCGAGCTGACGCCCGGGCTGGATTCCCTTGCGGCGGTGCGCTGAATCCGGTAGCGTTGTCCGGATGAGCAGCCGCACCGCTTCCGCCCGCGCCCTCGCGACCGATCGCATGACGATCGCGCTCGCCCTCGGCCTGCCGGGCCTGCTGCTCCTGCGCCCCGCGCGCAGATAACCTCCTCCCCCTCCTGCCGAGCACCGCCCGCCGCCGTCCGACCCGGACCGGCGGATCGACGTTCAAGACGCCACCCCTGCGTCCACCAAGGATGTCCACGATGAAGCCCGACCCGACCCGCAAGTACCGGCCCGCGACCCCGGTCGACCTCCCCGACCGCCGTTGGCCGTCGCAGGCGATCACGCGCCCGCCGATCTGGTGCAGCGTCGATCTGCGCGACGGCAACCAGGCGCTGATCGAGCCGATGGACGCCGAGCGCAAGCTCCGCATGTTCAACCTGCTCGTGAAGATGGGCTACAAGGAGATCGAGATCGGCTTCCCGGCCGCGTCGCAGACCGACTTCGACTTCGTGCGGCTGCTCGTCGAGGAAGGGCGCATCCCCGACGACGTGACCGTGCAGGTTCTGACGCAGGCGCGCGAGGCGCTGATCCGGCGCACGTTCGAGTCGCTGCGCGGCGCCAGGCGCGCGATCATGCACCTCTACAATTCGACGTCCACGACGCAGCGGCGCGTCGTGTTCGGGCTTCCGCGCGAGGGCATCGTCGACATCGCGGTGACCGCTGCGAAGCAGGTGCGCGACTTCGCGCTCGCGCAGGCCGACACCGACTGGGTGTTCCAGTACTCGCCCGAGAGCTTCACCGGCACCGAGCTCGATTTCGCCAAGGAAATCTGCGACGCGGTGACCGAGGTGTGGGCGCCGGCGACTCGCAACCGGATGATCCTCAATCTGCCGGCGACGGTCGAGATGTCGACGCCGAACCTCTTCGCCGACCAGATCGAGTGGATGCACCGCCACCTCGCGCGGCGCGATCGCATCGTGCTGTCGGTTCATCCGCACAACGACCGCGGCTGTGGCGTCGCGGCGGCCGAGCTAGCGCAGATGGCAGGCGCCGAACGCGTCGAGGGCTGCCTGTTCGGCAACGGCGAGCGCACCGGCAACGTGTGCCTCGTCACGCTCGGGCTCAACCTCACCACGCAAGGCGTCGACCCGGGCATCGACTTCTCCGATATCAACGAGGCGATCCGCACGGTCGAGCACTGCAACCAGCTGCCGGTACATCCGCGCCATCCGTACGGCGGCGACCTCGTCTTCACCGCGTTCTCGGGCTCGCACCAGGATGCGATCAAGAAGGGCCTCGCGGCGCGCGCGCAGGATCTCGCGCACGGCAACGTCGCCTGGGATGTCCCGTACCTGCCGATCGACCCGGCCGACGTCGGCCGCACCTACGACGCGGTGATCCGCGTCAACAGCCAGTCGGGCAAGGGCGGCATCGCCTACCTGCTCGAGCGCGACCACGGGCTCGCGCTGCCGCGCCTCCTTCAGATCGAGTTCAGCCAGGTGATCCAGCGCATGGCCGATGCGACCGGCAAGGAGCTCGCGACCGCGGAGATTCGCGCGGCGTTCGACCGCGAGTACGTGGTGGCCGAGCCGCTCGCCTACCGTGACCACCGCGCGCAGCACAGCGCCGCCGACGGCCGCGTCGAGCACCTGACGGCGCGCCTCACGATCGACGGTCGCGAGACGCGCGCCGAGGGCGCCGGCAACGGGCCGGTCGATGCGTTCGTGCGCGCGCTGCGCGATCGCCTCGGCCTCGACATCCACGTGCAGAACTACCACGAGCACGCGACCGGCGGCGGCGAGGACGCCACCGCGGTCGCCTACGTGCAGTTGCGCATCGGACAGGAGACCACGGTGTACGGCGTGGGCCTCGACGCGAACATCGTGACCGCGACGCTGAAGGCGGTCGTCAGCGCGGTGAATCGCGGCATCGCGCAGCAGGTGCTTGCGCTTCGCGCGTCGAGCGTCGCGGCGGCGTGAGTGTGATCCCCCCGAAGCGGCCTGCGGCCGCTTCCCCCCGAGGGGGCCCGCGCCCTCGGGGCGGCCCATCGGGCGCGGTGATCCCCCCGAAGCGGCCTGCGGCCGCTTCCCCCCGAGGGGGCCCGCGCCCTCGGGGCGGCCCGTCGGGCGGGGCGACCTCCCCGAAGCGGCCTGCGGCCATCGCGCCCAGTGAGGGCCCGCGCCCTTGTGGCGGCCCGTCGGGCGCGGCCTCGCGCGCCGTGCGGCCGACGCTATTCCTGCGCTTGCAGTTCGGCGGAGATGACCGGATCGGCCCCGGCAAGATCGCGCTGCTGGAAGCCGTCGAGCGCGAGCAGTCGATCAGCGCCGCCGCGCGCGCGATGGGCATGTCGTACCGGCGTGCGTGGCTGCTGATCGACACGATGAACCGGATGTTCGGCGCGCCGGTCGTTCTCGCGCGTCCCGGTCGCGCGACCGGGCGGTCCGCGACGGTGACGCCGTGGGGCGCGCGACTCGTCGCGACGTACCGCGAAGCGGAGACGCGTTCGGCGAGCGCATGCAAGGGGCTGGTCGACGCGCTCGTCGCGGCGCTCAGGCCGTCGTACCGTCCGCCGGCCGCGAAGAAGAAGTCCCGCGCAGGCTGACGCGCGGGGACGCGCTCACCCCGGCGGCGCCGGGCTGACGAGGCGGTTGTCGAGCGCCACGGTCTTGACGAGGCACCAGATCGGCATGCCGACGGCGAGTGCCATGCGATCGACCGAATAGCGCGTCACCAGCGCCCACACGGATGCGCCGCCGACGTCGACGAGAACCTCGGCGTAGGGGCCGTCGCGCAGGACGATCTCGGCGATGCGCCCTGACAGCCGCCCACCGATCGACGAATCGACCGGCTCGCTGTGCGCGAGTGCGACCTCTCGCGCGCGGATGCGCAGGCGGAGCCGCGTTCCCGGCGCCGCCTCGAAGGCAGGAACCGTGAGGGTCGCGTCGCCCAGCGCCACCTCGGTGAGCATCCATTCGGGGCGATGCGCGACGACCGTCGCGTCCACGATCGAGCTCGCCTCGAACCGGCGGCCGGTGTGCGCACGCAGGTCTGCGCGGGAGAAGATCTCGTGCACGGGCCCGGTCGCGACGACGCGCCCCTCGGCGACCAGCACGACGTGCGTCGCGAGGCGCACGACCTCGTCGATCGTGTGGCTCACGTACACCATCGGCACCGCGTAGGCGTCGCGCAGGCTCGTGAGGTAAGGCAGGATCTCGCCCTTGCGGCCCTCGTCGAGCGATGCGAGCGGCTCGTCGAGGATCAGGAGTCGCGGCTGCCCCAGCAGCGCGCGTCCGAGCGCGACGCGCTGGCGCTCGCCGCCGGAGAGCGCCCGCGGGCGCCGCGCGAGGAGCGGGCCGAGCGCGAGCAGCTCGACGACCGGCGCGAACGCCGCGTAGTGCGGACGGCCGCGCGACCGCTCGAGCCCGAAGCGGAGGTTGCGCTCGACGGTGAGGTGCGGGAACAGCCGCGCGTCCTGGAACACGTAGCCGATCCCGCGCGCATGCGCAGGCACGTCGATGCCGCGCGCGCCGTCGAACATCGTCACGCCGTCGATGCGCACGTGACCCGACGACGGCGCGAGGATCCCGGCGATCGCGTGCGCGATGCTCGTCTTGCCCGCGCCGCTCGGGCCGAACAACGCGGTGACGCCGCCCGGCACGGCGAACGCCACGTCGAGCCGGAACGCCCCGAGCTGGCGGCGGAGCGCGACATCGATCCGCGTTGGGGACGCGTCGGCGCGCATCGTGCTAGCGCTCCGGCCCGCGACCGATCACGCGTTCGACGCGCCGCGCGAGCGCCTCGCTCGCGAGCAGCATCGCGATGGCGAGCCCGAACGCGATCGCGACCAGGCGCCCGGCGACCGCCTCGCCGCCGGGCGTCTGCGTCGCGGTGAAGATCGCCAGCGGCAACGTGCGCGTTTCGCCCTCGATGTTGGAGACGAACGTGATCGTCGCGCCGAATTCGCCGAGGCCCGCGGCGAACGCGACGACCGCGCCCGACAGGATTCCCGGCAGCATCAGCGGCAGCGTCACCGAACGGAACGTGTCGACCGGCCGCGCGCCGAGCGTCTGCGCCGCTTCCTCGAGACCGGGATCGACCGCCTCGATCGCGAGCCGGATCGCGCGCACCATCAGCGGGAACGACATCACCGCCGACGCGAGCGCGGCGCCCTTCAGCGTGAAGATCAGCCGGATGCCGAGCGTCGCGTCGAGCCAGTGTCCGATCGGGCCGCGCGCGCCGAACATCAACAGCAGGAAATAGCCGACGACGACCGGCGGCAGCACGAGCGGCATGTGCACGAACGCGTTGAGCAGCGCGTGGCCCGGGAAGCGCCGCCGCGCGAGCGCGTAGGCGAGCGCGATGGCGAACGGGAGGCTTGCGATCGTCGCGATCGTCGCGACGTAGAGCGACAGCCGCAGCGCCTCGATCTCGACCGGCGTGAGCACGTCGGTCAGGGGGCGCCGAACCCGTGGCGACGCAGGATCGCGCGCGCTTCCGGGCCGTTCAGGAACGCGAAGAGCGCGCGGGCCTCGTCGGTCGCACGGCCGGCGACGAGCGCGACCGGATAGACGATGCGCGGATGCGAGCCGGGCGGGAACGTGCCGGCGACGCGCACGCGCGTCGAGATCGCGGCGTCGGTCGCGTACACGATGCCGGCCGCGACCTCGCCGCGCTCGACGAACGCCAACGCGGCACGCACGGATTCCGCGCGAACCAGACGGGGAGCGATCGCATTCCAGGCGCCGAGCGACTTCAGCGCTTGCTCGGCATAGCGGCCGACCGGGACATGCGCCGGGTCGCCGGTGGCGATGCGCTCGCCGGCGAAGAGGTTCGCGTAGTCGATGCCGGGCTTGAGGTCGATGGTCGCCGGCTTGTCCGCGGGGACGATCAGCACGAGCCGGTTCGCCGCGAAGTCGCGGCGGGACGAAGCGTCGACGAGCCTGCGTTCGACCAGGTAATCCATCCACTGCTCGTCCGCACTGGCGAAGAGGTCGGCCGGCGCGCCCTGCTCGATCTGCTTGGCGAGCGTCGACGATGCGGCGAACGAGAAGCGGACCGGTGCCCGCCCGGGCGCCTTCCACGCCGCGCCGACCTCCTCGAGCGCGTTGGTGAGGCTCGCCGCCGCGAACACGGTGACCGGCTGCGCCGCGGCCACCGACGACGCCAGGCCGATCGAGGCGATCGCGAGCATGGACAGCACGGGGCGGCGGGTCGGCATGCAGCGGCCTACTGTATACGGTGGAATACAGTATACCGCCCGATACAGAAGCGGGTGGCGCGCCTTCGAGGTACGGCGCCGAGGAGCCGATTACTGCACCGCAGCAAACCGCGTAGAATTCGGGTCTTGCAACCCGTTCGGCCCGGCCCTGCGCCCGGGCGACCCTGGCGGACCCGACATGAGCCTCCCGGTCTTCGGCCCCGGCATCGAGATCCTCGGGCCCATCACGCCTGCCTACGCCGAGATCCTGACGCCCGATGCGCTCGCGTTCGTCGCGAAGCTGCAACGTGCGTTCGGCCCGCGCCGCGCGGAGTTGCTGGCGCGACGGGCCGCACGCCAGGCCGCCTTCGACACCGGCCAGTTGCCCGATTTCCTTCCGGAGACGCGCGCGGTGCGCGAGGCGCACTGGACCTGCGCGCCGGTGCCCGCGGACATCCTGGATCGCCGCGTCGAGATCACCGGGCCGGTCGATCGCAAGATGATCGTCAACGCGCTCAATTCGGGCGCGAGCGTCTTCATGGCGGATTTCGAGGACGCGAACACGCCGCGTTGGGACAACAACGTCGACGGGCAGGTGAACCTGCGCGACGCGGTCCGCCGCCGGATCGACTTCGTCTCGCCCGAAGGCAAGGCGTACCGGCTGAACGAGAAGACCGCGGTGCTGTTCGTGCGACCGCGCGGCTGGCACCTGCCGGAGAAGCACGTGCGCATCGACGGTCAGCCGGTGTCGGGCGGGCTGTTCGATTTCGCGCTCTACGCGTTCCACAACGCGCGGGAGCTCGTCGCGCGCGGCAGCGGCCCCTATTTCTACCTGCCCAAGATCGAGAGCCACCTCGAGGCACGGCTGTGGAACGACGTGTTCGTGATGGCCGAGGACACGCTGTCGCTGGCGCGCGGCACGATCAAGGCGACCGTTCTGATCGAGACGCTGCTCGCCGCGTTCGAGATGGACGAGATCCTGCATGAGCTCCGCGATCACTCGGCCGGGCTCAACGCGGGGCGCTGGGACTACATCTTCTCGTGCATCAAGAAGCTCCGCTCGAACCACGATTTCTGCCTTGCCGACCGCGCGCTCGTCACGATGACGACGCCCTTCATGAAGAGCTACGCGGAGCTCCTGATCAAGACCTGCCACCGTCGCGGCATCCACGCGATGGGCGGCATGGCCGCGCAGATTCCGATCAAGAACGACGAGAAGGCCAACGCCGAGGCGTTCGCCAAGGTGAAGGCGGACAAGGAGCGCGAGGCCACCTACGGGCACGACGGCACCTGGGTCGCGCACCCGGGCCTGGTTGGCGTCGCGAAGGAGGCGTTCGACCGCCTGATGCCGGCCGCGAACCAGATCGCGACCAGGCGGCGCGACGACGTGACCGCCGGCGCGGCCGACCTCCTGCGTTTCGAGCCGGAGCAGCCGATCACCGAGAAGGGCCTGCGCCTCAACATCAACGTCGCGATCCAGTACA
>JBDTNO010000154.1:0-8599 GCA_039933715.1 Betaproteobacteria bacterium
GCCGATCATCGCGATGAAGCTCATCACCTGCGGCGTCATCAGCAGCTCGCGGTACCACTCGATCGCGTAGCCGAGTCCGCTCGGAGCACCGATCAATTCGGCCGCGACGACGGCGGTCCACGACAGCGCCACGCCCACGCGCAACGCCACCAGCAGGCTCGGCAGCGCTGCCGGGATCACCACGCGGGTGACGATCGTACGTTGCGGCACGCCCATCGTCCGCGCGGCGTCGATCAGCCGTCGGTCGACGGTGCGTACGCCCAGCACGGTGCCGAGAACGATGGGAAAAAACGCGGCGTAGGTCATGATGAACACGGGCAATGCGTTGCCGATGCCGAAGATGAACAGCGCCAACGGGATCCATGCGATGCCGGAAATCGGCCGCAGGACTTCGATCAGCGGATCGACGACCTTCTCGAACAATGGACTGAGCCCCATCGCCAGGCCGAGCGGAATCGCGAGGGCCGAGGCGATGGCAATGCTCACGACCATCCGTCCGAGGCTGATGCCAGCGTGGTAGAAAAGCTCGAGATCGCGCGCGAGGTCGATCGCCGCATCGAACACGATCGGCGGCGTCGGCAGCAGGATCGGGTTGTCGGTCCACACGGCCACCAGCCACCACACGGCGACGAACACCGCCATCGTCCGGAAATAGACTCCGGCGTCGCGGGCGTGGCGTCGCCAGTTCATGCCATGCCGACCTGGGGCCGCTCGGGCACGAGCTCGTCGTGCGGGCGGCTCGCGATCATCGCTTCGAGCTCCATGCGCACGTTCGCGTAGGCCGCATCGTCGAAGCGGTTGTCCATCTCCTGCGGATCCTCGACCAGGTCGTAGAGCTCCCCCGCGCCGGAATGTCGCTCGACCGTCAGCTTGTGGCGGCGCGTGCGCACGGTGCGCAAATCGAGCGGGACGCCGAAGCGCGAATCGCGCACGCTCCATTCGCTGTAGGCGAAGTCGCGCGAATCGCCGTCGGTCTGGATCAGCTTGCGCAGGCTGCGGCTGTGCCGCGCCTCGGGCATCGCCACGCCGGCGTAGTCACCCAGGGTGGCTGGAATGTCGATCGTGGAAATCGGATCCTCGACCACCTTGCCCGCCGGCACCGAAGGCCCGCGCACGACGAATCCTACGCGCAGCAAGCCCTCGTAAGCCATCGGCCCCTTGAGGATGAGGCCGTGATCGCCCAGCCATTCGCCATGGTCGCTGGTGAAGATCACCAGCGTGTTGCGCGCGAGGTCGAGCGCGTCGAGCTCGATCAGGATGCGGCCGACATTGTGGTCGACCAGCGAGATCATCCCGTAGTAGTTGGCGATCAGCGCGCGCATCTGCGCATCGGACTGCTCGGGAAGATGGGTGAGCTTCTCGCGATGCTCGCGCAGGTTCTCCGGAAGCTTGATGGGTTTGCCCTCGAGGCTCTTCCGGTGCCACCACGGCCGGCGATCGAGATCGAGCGTGCGATGAAGCGGCAGCTCCACCTCATCCGGATCATGAAGCCGGCTCCAGGGCTCGGGCGCGTCGAACGGATGATGCGGGTCCGCGAAAGACGCCCACAGGCAGAAGGGCCGTTCCCGTTGCCGCTGCAGGTACTCGATCGCCTGGTTGCCGACCCACGTGGAGTTGTGCCACGCGACCGGCAGCGCGGAGTTCCACGTTTCGATCGCCCCGCTGTCGGGCGGCAGCCGTTTCCAATAGAGCTCGGTGCGCGCCTCGCCGCCGTGGTTCATGTGGTACCAGCGCTCGTAGTGCTGCCCGTGCGGCGGCTTCATCGGCGGCCAGTTGTTATGGCCTTCGACCATCAGCTCGACGTGATCGAACCCCATGTACGGGCCGTTCCACTCGGGGCCGTAGTCGGCGCTGCTCGTCCGGCATTCGGGCGTGCCGGTGGGCGCGAACGTATGCGACGTCGCGAAATGGGCCTTGCCGATCAGCGCCGTGTCGTAGCCCGCGCGGCCGAGCGCCGCGGGAAAGCTCGTCGCGCCATAGCTGGAATCGAGGTCGACGCCGTTGTCCGACACGCCATGCGCCATCGGCAAGAGGCCGGTCAGGATCGACGCGCGCGTCGGCTGGCAGATGAGATTGGGGGCGATGCAGGCGGAGAAGCGCGTGCCGTCGCGCGCCAGGCCGTCGAGATGGGGTGTCTTCACGTTGCGGCCTTCGAAACCGTAGCAATCGCCGCGATGCTGATCGGACGTGATCAAAAGGATGTTGGGACGCTCGTTCATCGGCACGACAGCGACGTCATTCGGTGGCGATTTTCGCGTCCTTGATCACCTTGCCCCAGCGCGCGATATCGGCGGCCAGGAACGACGCGAACTGCTCGGCGGTATGCGGCTTCACCGGGTTGACGCCCATCGCCACGAACTTGTCCACGATCTCCTTCGATTGCGCGATGGTCATGATTTCGGTGTTGACCTTCTGCACGATCGCTTCGGGCGTCTGCGCGGGCATCAGGACGCCGAACCATGTGCTGACCGCAAGCTCCGGGTAACCGGACTCGACGATCGACGGTACGTCCGGCAGCAGCGCGTGACGCTCGGTATCGAGCACCGCCAGCGGACGCAGCTTGCCGGCCTTGATCTGCGGCATCGCGGCGATGATGCCCACCGACATGAACTGCAGACGGCCGCTGATGAGATCCGTGAGAGCCGGCGGGATCCCCGCATAGCCGATGAACTCCATCTCGGCGCCGGTGGCGCGCTTGAACATCTCGGTGGAAAGATGCGTCACGGACCCGCGCGACGTCCCCGCGTACGACACCTTTCCGGGATTCGCTTTCGCGTAGGCGACGAATTCCGTGACGCTGTGGACCGGCAGCGACGCCGGCACGCACAGCACGAACGAGCTCGTGCCGAGGTTGGCCACGGACTGGAAGTCCTTGATGGCGTCGTAGCGGAGTGACTTCGGGGCGAGGCTCGGCTGGGTGGCGAACGGCACGCTGGTCGCGAGCCACGTATAGCCATCGGGCGCACTGCGCGCGACCGCCTCCGCGCCGATGTTGCCATCCGCACCCGTCCTGGTCTCTATCACGATCGGCTGGCCGAGCATCGGCGCCAGCTTGTCGGTGACGGCGCGCACGACGACGTCGAGTTGGCCGCCGGCGGGAAACGGAACGATGATCTTGATGGGCCTGGTCGGCCAGGCCTGGGCGAAAGCCACGGGCACGGACACGGCTGCCAGGCAAAGCGCGATGGCCATACGCGCAGCGAACCTCATGGAACCGCCTCCCCGTCTGAATGCCTGCCGCGGTGTGTCCGCCTTTCACGAGTGTCGCGACGCAGACTTCCCACCGGCACGATGTTACCGGTAACATACCCGACCGGCAAGTACCCGCCGTCGTTGCCCGTGGGGCGCCCGGTTGCGAAGCTCGACCGACGCGTCCGGCCACGGCCGGACCGCGTTGCCAAGGCTCCGGATCGAGTCCAAGGTTTGGTGACCATGAACAATCGATCGAAGCGCGCGCGCCCGCGATTGACCGAGGTGGCCACGCTGGCGGGCGTGTCGCGGATGACCGTGACGCGTGCGCTGCATTCACCGCACCAGGTGGCGGACGCGACGCGGCGGAAGATCCAGAAGATCGCCAACCGCCTCGGATACACGCCCGATCTCACGGCACGCGGCCTCGCGTTGCAGCGCACCGGCCTGGTTGGCGCCGTCGTCCCGCTGCTGACGAACTCGCTGATCGCCGAGATCGTGCAGGGTTTGAGCGATGCGCTCCAACGGCACGACTATCAACTCGTCGTGGGCGCCACCGGGTTTTCCGCACGCGCCGAGGAGGTCAAGGTGCGTGCGTTCCTGTCGCGGCGCGTCGACGCCATCTACCTCACGGGCATCACGCACACGGTCGAAACCATCCGCATGCTGCGTCAGTCGGGCCTTCCCTGCGTCGAAGGCGGCAACCTCGCACGCCAACCCATCGACATGGCGGTCGGCTACTCGAGCAGGGACGCCGCAGGCAAGGTGGCGCGCTATCTGATCGAGCGCGGTTACGCGCCGCTCGGCTACATCGGCGCATGGCCCAAGGACAATGATCGTGCGCGTGATCGCCGGCGCGGATTCGTGGCAGCGTGCAGGTCCGCAGGGCTCTCGGTGGACGATTCACTCTGCGTGGAAACCGACCTCGACCTTCCCGCGGGTGCCAGGGCCATGGCCACCCTACTCGACCGGCGCCCCGAGGTGCGGGCGGTGTTCTGCTCCGCGGATACGCTTGCCGTCGGCGCCATGTTCGAGGCCCAGCGGCGCCATCTCGCAATTCCCGGTGACGTGGCGATTGCCGGCTTCGACGATCTCGACATCGCCGCGCAAATCGTGCCCGCGTTGACGACGTTGCGCGTACCGCGTTACGAAATCGGACGACGCGCCGGGGAGATGATCTGCGAACGCCTGGCCGGCCGAGAAGTCGCGAATGCCGTGACCGACGTCGGCTACGAGTTCGTGGCGAGGGACACGGCCTAGGACTGTCCGGGAAACGACGGGCCGAGCAGCACCTGCGTCCACTGCGCCGGATCGACCTTGTCCCATCCCTTCACGCAGAACCAGAGCGTGCACATGCGCGTGTCGTCGAGCAGCGTCATCAGGTCTCCCGCCTGACCGGTCTTCGGCAGCGACGCCACGCCTTCCTTCAGCAGCCCGAGCGAGATGGCGGTCGGGTTCACGGGCGTGGGATCCGGCAGCACCGTCCTCACGCGAAACGGCAGGAGCTGGACCTGGGGCGCCGCGCGCGACGAGAAGATGCCGCCTCGATTCGAATCGGACGTCCCTCGCACCCCGGGGCCGCCAACACCGACGCCGCTCACGCCGGTCGGACCATGGCCGGCGACACCGATCGATCCCGTCTCGGCGATCGTGGGCTTGGCATGGCCACCCGCGACGCCGATGACTCCCGCGGCGACGTTGGGCCGCGCGCCGGTCTGAACCCCGCCTCGCCCGACGACGCCGGCGCCCGGTTCCGCGGGACCGTCGAACGTGGTCGTTGCGCCGTCGACGATCGCCGTGACGATCGCGTCGGCGCCTTGACCGTAGACGCCCACGCTGCCGGCATCGCTCACCGGCGGCATGTCCTTGTTGCCCGCATCGCCTCCGACTCCGATGACGCCGGTGCCGAGCAGGGTTCTATCGGGATTCCCCTCGTGGATCTGGCCTCCCTGACCGAACACCCCGATCCCCGGAAGCACGGCCGTTCGCAGGCTCGCGATGCCTCCGACACCGTGAACGCCCTTGCCACCGGCGCCGCGCCGCAGAAGGCGCTCGCCACCGCCTCCCAGGCCGAAGACGCCGGTGCCCGCGCGCGGTCCGGCGAGCGCGAACACGCCCGTCGCATCGCCGCCGGCGTCGGCATGAAGTCCGATGCCGCCCTCCCCGCCCTTGGCCAACACGCCGGTTCCGCCGACTTCGCCGCCGACGCCGATCACGCCGACGCCACCGCTTTGACCCGCCCAATCCGCGCTCCAGCCGATTCCGACAATGGCGTCGATCGGCGACGACGGCCGGAATTCGCCGTCCTCCTCGGTGTCCTTCGCGACCTCCACGACCAGGATCGCCGGTCCGTTGAACTCGACGCGGAGCGAGCCGGTCTCGATCGGCCCGATCCCTGTCGACTCGTAGTGGTTCTCCGCCCAGAGCGTCGTCTGGTCGTTGGATCGATTGACACGACCGGTAACGAGGTCGTCGTCGCTTTCTTCGGATCCGGACATGATGTCTCCTGCCTTAGGGGGAACCGCGTGTGATTTCGGGGAATCGTGTCGCGACGGCCGAGCGCCTGGTGCGAAGTCGCTTGGTGGCGAATCCGTGAACGAGTACGGCGGGGGAATCGATCGGTCGATCTTACGCTCGCCCTGGGCACGGCAACGCACGTCGGCCGGAAGCGCGCGAGTCCGCATCGCGCCCGACGCATCGATGCGCGAGCAGCACCGCCGGAACGTGATCGACCGGCCACCACGCGGCCTGACGACCGACACGAACCATCGCGCATGCGGGTAGCCGTGGGTCCGACCCGGACGGTCACGATGCCCGGCGCCAACGTCCCGCAGAACGCGCGGACAGCGTCCGTTCGTTCCCGCATCGTGGGTGGAGCGGTCGGATCGTCCGGGTTCGCGGATACGCGTCGCGACGCAGCCGTGTCGGTGGACGCCTGACGCTCGCATGGCTGCGCGTCCCGCTGCGCCAGGCAGGATGCGTTCTTAGAATCGTCGATCGACGGATCCGCTGTCGGTCGCGCTTGCATGCGATCCGCCGATCGTTCGTCGACGCGTGGCGGCGCCGCGCGCCATCGCGATCCCGCACCCCGCGCAACGCATGAACCTCCACTCGGACTACCCGTTCTGGCTCGTCAAGGAGGGGATCCTCGCAGACTACACGCGCCTGGCGAAGGACGCGAAAGCCGACGTGGTCGTGATCGGCGGCGGCATCAGCGGTGCGTTGATCGGCCACGAGCTCCAGCGGCGCGGCGTGGACACGATCATCGTCGACAAGCGGCATCTAGGCTTCGGCAGCACGTCGGCGAGCACCGCGCTGCTCCAGTACGAGATCGACCATCCGCTGCATCGTCTCGCCGGCGAGGTCGGCGATGAGCGTGCGGTGCGCGCGTTCCGGCTTTGCGGCGACGCGATCCTCACGCTGGAGAAGATCTGCGCGCGCCTGCCCGGTGAGGCCGAGTTCCGGCGCCGACCGAGCCTCTGGTACGCGAGCTACCGGAAGGACGTCGCGAAGACGCTCCTCCCGGAATATCGCGCGCGCAAGCTGGCCGGCTTCGACGTGCGGCTGCTCGACGAGAGCGACATGCGGCGACTGTTCGGGTTCGCGGCGCCGGCGGCGATTCTTTCTGCGCTCGGGGCGACCTGCAATCCCTACAAGCTCACGAACGGATTGCTCGCCGCGTTCCTCCGTGGCGGCGGCCGTGTCCACGACCTGACCGAAGTGGCGGGCTGGACCGAAACGCGCTCCGGTCTCACATTGACGACGACGAATGGCATTCGCGTCCGTGCGCGCCACATCGTCGTGGCCGCCGGATACGAGACGCAATCGTTCCTCGACCGCAGCGTGACGCAGTTCCACACGACCTACGCGATCGCGAGCAAGCCGAACGGCGTAGCGACGCCGTGGCATCGCAACGCCTTGATCTGGGAAACCAGGACGCCTTACCTCTACCTTCGCACGACCGCCGACCGCAGGATCATCGTCGGCGGACGCGACGACGAATCGAGCGATCCGCGCAAGCGCGACGCGAGCGTCGGGCGCAAGAGCCGGCAGTTGCTCGCGGACTTTCGCGCCCTCTTCCCCGGCGCGCCGTTCGACATCGACTTCGCATGGGGCGGCACGTTCGGCGAGACGCGCGACGGCTTGCCCTACATCGGCACGGCCGGGCAGAAGCGCGTCCACTACGCGATGAGCTATGGCGGCAACGGCATCACGTTCAGCGTCGTCGCGGCGCGCCTGATGGGCGACGCAGTCACCGGACGAAAGAATCCGGACGCGGCGATCTTCGCGTTCGACCGTTGACATCGCCGCGGGACCGTTCCTTCGCTTGCACGCCCCGCGACCCGGATGCGCGACCGGGCGCCAGGGAAAGGCGAATGCGGTGCCGTCCGCAGGCGACGTGCGTCCGGCGAACTACAGCGCCCCGCGATAGTCCTCGCGCACCACGTCCAGGTACTCGCGGTGTCGCTTGATGTACGAGGCCGCGTAGGGACAGATCGGCAGCACCGACATCCCGCGCTCGCGAAGGTCGTCGAGCACGCCCGAGACGAGCTTCGAGCCGTAGCCCTTGCCTTCGTGCCGCGGTTGCACCTCGGTGTGCTTCAGCAGGATCGCGTCCGGGCCGACCGGATCGTAGTCGACGAAGCCCACCTCCTCGTCGCCGACGAGCAGCCGGTAGCGGTGGGTGGTCGGGTCGTTCAACAGCCTGGGCGTTTCCATCGCCGGATTATGCCCGGGCGGAAGTCCTGCGCGTCCGGGGTCGGCGTTCGGATACCGGTGATGCGCCCGAATCGGGCATCCCCGCGAATCCCGAAGCGGGTTGCCGACCAGGTACCGGATTTCGCAGCGCGCCGATCATTCGGCGCCACGCGGCACGCGCTGCGCGAGCAGCAGACTCCAGCGCGGATCGCCGCGCAGATCGGCGAAGCTCGGGTCCGTCGCGAGCAGCATGACGTTCGGGTCGCGCGTGCGGATCGCCTGCTCGAGCAGCGCGAACGCCTCGGCGATGCGCCCGCAACGCGTCGCGACGATCGCGAGCACGTAGGGCGACGCGCAGCGCTCGCCGAAGCGCGCGTGCATGCGTGCGATGGTCGCGTCCGCATCGGGCACGCGGCCGGCCATCCCCTGCGCCGCCGCGAGGCTCGCGTACGCATTCGCATGGTCGGGCGCGAGCTCGCACGCGCGAACGTAGTGCGCCATCGCCGTACGCGCATCGCCCCGGACCATCGCGATGACCGCGGCGAGTCCCGCAGCCGGCGCGCTTTCCGGCGCGATGTCCTGCATGCCGGCGAGCTCGGCCTCCGCGTCGACCAGACGTTCCTGCGCGATGCGGAGATTCACCATGTGCATGCGCGCGTTCGCATACTGCGGATCGAGGCGTCGCGCGAGCGCGAGCTCGCGTTCGGCCGCC
>JBDTNO010000155.1:0-8567 GCA_039933715.1 Betaproteobacteria bacterium
GAGAAGTTCGTGCATGCGAGTCCGCGCGCGCCGTGAGGTTACGCAGAGTTTCCCTGGGCCCCGCCTGCTGCGAGACGGCGCGACAAGAAGTCGGAAACCCCGTGCGCCGCCGGGGCGGCGAGCGTCACGATCCGGGCATCGAGCGTCGTCGGCTTGGCCATGATTCCGCGGTCTTCGCCCAGGGCGCCCGAGCGGCGCACCCGTCGGAGGCTTGCGGGAGCGCGGTCGTTTCGGGCAGGGTTGTGCGCAGCGCAACAATTATAGCGCGACGCCAGGAGCCCGCGCCATAACGCCCGGCGCCGTCCGATTGCTAGCCGAGCTCGTTCAGGTAATGGTGGTGCCCGGTCGCGCAAAGCCCGCGGCGCCACTCGACCGCGCGGTTTCCGTAGGTCGTCGTCACGCGCTCGACCGCGAGCAGCGGCGTCCCCGCTTCGATCGAAAGCAACGCGGCGCTCTCGGCATCCGCGGGGATCGCCTTGATCTTCTCGCGCGCCTTCAGCATCCGCACGCCGAACTCGGTCTCGAAGAAACCGTACATCGAGCCCCGGTACGCGTCGAAGCGCGACTTGGTGAGTCCGCGGAATAGCGCCGCCGGAAGCGTGATCTCGTCGAGCACGACCGGGACGCCGCCGAATTCGAGCTTCCGGCGTAGCAGCAGCACCGCGTCGCCGGGCCTGAGCTCGAGGAGGCGCGCGGCCTCGGCGCCCGCCTTGCCCCGGCGCACGTCGATGAGGCGGCTGCCCGGGTATTCGTCGATGCCGTCGTCGCGACGGATGCGCAGGAAGCGCGGCACCGACACCTTTTCCTCGGTGTGCGTCGCGACGAAGGTGCCCTTCCCCTGGCGACGCACCAGCAGGTTCTCGTCGGCGAGCGCGTCGATCGCGCGGCGCATCGTGCCCTGCGAGACGCGAAAGCGCGCGGCGAGCTCGAGCTCGGAGGGAATCGCCTCGCCCGGCTTCCACGCGGACGCCTCCAGGTCGCGCACGATCAGCGCGCGGATCTGGCGCCAGAGCGGCTGGAACATCGGTTCGGCAGCGGGCGTCGGCGCGGGCATGGCGGTCGGTCGTTGCGCGGGCGGCTGGCGGGTCCGGGATCGCGACGACTGGCGCCGGCCGCGCGCGCAACCGCAGTCCCTTATCTTATATCAGTTAGAGGAGTGGTTTGACACCCGTTCGACCCCGCGCCTAGAATGGCACTGGCCGGACCCGGGCTCCGCCGCGGTTCTCCGCGGCGTTGTTGCGCTGCACTTTTCCGCGGCGTGCCCGCATCCTCCGCCCAAACGCTCCGGAGCCCCGTGATGAAAGCACCCGTCCGCCTCGCCGTGACCGGCGCCGCCGGCCAGATCGGCTACAGCCTCCTGTTCCGCATCGCCTCGGGCGAAATGCTCGGCCGCGACCAGCCGGTGATCCTCCAGCTCCTGGAGGTGCCGGTGGACAAGGTGCAGGCGGCGCTCAAGGGCGTGATGATGGAGTTGGAGGACTGCGCGTTCCCGCTGCTCGCCGGCATGAGCGGGACGGGCGATCCGAAGGTCGCGTTCAAGGACGCCGACCTCGCGATGCTGGTCGGCGCGCGCCCCCGCGGCCCCGGCATGGAGCGCAAGGACCTTCTGCTCGAGAACGCGAAGATCTTCACCGAGCAGGGCCGCGCGCTCGACGCCGCGGCGTCGCGCCACGTCAAGGTGCTGGTCGTCGGCAACCCGGCGAACACCAACGCCTACATCGCGATGAAGTCGGCACCGTCGTTGCCGAAGACCGCGTTCACCGCGATGCTGCGCCTCGACCACAACCGCGCGCTGTCGCAACTCGCGGCCAAGGTCGGGAAGCCGGTCGGCGCGATCGACAAGGTGGTCGTCTGGGGCAACCACTCGCCGACGATGTACGCCGACTACCGTTTCGCCACCGTCGACGGCAAGCTCGTCAAGGACCTGATCGGAGACGAGGACTGGAACCGCAACACGTTCCTGCCGACGGTCGGCAAGCGCGGCGCCGCGATCATCGAGGCACGCGGCCTCTCGTCGGCCGCGTCCGCCGCGAACGCCGCGATCGACCACGTCCGCGACTGGGTAGCCGGCACGCAGGGCCGGTGGGTCACCATGGGCATCGCCTCCGACGGCAGCTACGGCATCCCGAAGGACGTCCTGTACGGCTTCCCGGTGACGACGGCGGGCGGCCAGTTCACGATCGTCCAGGATCTTCCGATCGACGACTTCTCGCGCGAGCGCATGAACCTGACGCTGAAGGAGCTCGAGGAAGAGCGCGCGGGCGTCGCCTCGCTCCTCGGCTGACGCGAGACGCGCGCACGCCATGAGCCCCGGTCGCAAGCTACGCGAAGCGCTGACGGCGGAGACGCCGCTGCAGGTGCCCGGCGCGATCTGCGCCTATCACGCGATCCTCGCCGCGAAATCGGGCTTTCGCGCGATCTACCTGTCCGGGGGCGGCGTCGCGGCCGGCTCGCTCGGCCTTCCGGACCTCGGCATCAGCAACCTCGACGACGTGCTCGTCGACTGCCGGCGCATCACCGACGTCTGCGCGTTGCCGCTCATCGTCGACGCCGACACCGGCTTCGGCGCGTCGGCGTTCAACATCGCACGCACGGTGCGTGCGCTCGAGAAGGCCGGCGCCGCGGCGATGCACATCGAGGACCAGGTGGGCGCGAAGCGCTGCGGGCATCGGCCCGGCAAGGCGATCGTGCCCGCCGACGAGATGGTCGACCGCGTGAAGGCCGCCGTCGACGCGCGCGTGGACGCGTCGTTCGGCATCATGGCGCGCACCGACGCGCTCGCCGCCGAGGGCCTCGACGCGGCGCTCGACCGCGCGAGCGCGTACGTCGAAGCGGGCGCCGACATGATCTTTCCCGAGGCGGTCACCGACCTCGCGACGGTCCGGCGCTTCGTCGACGCGGTCGGCGTGCCGGTGCTCGCGAACATCACCGAATTCGGCGCGACGCCGCTCTTCACGGTCGACGAGCTGCGCTCGGCGGGCGTCGCGATCGCGCTGTACCCGCTCTCGGCGTTCCGCGCGATGAACCGCGCCGCGCTCGACGTCTACCGGCATCTTCGCGCCGACGGAACGCAGCGCGCGGTCGTCGACGCGATGCAGACGCGCGCCGAGCTCTACGAGTTCCTGGGCTACCACGCGTACGAGCGCAAGCTCGACGAGCTGTTCGCCGCGAAGGCGGGGCGATGATTGCCGCGACGACGCTCGCATCCCGGTCCGGCTTCAGCCGAACGCGTTTGGCTGCCCGGCGCTCCGTTGGGCTGAAGCCCGGCCCACAATCCCTTCTCCGTCCCCGCTCGCACCGATGATCGACACCGTCGCGGCCCCGAAGCCCAAGAAATCCGTCGCGCTGTCCGGCGTCCCCGCCGGCAACACCGCGCTCTGCACGGTCGGACGCACCGGCAACGACCTCTCGTACCGCGGCTACGACATCCTCGACATCGCCGACGCGAGCGAATTCGAGGAAATCGCCTACCTGCTCGTGCACGGCAAGCTGCCGAACGCCGCCGAGCTCGCGAGCTACAAGGCGACGCTGCGCTCGCTGCGCGGCCTGCCCACGCCGGTGCGCGCGGTACTCGAGGCGCTTCCCGCCGGCGCGCACCCGATGGACGTGATGCGCACCGGCTGCTCGGCGCTCGGCTGCACGCTGCCGGAGAAGGACGACCACAACGTGCCGGGCGCGCGCGACCTCGCCGACCGCCTCGTCGCGTCGTTCGGATCGATGCTGCTGTACTGGTACCACTGGACGCACAACGGGCGGCGCATCGAGGTCGAGACCGACGATGACTCGATCGGCGGGCATTTCCTGCACCTTTTGCACGGCAAGCGCCCGTCCGAGCTGTGGGTGAAGGCGATGCACACGTCGCTCAACCTCTACGCCGAGCATGAGTTCAACGCGTCGACGTTCGCCGCGCGCGTCATCGCCGGCACCGGATCCGACCTCTACTCGTGCATCACCGGCGCGATCGGCGCGCTCCGCGGCCCCAAGCACGGCGGCGCGAACGAGGTCGCGTTCGACGTGCAGAACCGCTACATCACCCCCGACGAGGCCGAGGCCGACGTGCGCGCGCGCGTCGAGGCGAAGCAGGTGATCATCGGCTTCGGGCACCCGGTCTACACGATCGCCGATCCGCGCAACAAGGTGATCAAGGAAGTCGCGCGCCGCCTGTCCGAGGCGTCGCACAACACCAAGCTCTTCGGCATCGCCGACCGTCTCGAGACCGTGATGTGGGACGCGAAGCGGATGTTCCCGAACCTCGACTGGTACTCGGCGGTCAGCTACCACATGATGGGCGTGCCGACGGCGATGTTCACGCCGCTGTTCGTGATCTCGCGCACGACCGGGTGGTCGGCGCACGTGATCGAGCAGCGCCAGGACGGCAAGATCATCCGGCCGTCGGCCAATTACGTCGGCCCCGAGCAGCGCGCATTCGTGCCGCTGAAGGACCGTCGTTGAGCGACGCGAACCCCGTCCGGTTCGATCCGCCATGGACGTCGAGAACAGGAGCGTTCCCATGACCCAGGTCCCGTCCTTTGCCGTGCAGCGCATCGCCCTCGTTGCGCTCGTCGCCGCGTGCGTCGCTGGCGTGTCGCCGGCGCTTGCGCTGAACGACAACCCGCACGGAAGCGCGTTCGTCGTTCTCTACCAGTGCGACGGCGAGCGCTGGATGCCCGTCGCGTACCCGGCACCGTTCGCGGCCGACGCCGAGCCGCCTGCGCGCGTCTCGTGGAACGGGTCGACGGTCGTGATGTCGCTCGCGCGCTCCGGATCCGGAAGCCGCTACGTGAACAGGGCCGCCGACCTCGAATGGTGGATCAAGGGGCGCAATGGCACGATGTACCGGCTCTCCGACCATACGCGACTCACCGACTGCCGCGAAGGCTGAGCGCCGGCTGTTCCGACCGCCGACTTTCGACCTCACCGCATGTCCGCTCCCATCCGCAACGTCCGTCCAGAGCCCGACCAGGTACTCGTCGACATCGTCGACTACGTCACGAGGAAGAAGATCACCAGCGCGCTCGCCTACGAGACGGCGCGCAACTGCCTGATCGACACGCTGGGCTGCGGCTTCGAGGCGCTCGAATACCCGGCCTGCACGAAGTTGCTCGGGCCGATCGTGCCGGGGACGGTCGTGCCGAACGGCGCGAAGGTGCCGGGCACGCCGCACCAGCTCGATCCGGTGCAGGCGGCGTTCAACCTCGGCACGATGGTCCGCTGGCTCGACTTCAACGACACCTGGCTCGCCGCGGAATGGGGCCATCCATCGGACAATCTCGGCGGCATCCTGATGACGGCCGACTGGCTGTCGCGCAACGCGGTGGCCGCCGGCCGCGAGCCGCTCGTGATGCGCGACGTGCTGACCGCGATGATCAAGGCGCACGAGATCCAGGGCTGCATCGCGCTCGAGAACTCGTTCAACAAGGTCGGCCTCGACCACGTCGTGCTCGTCAAGGTCGCGTCCACAGCGGTGGTCGCGCAGATGCTCGGCCTCACGCGCGACGAGATCGTCAACGCGGTGTCGCTGGCGTGGGTCGACGGCCAGTCGCTGCGCGCCTACCGCCACGCGCCGAACACCGGCTCGCGCAAGAGCTGGGCCGCCGGCGATGCGACCTCGCGCGCCGTGCGCCTCGCGCTGATCGCGAAGACCGGCGAGATGGGCTACCCGTCGGTGTTGACCGCAAAGACCTGGGGCTTCTACGACGTGCAGTTCAAGGGGAAGCCGTTCGCGTTCCAGCGCCCGTACGGCAGCTATGTGATGGAAAACGTGCTGTTCAAGATCAGCTTCCCCGCCGAATTCCATGCGCAGACCGCCGTCGAGGCGGCGATGACGCTCCATCGCGAGCTCGCGAAGCGCGGCAGCACCGCCGACGACATCCGGAAGATCACGATCCGCACGCACGAGGCGTGCATCCGGATCATCGACAAGAAGGGTCCGCTCGCCAACCCGGCCGACCGCGACCACTGCATCCAGTACATGGTCGCCGTGCCGCTGATCTTCGGGCGCCTCACCGCGGGCGACTACGAGGACGCGATCGCCGCGGACCCGCGCATCGACGCGCTGCGCGACAGGATCGGCTGCGTCGAGGACCCGCGCTACACGAAGGACTACCATGACCCGGGCAAGCGCTCGATCGCCAACGCGCTGACCGTCGAGCTCAAGGACGGCACGAAGCTCGCCGAGGTTGCGGTCGAGTACCCGATCGGGCACCGGCGCCGGCGCAAGGAAGGCATCCCGCTGCTCGTCGACAAGTTCAGGATCAACCTCGCGCGCACGTTCCCGGCGAAGCAGATCGCCGCGATCCTCGCGGCGAGCCTCGACCAGAAGACGCTCGAAGCGATGCCCGTGCACGAGTATGTCGACCTGATGGTTCGCCCCTGATGGCGCGGCCTGGAGCCACGATGAAGCCGATCACCCTGCTCGCCGCCGCGCTGTGCGTCGCCGCGACCTCCGCCGCCGCACAGGACTATCCGAAGCTGAAACCCGGCCTGTGGGAGGTCGCGTCGCGCACGTCGGCGCAGGCGAAAGACGATCCTCCGCTCAAGAGCTCGATGTGCCTCGACGACGCGACGGCGCGCGAGATGTACAACGCCTCGCAGGGGATGATGTCCGGGATGTGCAGCAAGTTCGACGTGAAGCAGACGGGCAACCGCTACACGAGCGAAGCCGAGTGCAAGCTCGGCCAGTCGAAGATGGTCGCGCGCTCGACGATGACGCTTTCCGGCGACGCGTCCTACCGGATCGAGGGCACGTCGACCTTCGACCCGCCGTTCATGGGAATGAAGGAAGCCACGACGACGGTCGAAGCCAGGCATGCGGGCCCGTGTAAACCGGGCCAGAAACCGGGCGACATCACGACCGCCGCCGGCCAGACGATCAACATCCGGAACCTGCCGACCGCGCCGAAGAAGTGACGCGCCACGCACCTCGAAGGACGAAAGCGCCATGACCCACGACCCGTTCCACGCCCTGAAGCCCTACGCGCTCGCGTCGGGCGGCGGCGGCACCCTCTACTCGCTTCCCGCGCTCGAGGCGGCGGGGATCGGCAAGATCTCGCGCCTGCCGGTGTCGATCCGGATCGTGCTCGAGAGCGTGCTGCGCAATTGCGACGGCAAGAAGGTGACCGAGGAGCACGTGCGCGAGGTCGCCAACTGGGCGCCGATCGGCGAGCGCGTCGACGAGATCCCGTTCGTCGTCGCGCGCGTCGTGCTTCAGGACTTCACCGGCGTGCCGCTGCTCGCCGACCTGGCCGCGATGCGCAACGTCGCGCGCGACCTCGGCCGCAATCCCAAGACGATCGAGCCGCTCGTGCCGGTCGACCTCGTCGTCGACCACTCGGTGATGATCGACTACTACGGCAGCCCGGGCGCGCTCGACCTCAACATGAAGCTCGAGTTCCAGCGCAATGCCGAGCGCTACCAGTTCATGAAGTGGGGGATGCAGGCGTTCGACACGTTCAAGGTCGTGCCGCCGGGCATCGGCATCGTCCACCAGGTGAATCTCGAATACCTCGCGCGCGGCGTGCACGTGAAGGACGGCGTCACCTATCCGGATACGCTGGTCGGCACCGACAGCCACACGACGATGATCAACGGCATCGGCGTGGTCGCCTGGGGCGTCGGCGGCATCGAGGCCGAGGCCGGCATGCTCGGCCAGCCCGTCTATTTCCTGACGCCCGACGTCGTCGGCGTCGAGCTTACGGGCCGGCTCAACGAAGGCATCACGGCGACCGACCTCGTGCTGACCGTCACCGAGATGCTGCGCAAGGAGAAGGTCGTCGGCAAGTTCGTCGAGTTCTTCGGCGAAGGCACGGCGTCTCTCGCCGTGCCCGATCGCGCGACGATCGGCAACATGGCGCCCGAGTACGGCGCGACGATGGGCTTTTTCCCGGTCGACGACGCGACGGTCGACTACCTGCGCGCCACCGGCCGCACCGAGGCCGAGATCGACCGCTTCGCCTCGTACTTCAAGGCGCAGGGGTTGTGGGGCGTGCCGATGGCCGGCGAGATCGACTACACGAAGGTCGTGACGCTCGACCTCGCGACGGTCAGGACCTCGCTCGCGGGCCCGAAGCGCCCGCAGGATCGCATCGAGATGCCCGCGATGAAGTCGAACTTCATCAGCCTGTTCTCGACGCCGGTCGCGCAGAACGGCTTCGCGAAGAAGCCCGCGGACCTCGCGACGAACGTCACCACCACGGACGGCCTCCACATCGGCAGCGGCGACGTGCTGATCGCCGCCATCACGTCGTGCACGAACACGTCGAACCCCGGCGTGCTGCTCGCGGCGGGCCTGCTCGCGAAGAAGGCGGTCGAGCGCGGGCTCACCGTGATGCCGCACATCAAGACCTCGCTCGCGCCCGGATCGCGCGTCGTCACCGAGTACCTGACCAAGGCCGGTCTCCTGCCCTACCTCGCGAAGCTCGGCTTCGACGTCGCCGCCTATGGCTGCACGACCTGCATCGGCAACGCCGGCGACCTCCGGCCCTCGATCAACGAGGCGATCCTCGCGAACGACCTCGTGTGCGCCGCCGTGCTGTCCGGCAACCGCAACTTCGAGGCGCGCATCCACC
>JBDTNO010000156.1:0-8529 GCA_039933715.1 Betaproteobacteria bacterium
CCGATCAGCCGACTCGCTCAATTCGCTGAACAGCGGTCGAAGAAATCACATCTAGCGTTCCGGCTTCACGAACCGCAAAGCGAACTTGTCGGTGAGGATCGCGCCGTCTCCCGACGACACTGCACGTGTGTCCTCCGGATGGCGCAGGAACCGGCCTTCCGCCTCCAGCACGAATCCCGCCTGCTTCACCTCGGCGACGACCACCGCCTCGTCGATCCGGTGGAGCGTCCGTGTCGCGCTCGTCCCCGAGCCCGGCAGCGCTGCATGGTCGACGATCACCAGGCGGCCGCCGGGCTTTAGCGCGTCGTAGAGGCGCCTGATCAACTTCGCGCGGTCGATCGGAGCGTTCACGAAGTCGTGGTAGTTGTTGACGAACGTGATGAGGTCGAGCTTCGGCGCGTCGGGCGGAATCGGATCCTCGAACGGCCGGTACACCGCGACGACATGGGGCTGCGGATGGTCCGCGAAACGCTTGGTGAGCGCGTCGCCCGGTTGCGGGCGCTGCGCGTAGAGCTTGCCGTTCGGACCGACCGATAGCGCCATGAGCTGCGATGTGTAACCCGCTCCGGCCGACAGGTCCAACACGACCATGCCGGGCGCTACGCCGGTGAATGGGAGGAATTCGAGCGGATTGCGCGACGCATCCATGCGCCGGTCCTGGTCGGTGCGTATAGGACTCGCCACGACCGCCTTGGCGCGTTCCGCGGCGCTCGGTCCGCGAGGCGGTGACGTGGCGCAGCCGGCGATCACGGCGGCGACGATGGCCGCGCCGACCACGCATCGATGACGAAGGCGACGAGCGGCATCGGGATCCCTCTTGTGTCCGCGACTTGGACGGGCGAGTATTGTGACATCCGCCGCGACACGGCGCAGCTTCCGTGTCCCATCCGAATGTCGCGAGGCGAACAGGATCGCGCGTTCGTCGCGCCCACGTGGCAGCCGACGAGTTCGTGCTGCGCTTCGTGAAGCCGAAGTGATGTCAAGCGCATGGCGCGCCGCGCCCACTACCACGTCTACGTGATCGAGCTCGCCCGGCAAGTCCTGGACGAGCCGCGCTTCGTAAAGGCCAACCCCGCCTACAGGCAGGGCAAGCCCTGCGTCTACGTCGGCATGACGGGCATCGATCCCGACGTTCGCTTCGACAAGCACAAGGCGGGCATCCAGGCCAATCGTTACGTACTGCGCTTTGGCCTGCGGCTCCTGCCCGCGATCTACGAGGCCTACAACCCGATGACCTACGACGCGGCGCGCACGATGGAGGTGGAGCTTGCGATCGACCTGCGCGAAGGCGGTTACGGGGTGTGGCAGGCTTAGTGGCGACGGGCGTCAACGAGCGTTGTCGCTGTCGCCACCGCCCTTGAGCGCGGCCCGCGTCTGCCTCTACACTGCCGGACCGCGCGCGCCTCGTTAGGGGCCCCGCGCGACTCCATGCGCCGGACCTCCCGCTTCCCCGCCGTCTGGCGATTCGCCCTCCTCGTCTTCGCGCTCGTCACCGCGACGCAGTACGCGATCGAGACGTTCCATGCGCCGCAGGGACTGCGCTCGGGCATCCTGGATAACGGGCTCTTCAAGGGCGAATTCCTGCGCGAGCGCGGGCCGACCACGTTCGTCGTCGACCCGCTGCCGCCCGGCTCGCCGCTGATCGCCGCTGGCGTCGTCCCCGGTGATCGGCTGCGCTGGAGCGATCCGGTCGGCCGCTGGATCAACGTGCCGGTCGGCGAGCAGGCGGAGCTGACGGTGACCCACGGCGACGAAACCCGTGCGATCCGCGTGACGATCCCGGACCGTGGCGAGGTGCCGCGGATCCTGATCGTCAACTACTTGCTGGACAACATCTCGCGCCTGGCCGCCTTGCTCATTGGTGTCGCGATCGGATGGCGCCGCTCCGACCTCGCGACCTACCGGTGGCTCGCGATCGCCGGGATGATGCAGGCGAACGCGTTCCCGTTCTCGGCGCCAGCGTCCGCGCACCTGCCCTGGCTCGACTTCTCGTCGTCGTTCTCGCAGGAGCTCGCGCTCGCCGCGATGGTCTTCTTCGCGATCAACTACCCGGACGACCGGCCGATCGGATGGCGAGCGGTGCTCAAGCGCTGGTACCCGTGGTACTTCGGCTTCCTGGTCGCGGTGGCGCTCTGGTACTACGTTGGGCTGTATGCGGGCCGCTACGAACCACTGGTCCGCCCGCTCGGGCGGGTCAACGCGATCGTGCTGCCGATCCTGTTCGTCGGGTCGGTGCTGCTCGCGTGGTATCGGTCGCAGGGCGAGTCGCGGATCCGGCTGCAGTGGATCCTCGCCACGCTCGGCACGATCATGGTCGCGTCGCTCGTCGGCAACATCAACGCGCTGGCCGGGTCGCCCCTGCCCGCCGAGACGACCGGGCTGATCCTCAACATCGCGATCTTCGTCGCGGTGCTCGGCTTCGCCTACGCGCTCATGCGCAGGCGCATCTTCGACTTCGGGCTCGCGGTCAATCGCACATTGGTGTTCGCGATCGTCGGCGCGATCCTGCTCGGCGTCTTCCAGGTTGCCAACCGGCTCGCCACGACGTTCCTGCACTTCGACGACGAGAACAAGACGATCCTGCTCTCGGGAATCCTCGCGGTGGCCGTCTACCTGTCGTTCACGCAGTTGAAGAAGGTGGTCGAGCGGCTCGTCGACCGGCTGTTCTTCGGCGCGTGGACAGCGCGAGAGGAGGATCTCGAGGCATTCGTAGCTGAGGGAAGGCACGCCACCGATCCGCACGCGCTGTCGACGCTGCTGGTCGCGGCGCTGGACCGGTTCACGGAGAACGCCGGCGTGGCGTCCTACCGACGCCACGACGACGGCCATTTCCGTCGCGTGTCGTCAACACTCCACGGCGCGCCTGAAGAGATCGGCCCCAACGACGAGACCGTGCTCGCGATGCTGGCGCATCGCAAGGCGTGGCGCCTGCGAGACGGCGCTGCCGGACGCGCCGTGCTGGCCGTGCCGATGGTTCATCGAAGCGCGCTCGAGGGCTTCGTGCTGCTCGGCGCGCGCCACGTTGGCGAGCCCTATCGTGCGGACCAGGTGGATCAGCTCGAGTCGGCCGTGCGCGAGATCGGACTCGACTTCCACGCGCTACGCGTCGACCAGCTCACCGGAGAAATCGTCGCCGAGCGGCGGTCCAACGAGACGCTGCGCGCACAGTTGGCGACGGCAGCGGAGATGACGTCGCGGCGAACGGAATGACCGGGGGTCAGCATCTGACCAACGCGTGCCGGCTATGTGGGGTCAGACTCGACTTTCGCTGCGGCAGCAGATATGTGGGGTCCAGATACGCTGCTATGTGGGGTCAGACTCGACTTTCGAGGAGATATGTGGCGAGCGAGGAGATATGTGGGGTCAGACTCGACATTCGAGGTGGCGTCTGTTTGCCGAGGAGGAATGCATTGAACGTACAGCCTTTTGCATAACCAGATATGTGGGGTCAGACTCGACATTCGAGGTGGCGTCTGTTTGCTGGGAGGAATGCATTGAACGCACAGCCTTTTGCATGACGAGAAGTCGAGTCTGACCCTACTTTTTCCTGACGAGAAGTCGAGTCTGACCCTACTTTTTCCAGCCTTTTGCATGACGAGAAGTCGAGTCTGACCCTACTTTTTCATGACCCTACTTTTTCAGAAGTCGAGTCTGGCCCTATTTTCTCCGCGCGTTGGCCGACGTTCGTCGCCGCATTGCAAGGTTCTGCCACGTCCGGACGACTCATCGTCGGTACGTGCCGGCGCAGACCCCACACGCCGCTCGACGGCCCTCGCCCGGCCCCGATACGCCAGAATGTCGCCTGTCTGCACCCTCGGGAGGAGCTTCGATGGAACTGGTGGACTGGAACCTGCGGCTGCGCGTCGTCATCCAGCGCCTGACGCAGCCGACCTGCGCTTGCATGCTCTGCATGTCGGCGCCGTCGTTCGCCGCCCTGGTCAGCCTCCCGCATTGGAAGATCGCGTTGCAGACCGGCCTGGGCACCGGAGTCCTGGCGTTGTTGCTTTTGTTCACGCCGGTCGGCAGGCTCTTCGGGCAGCGCTACGGCAACGCCGTGCTGATGGGTGTGCTGACGGCGGTCGCCGATGCATGGTCGCATCCCGGCCGCTTCGAGGCGGCGTACGGCGAAGCGCTGCTGACGGGCGTCGTTTCCGGATTGATCGTTCTCGCGACATCGTTCCTGGTCGAGGACCGCGCCCGGCGAGTTCGCGAGGCCTGGGCGCGAATTCGCGGCGCGAAAACGCAGCGTTGACGCAGGCAGCAGACCATCGAAGGGTGTGAAGGGTCGGCTTTCGCATCGGGTCGGATACGCCTCCCCGCCGCCCCTTGGACGGCGTCCGCCATTGGTGCAAACTGTCGTCGCGTTGACCTCGGTCAACGATTCCGGCCGCCGCAGGCGCATCCACGGCGCCAGGACGACCGGCGACTCACTCCGGCAGGAGGAAAGCGATGCCATCGGAATCGACCGGCGATGGACGGAAGGAGGAGCTGCGCAGCTTCCTCTTCCTGACCGTGTTCATGGTCCCCATCCTCTCGGTGATGGTCGTGGGCGGCTACGGCTTCGCGGTCTGGATGTTCCAGCTTCTCGCCGGACCCCCGACCGGATGAGTGCGACCCGCGACGACGAAGTGCACGTGGCAGGACTCGTCGTGCACGCCCACCCCGAAGCGCTATCCCGTGTCGAGCGGGCCATCCGCGCCATCGACGGCGCGGAGATCCCGGCCAGCGCGCGCGACGGCAAGCTCGTCGTGACGCTGGAAACGCGCGACGGCGCCGCGATCGCGGACGCGCTCGTGTGCATCCAGACGCTCGACGGCGTGCTCGCGGCCGCGCTCGTCTACCAGCACAGCGAACCCGAGTCCGCCATGAACGAAGAGGTCGACCTTGAAGATCACGCGCCGGGCGTTCGTTAAACAAACCGCGGCGGCGGCGGCGGCCTCGGTCGCCGGCATTCCGCTACCGGGCGACGCGCAGAACGTCGTCACCGACGCAGCGTTCACGCGCATGAAATGGTCGAAGGCGCCCTGCCGCTTCTGCGGTGTCGGGTGCGGCGTCAACGTCGCGGTGAAGGACGGCCGCGTCGTCGCGACGCACGGCGACATCAACAGCGAGGTGAACCGCGGGCTCAACTGCGTCAAGGGCTACTTCCTGTCGAAGATCATGTACGGCGACGACCGGCTGACGACGCCGCTGCTGCGCATGAAGGACGGCAAGTACGACAAGGGCGGCGAGTTCGCGCCGGTGTCGTGGGACCGCGCGTTCGACGAGATGGCGACGCAGTGGAAGCGCGTGCTGAAGGAGAAGGGACCGACCGCCGTCGGCATGTTCGGCTCGGGCCAGTGGACGGTGTTCGAGGGCTACGCGGCGCTGAAGCTCATGAAGGCGGGCTTCCGCAGCAACAACCTCGATCCGAACGCGCGCCACTGCATGGCCTCGGCGGTGCAGGGATTCATGCGCACCTTCGGCATGGACGAGCCGATGGGCTGCTACGACGACATCGAGCACGCCGACGCGTTCGTGCTGTGGGGCTCGAACATGGCGGAGATGCACCCGATCCTGTGGACGCGGGTGACCGACCGCCGCCTCTCGGCGCCGCGCACGAAGGTCGCGGTGCTCTCGGTGTTCGAGCACCGCAGCTACGAGCTTGCCGACCTCCCGATCATCTTCAAGCCGCAGACCGACCTCGCGATCCTCAACTACATCGCGAACTACGTGATCCGCACCAACCGGGTCAACAAGGACTTCGTCGACAAGCACACGACGTTCAAGCTCGGCAATGACGACATCGGGTACGGGTTGCGGCCGGAGGACGAGCGGCAGAAGCGCGCGAAGAACGCGGGCGACGCCGGCGGTGGCAAGCCGATGACCTTCGACGCGTTCGCGAAGTACGTCGCGAAGTACGACGCCGCGTACGTGACCAAGCTGTCCGGCGTGCCGAAGTCGCAGCTCGACAAGCTCGCCGAGCTCTACGCGGATCCGAAGATCCGCGTGATGTCGTTCTGGACGATGGGGTTCAACCAGCACACGCGCGGCGTCTGGTGCAACAACCTCGTCTACAACCTGCACCTCCTGACCGGCAAGATCGCCACGCCGGGCAACAGCCCGTTCTCGCTCACCGGACAGCCGTCCGCGTGCGGCACGGCGCGCGAGGTCGGCACGTTCTCGCACCGTTTGCCCGCCGACATGGTCGTGACCAACCCGAAGCATCGGGCGGAAGCCGAGCGCATCTGGAAGCTTCCCGAGGGCACGATCCCCGACAAGCCCGGCTTCCACGCGGTGCTGCAGAACCGGATGCTCAAGGACGGCAAGCTCAACGCCTACTGGGTGCAGGTCAACAACAACATGCAGGCGGCCGCCAACATGATGGAGGAGGGCCTGCCCGGCTACCGCAATCCCGCGAACTTCATCGTCGTGTCCGACGCGTACCCGACGGTCACGACGCTGATGGCCGATCTCGTGCTGCCGACCGCGATGTGGGTCGAGAAGGAAGGCGCCTACGGCAACGCCGAGCGTCGTACGCAGTTCTGGCACCAGCTCGTCGACGCGCCGGGCGACGCGCGCTCGGATCTCTGGCAGCTCGTCGAGTTCTCGAAGCGATTCAAGGTCGAGGAAGTGTGGCCCGCGGAGCTCATCGCCAAAAAGCCCGAGCTTCGCGGCAAGACCCTCTACGAGATCCTTTATCGCAACGGCAACGTCGACCAGTTCCCGTCGTCGCAGGCCGACGCGGGATACGCGAACGCGGAAGCGAAGGCGTTCGGCTTCTACCTGCAGAAGGGCCTGTTCGAGGAATACGCGACCTTCGGCCGTGGCCAGGGACACGACCTCGCGCCATTCGACAGGTACCACGAGGCGCGCGGCCTGCGCTGGCCGGTCGTCGACGGCAAGGAAACGCTCTGGCGGTATCGCGAGGGCACCGACCCGTACGTCAAGAAAGGCGCGGGCTTCCAGTTCTACGGCAACCCGGACGGGCGCGCCGTGATCTGGGCGCTGCCCTACGAACCGCCGCCGGAATCGCCCGACAGCGAGTACCCGTACTGGCTGTCCACCGGCCGCGTGCTCGAGCATTGGCACTCGGGCTCGATGACGCGGCGCGTGCCGGAGCTCTATCGCGCGTTCCCGAACGCGGTCGTCTACATGCACCCCGAGGATGCGAAGGCGCTCGGCGTCCGGCGCGGCAGCGAAGTGAAGGTCGTGTCGCGGCGCGGCGAGATGCGCTCGCGCGTCGAGACGCGGGGACGCAACAGCGTGCCGCGCGGGCTGGTCTTCGTTCCCTGGTTCGACGCCTCGCAGCTCATCAACAAGGTGACGCTCGACGCGACCGATCCGATCTCCTTCCAGACCGACTTCAAGAAGTGCGCGGTCCGGATCGAGAAGGTGGCGGACGCATGATGCGGCCCCTCGCCCTTGGCGCCATCCTCGCGTTCGTCGCCGTCGCGTTCGCGCAGGCCCAGCAGGTCGACGGGATGCGCGGCGCGACCCCGGTCCCCGACGAAACGCGCCCGCCGCCGCTCGGCAACGTCGAGAACAAGGACGTGCGCCGCGAGCGCGCCTACTCGATGCAGCCGCCGACGATCCCGCACAAGATCGACGGCTACCAGGTCGACCTCAACGTCAACGCGTGCCTGGGCTGCCACAGCCGCGGGCGCGCGCCGGTGACGCAGGCGGTCGCGGTGAGCGTGAGCCACTACATGGACCGTGACGGCAACTTCCTCGCGGAGATCTCGCCGCGGCGGTATTTCTGCCATCAGTGCCACGTGCCGCAGGAGGACCTGAAGCCGCTCGTGGGCAACGGCTTCGTCGACGTCGACGAGATCCTGCGCGCCGGTCGGGCCGGCACAGCCGCGCCCAGGAAGTAGCCGATGCGCTCGCTGATCGACCTGGCGAAGCGCTACTGGGCGACCATCTGGCGCCCGAGCCGCCATTTCAGCCTTGCGTTTCTCGCGCTGGGCGGCTTCATCGCGGGCGTCGTGTTCTGGGGCGCGTTCAACACCGGGCTCGAGATCACCAACACCGAGGCATTCTGCACGTCATGCCACGAGATGCGCGACAACGTCCTCCCGGAGTTGCAGCGCACGATCCACTACACCAATCGCAGCGGCGTGCGCGCGCACTGCCCCGACTGCCATGTGCCGCACGAGTGGACGAGCAAGATCGCGCGCAAGATGCAGGCGTCGAAGGAAGTCTGGGGCAAGATCTTCGGCACGATCGACACGCGCGAGAAATTCCTCGACCACCGGCTCGCGCTCGCCCAGAACGAGTGGGAGCGCATGAAGGCGAACGACTCGCTCGAGTGCCGCAACTGCCACAGCGCCGAGTCGATGGACATCACGCGCCAGAGTCCGCGCGCGGCCCACATGCACTCGACGTTCCTGTTCACCCGCGAGCGCACCTGCATCGACTGCCACAAGGGCATCGCGCACCGGTTGCCCGACATGGGCGCCGGACTGCGGTCGCCGTAGGGGTGACCAGCGTCGGAGACGAGGCTCTCCGAGCTTGGAGTGTTGTGCGTAGGTGAGAGACGACTCCGGG
>JBDTNO010000157.1:0-8257 GCA_039933715.1 Betaproteobacteria bacterium
TGCACGTCGAGCCTCGACCTCGGCGTCGACTTCGCGCCGGTCGACCAGGTGCTGCAGATCGGCAGCCCCAAGGGCGTGGCGCGGCTCATGCAGCGCGCGGGCCGCAGCGGCCACCGCCCCGGCGAGGTGTCGCGCGTCACCGTGCTGCCGACGCACGCGCTCGAACTGATCGAGGCCGCCGCCGCGCGCGACGCCGCGCTGGAAGCGAAGATCGAGCCGCGCCCGCCGCTGGAGGGACCGATCGACGTGCTCGTCCAGCACCTCGTCACCTGCGCGCTCGGTGGCGGGTTCCGCGAAGCCGAGCTCCTCGCGGAAGTGCGCGGCACGCACGCATACCGGAGCTTGAGCGCCGACGCGTGGCGCTGGACGCTCGACTTCGTGACGCATGGCGGCGCGAGCCTCAACGCGTATCCGGAATACCGGCGCGTCGTGATCGGCGACGACGGCATCGCGCGCGTCCCGGACGCCCAGATCGCGCGCCGCCACCGCATGCAGATCGGCACGATCGTCGCCGAGGCGAGCATCACGGTGCGGATGAGCGGCGGCAAGGCGCTGGGGCACGTCGAGGAGTCGTTCGTCGCGCGACTCGTCCCGGGCGATTGCTTCGTGTTCGCCGGTCGCGTGCTCGCGTTCGTGCGCATGCGCGAAATGACCGCGTGGGTAAAGCCGGCACATTCGCGCTCCGCGATCGTGCCGCGCTGGATGGGCGCGAAGATGGCGCTCTCGACGCTGCTCGCCGAGCGCACGCGCGGATTGATCGCCGAGGCGAAGCGCGGCCAGTACCGCTCGCCCGAGCTCGAGCTCGTGCGGCCGCTGCTGGAATTGCAGAAGCGCTGGTCGGCGCTGCCCGGCGAGCGCGAGTGGCTGATCGAGCGCTTCAAAGGGCGCGAAGGCCACTACCTGTTCTTCTATCCGTTCGTCGGCCGGCTCGCGCACCTGGGGCTCGCGACGCTGTTCGGCTACCGGCTGTCGCGCGAGACGCCGCGCACGTTCTCGATGACCGTCAACGACTACGGGTTCGGGCTCCTGTCGCCGGAGCCGGTCGACCTCTCGCTCGGGACGCTGGGGGCGCTGCTCGCCGCGCCGCACGTCGAGCACGACATCCTGCTCGGCGTGAACGCCGCGGAGATGGGCCGTCGCGGCTTTCGCGAGATCGCGCGCGTCGCGGGCCTCGTGTTCCAGGGCTATCCGGGGCAGGGCCAGTCGGCGCGGCAGCTCCAGGCGTCGTCGGGCCTCATCTACGACGTGTTCGCCGACTACGATCCCGAGAACCTGCTGCTGCAGCAGAGCCTGCGCGAGGTGCTCGACCGATGGCTCGAGGCGCCGCGGCTCGCCGCCGCGCTCGACCGCATGCGCCGCGACCGCGCTGTCGTCACGACGCCGATGCGGCCGACGCCGTTCGCGTTTCCGCTGATGGTCGAGATCTTCCGCGACAAGCTCACGACCGAGGCGCTCGGCGCGCGCGTCGCGCGGATGGTGGCGGATCTCGAGGCCGCGGCTGAACGGCCCACGGAATCCGGCCGTTGACCCGGACGCTCGCGGCCCGCAGCCGCGCTGCCGCGACCGTTGACACGTTGTGTAAATGTCTATACAAAGTGGCCGATGCGCCCCGCGCCATCCGTCGCCGTCGCGTCGCGCCATGACGCGGCGCCGGCGCGCGAACTCGACGCGTTCCGCCCGGATCCCGCCGTCGCGCTGCATCACCAGATCAAGGAGGACATGTTCCTCCACCTGCGGTCGGGACGCTGGCCTCCGGGCTTCGAGTTGCCGACCGAGGAGGCGCTCTGCCGGCACTACCGCGTGAGCCGCGGGACGCTGCGGCGCGCGATCGCGGACCTCGTGTCCGAGGGATACATCCAGCGCCAGCGCGGCCGGGGCTCGTTCGTGAGCCGGCCCAAGCTCGAAAGCGGCATCGTCGGCTCGTACAGCCGCTTCCGCGTGATCGGCCCGCCGCTCGATCCGGGCGGGCGCATCGTCGCCTGCGAGCGCATCCGTGCGGCGAAGGACGTGGCGACGATGCTCGGCATCGAGACCGGACGCGCGATCTGGCGCCTCGAGCGCGTGCGCTTCACGCAGAAGCGGCCGGTGAGCCTCCAGACGAGCTACCTGCCGGCGGCCCTGTTCCCGGACCTCGACCGGCAGGACCTCGCGACGCGGCATCTCGTTGACGTGATGCAGGACGCCTACGGCGTGCAACTCGTGCGCGCGGTCGAATACGTCGATCCGGTCGTCGCCGACGGTTACGCGGCGCGCGCACTGTCGGTGCGCGCCCGTACGCCGCTGTTCCAGATCGAGCGAATTACCTACGCGATGAACGATGCGATCGCCGAATACCGGCGCGCCCTGCTGCGCGGCGACGCGTACCGATACCGGATCGAGCTCAGGTGAGCACGGTCGCCGAGATCCTCACGCTGGTGCGCGAGGGACCGACCGCGAGCGCGATCGGCTTCCGTGCCGAGGGGCCACGGCGCATGACCGCCGGGGCGCTCGACCGCTGGACCTTCGCGTTCGACGCACGGGTCGACCTGCCTCCGGGCTGCCGCCTCGCCATCGCGCATCGCTGGCCCTGCGACTGGGGCCTCGCGCAGAGCGGCGAACCCATGGGCATCGACTACCTGGCCGCCCGGACGAGCGACGGTTCACCCGTGCGCTGGTGGAGCGCGCGCCTGCACACGTGGCATCCGTTCGACCACGTCATCTTCGTCGAGCTGCCCGACGGCCTCGGCCACGGCGGCGTCGTCGAGACCGCGTTTGGCGACGCCGCCTGCGGCTCGCCGGGGTTCCGCGTCCAGACCTTCATCGAGGAGGGGTCGCCGTTCAGCCTGCGATGGCGCGCGAGCGAACGCGATCGGTGGACCGAATTCGCGCAGCACCGGATCGAAGTCGTCGGCGCCGCGCCGCACAAGCTCGTCGCGACCGTCCCGTCGCGCGTGCCGAACGACACCGCCGTCCCTATGCACCTGCGCATCGAGGACCGCTGGGGCAATCCAGCGACCCTCGACGCGCCGGTCGCGGTCGACGTAGACGCGGGAGGCCGATCGATCCGCGTCGACGTTCCTCGTGCGGCGTTCGTCCGGACCTCGCTTCCGTCGCAAGGACCGGGGGTCCACCGATTCGGCGTGCGCGCGCCGGCGTTGCCCTCGCTCGCGACGGCGAGCAATCCGGTCGAGGTCGGCGAGACCGTGCAGCCGGTGCAATGGGGCGACCTCCACGGCCAGAGCGTCATCGGATGCGGTGCGCGCTCGATCGACGCGTACTACGCCCACGCGCGCGACTTCGCGGCAGCCGACGTGGCCTCGCACCAGGCGAATTGCTTTCTCGTTTCCGGCGACGAGTGGACCATGACGCGCGACGCCAATCGAACGCACCACGCGCCGGGGCGCTTCGTCCCGCTCCTCGGCGTCGAATGGTCGGCGACTTCGACCCTCGGCGGCGACCACAACGTCTACTTCCCCGGCGACGACGCCGAGCTGCGCCGGTGCAGCCACGAGTTCGTGCCGGACCGCGGCGACGTCGACACCGACCTCAGGCACGTCGACGACCTTCATCGCCATTACCACGGCAGCGACGCGATCCTCGCGGTGCACGTGGGCGGCCGCACCGCGAACCTGGACTTTCACGACGCGGCCCTCGACTGCCTCCTCGAGATCCACTCGACGCACGCGACGTCCGAATGGTTCCTGCTCGACGCGTTGCGGCGCGGCTACCGCATGGGCGTGATCGCCGGCAGCGACGGTGTCGACGGCCGTCCCGCCGCATCGCATCCCGGCCACATGAGCGTGCGCAACGTGCGCGGCGGGCTGACCGCGATCCTCGCCCCGGCGTTGACGCGTCCCGCGATCTGGAATGCGTTGCGGAAACGGCATTGCTACGCGACGACCGGCGAGCGCATGCTGCTCGCCTGGGAGCGCGGCAGCGCGACGATGGGCGACGAGATCGCGGTCCGCGCCGATCCGTCCGGCCTCGGCGGATTCTCGGTTCGCGTCGAGGGCACCGCACCGGTGGAGCGCGTCGATTTCTTCCGCGACGCCGAGTGCCTCGCGAGCGTCGACGCCTATGCGGCCGCAGGCCCGATGTCGCGTCGGCTTCGCGTGGCCTGGCGCGGCGCGAGCGCCCCCGGCAACTGGCAGCGAGCGCGCATGGTCTGGGACGGCGGCCTGCGCATCGAGGGCACGCGGATCGTCGGCGTGTCGGACTACGCGTTCGACACGCCGGACGAGGGCGTTTCGGCTTCGGACGCGCAGAATGTCCGATGGCGGTCGATCACCGCCGGCGACTGGGACGGCGTCGTCGTCGAGCTCGCCGAGCATGGAAGGGGCGAGATCACGTTCGCCACCGAGCCGATGACCTTGCGTGCGCCACTCGACGACGTCGGCCCCGAGGGACGCCGTTTCGAGGCGACCGCGCCTGAACGCACGCTCGAGCTTCGCTGGCTCCCCGCGCGCGAGCCGCCGCTTGGCGTTCGGGCGACCTTCGCCGATCCCGCTCCGCTCGCCGGGACCCACGCCTATTGGGTGCGCGTGCGGCAGGCCGACGGCGCCCTGGCCTGGTCGTCGCCGATCTTCGCGACGCTCGGAGCGCCCTGACGATGGCCACGCTCGCCTCGCCGGCCGTGCCCGCGACCGGGCCCGGCGTCGAAACGGCGCGATCGCGAATCCGCATCGACCGCGTAGGCAAGCGCTTCGCGACCGACGCCCCCGACGCGCCACCCGTGCTGGGCGAGGTCTCGATCGACGTGCGCGAGAACGAGTTCGTCGTGCTGCTCGGCCGCAGCGGCTGCGGCAAGACGACGCTCCTCAACATCGTGGCCGGACTCGAGGCGCCGACCTCGGGCGAGGTGCGTGTGGACGACGAGGTCGTCACCCGGCCCGGTCGCGGGAAGGGCGTCGTGTTCCAGCAGGGAGCGCTCTTCCCGTGGCTCACCGCGGCGGAGAACGTCGCCTTCGCGGCCAAGAGCCGCGGCCTTCCGTCCGCCGAGCGCGGCGCGATCGCGGGCGAGCTCCTCGCCCTCGTCGGGCTCGCCGGCGCCGAAGCCAAGTATCCGTTCGAGCTGTCCGGCGGCATGCAGCAGCGCGTGGCGATCGCGCGTGCGCTGGCGCTCGATCCGCACATCCTGCTGATGGACGAGCCGTTCGGCGCGCTCGACGAACTTACGCGCATCGAGATGCAGAACGAGCTGCTCCGCGTCTGGGCGGCGCGGCGCAAGACGGTGGTGTTCGTCACCCACAGCATCTGGGAGGCGCTCGTCCTCGCCGACCGCGTGATCGTGCTTGCGGCGCGTCCCGGCCGCATCGTGCTCGACCGCGCGATCGCCCTGCCCCGGCCGCGAGCGCGCACCGACGCCGACGTGCTGCGCCTCTACGAATCGATCTGGGGGGCGCTGCAATGAGCGTGATTCCCGACACGGTCGCCGTCGCGCGCGCGTCTGCCCGCACCCGTGCCGCGCGCGATTGGCGCGACCTGGTCTACCCGGCCGTCGCGATCGCCGTCCTGCTCGCGGCCTGGCAGGGCGCGTCGGTGGCCGGCTGGCTTCGGCCGGTACAGTTTCCGCCGCCGACGCGGCTCGCGACGAGCTTCGTCGAGCTCGTGACCGAAGGCTACCCGGAAGGCATCGCGCTCTTCACCCACGTCGCGATCACGCTGCAACGCATCCTGCTCGGATACGCGATCGCGGTGGCGCTCGCGGTCCCGCTCGGTCTCGTCGTCGGCCGCTCGCCCGCGCTCGACGCGCTTACCGACCCGGTGGCGTCGTTCGCGCGCTCGATCGCGACGCTTTCGCTGCTTCCGCTCGCGGTCGTGTGGTTCGGGACCGGCGAGGCCGCGAAGGTGTTCCTGATCGGCTACGGCTGCTTCTGGGTGATGTTCAGCAACGTCGTCGCCGCCGTGAAGAGCGTCGACCCGACGCTCGTCCAGGCGGCACGCACCATGGATGTCGCCGGGACTGCGCTGTTCCGGCAGGTCGTGCTCCCGGCTGCGCTGCCGCGCATTTTCTCGGGCGCCCGCGTCGCGCTCGGGGTCGGCTTCATGGTGATCGTCGGCGCCGAGATGATCGGCACGATCCGGGGCCTGGGCGCACTGATCATGGAGGCGCGGACCTTCTACCGTACCGACATCACGATGGTGGGCATGGCCGTGATCGGCGTCCTCGGCTTCGCGATCGCCTGGGGGCTCGAGCGTCTCGAGGCGAAGTGGTTGCCCTGGCAGGCGCGCGAGTCGAGGCGCGGCGCATGAAGGTGTCGCGCAAAGCGCTGGGCATCGCGGGCGCCGCGGGCGTGCTGGTGGCATGGGAGCTTTCCGCGCGCTTCCTGTGGCGCGACGCGCAAGTGCTCCCCTCGCCGACGCAGGCGATCGCATCCGCCGCCAGCGTGCTCACGTTCCGGGAACTCGCCGAGCACGTCGGCGCGAGCCTCTGGCGCATCGCTGCGGGATTCGCGCTCGGCGCCGCGGCCGGCACGCTCCTCGGCGTCGCATCGGGCTGGTATGTGCCGCTCGCGCGCTTCGTGCGACCGTTCGTCGAGATCCTGCGGCCGATCCCGCCGCTCGCGTGGATTCCCATCGCGATCGTGTGGTTCGGGATCGGCGAGGCGTCGAAGGTCTTCGTGATCTTCCTCGGCGCGTTCTTCCCGATATTCACCAACGCCTGGCGCGGGATGCGCTCGATCCCGCCGGTGCTGCTCGCCGCAGCGCGCACGATGGACGTCGACGGTCCCGCGCTGCTGTTCAAGGTCGCGATCCCCGCGGCGCTCCCCGACATCTCGACCGGACTCCGCGTGGGCTTCGGCCTCTCGTTCGGCATCCTGGTCGCCGCCGAGCTGATCGCCGCCGAGCGCGGCATGGGATTCCTCGTGATGAACTCGCGGATGCTGGGCCAGCTCGGCGTCGCCGTGTTCGCGATCCTTCTGATCGGCGTCGTGACGCTCGTCGCGGACGGCGCGCTCGCGTTCGGATTGAAAAAACTCCTGGGGCCTCGGGGCGCCAGGTGAATCGGGCGCGCGACGGGCGCGCGGCGGGTCGTTCAATCGCAAAGAGACGGAGGGGGCAACATGCAACGCAGACGGTTCCTGAAGAACGTGGTGACTGGCGCAGGCGTCGCGATGGCGGGCGGCACGCTCGGCGGCCGGGCGTGGGCGCAGGCGAAGCCGGAGGTGACCACGCTCGGGCTCGCGTTCGGCCTCGATCCGGTGTTCACCCCGCACATGGTCGCGATCCAGAAGGGCTGGTTCCGCGAGGCGGGCTTCACCGAGGTGACGACGAAGAACTTCAGCGGTGGCGCGCTGGCGGGTGAAGCCCTCGTGGCCGGCGACATCCAGCTCTGGACGCCGGGCAACCTGCCTCCGATCTCGATGACCCACAACGGCGTGCCCATCGTCGTGCTCGGCACGAATTGCCTCGCGATGTCCGCGGACCGGCTCGTCGCGCGGAAGGACGCGAACATCCGCACGCCCGAGGACCTGTACCGGATCAAGATCGGCCTGCTGCAAGGGTCGACCGCGAGCGCCGACCTGTTCTATCTGGCCAAGCGCTACGGACTCGACGAGAAGCGACTGCAGGTCGTCAACATGCCGCCGCCCGAGCAGCTCGCGGGGCTCAACTCCAATGCGGTCCAGGCGATGCTCTGCTGGCAGCCCTGGGGCTACAACGCGCTCAAGTCCGGCACCTGCGAGCTCGTCCACACCGGTCTCGAATCGGGTTTCACGGCCAATCGCGGCCAGCCGGCGCAGATCTCGTACACGCGCTCGCTGTTCGTCGTGAGCCAGGAATTCGTCCGGAAGAATCCGGTCGCGACGCGCCGCATGGTCGAGGTCCTTTTGCGCGCCCAGCGCTACGTGGCCGACCCGAAGAACCGCAACGAGATCGTGACGCTCTTCGTCGAGCAGTCGAAGCAGGACCGCGCGCTCGCCGACGCGATCTGGGATCAGTACACGTTCGATCCGGTGTTCGACGACCGCTACGTGCACGACATGGATCGCTTGTCCGAGTACCTGGTCGCTTCGGGCCGGCTCAAGTCGCCGAAGAGCCCGCTCGAGTACACGTACACCGACCCGACCGCCGCGGTCGACCCGTCGCTCGTCAAGGTCGCGGGTCGCTTCAAGGCGTAGGCGCATGGCGGCCAGGCGCATCGGCGTGGCGATGCTCGGAGCGGGATTCATCGCCGAGTATCACCTCGCCGGACTCGCGGCGACCGGCCGCGCGGACGTCCGCGTGATCGCGGCGCGCTCGCGCGCGAGCGCGCGCGCCGCGGCCGATCGCATCGGCA
>JBDTNO010000158.1:0-8254 GCA_039933715.1 Betaproteobacteria bacterium
GCCCCATCAGCATGATGAAGCCGATGATCGAGAAGATGTTGAGCGTCGTGCGCGTCAGGAGCAGCGCGAGGAACACGCCGATCAGCGAGAACGGCAGCGACGCCATGATCGCGATCGGCTGCGTGAAGCTCGCGAACTGCGAGGCGAGGATCAGGTAGATGAAGATGATCGCGAGCGCCAGCGCGGCCAGCGCCGCCTGGAAGGATTCCTGCATGTCCTGCTGCTGGCCGGCCGCCTGCAGCCGGTAGCCGGGCGGCAGCTCCATCGCGCTGGCGACCTTCTGCACGTCGGAGCCGACGTCCCCGGCCGGGCGGCCCTCGACGTTCGCGTAGATGCCGACGCGGCGTTGCAGGTCCTGGCGCTTGATGATCTGCGGGCTCGTCGTCTCGACCAGCTCGGCGACCTGCCGCAGCGGCACCATCGTCAGCCGGCCGTCGGGACCGCGCCGGCTCGTCGACAGGTAGAGGTTGCCGAGGTCCGACGCGAGGCGCCGGTCAGCCTTCGGCAGCTGCACGTTGACCTCGTAGTTCTGGCCGTCGGGGCCGAGCCAGTAGCTCACCGTGTCGCCGGCGAGGAGCGGCCGCAACGTCGCGCCGACCTGCTGCACCGACACGCCGAGGTCGGAAGCGAGGTCGTTGTTGAGCCGGATCGACAGCGCGGGATTGGCCGCCTTGTCGGATGTCTCGAGGTCGACGATGCCCGGCACCTTCGCGACGCGACCGGCGAACGTCGCCGCGAGCTTCGCGAGCGCGTCGGAATCCGGGCCGAGCAGGTTGAACCAGATCGGCCGGTCGTAGCCGATCGCGAGCTCGATCCCCGGGATCGGGCGAAGCGCGTCGCGGATCTGTCCCTCTAGCTCTGTCTGCGAGCGCGAACGCTTCGCGCGCTCGACCAGCTTCAGGTTGACGCGCGCGTAGTTGCGCCCGTCCTCGGTGCCGACCGACGTCATCGCGAGGTCGATCTCCGGGAACTTCTTCAGCGCCTCCTCGACCTCGCGCACCTTCCCGTCCGTGTACTCGAGCGACGAGCCGACCGCCGTGTTGAGCCGCAGCGAGATGAAGCCCTGGTCCGACTGCGGGACGAACTCGGTGCCGACGAGCGGCACGATCGCGAAGCTCGCGAGGAACGTCCCCAGCGCGATCGCGAGCACGGTCTTGCGGTGGCCGAGCGCCCATTGCAGGAGCCGGCCGTAGAACCGGTGGATCGCGTCGATGCCGCGCTCGATCCACGCCATCAGGCGGCCGAGCCACGGCAGGTATTTGAAGCGGTTGCCGGGCGGGTCGTGCCAGACCGACGAGAGCATCGGGTCGAGCGTGAAGCTGATGAACAGGCTCACGAGCACCGCGACGGCGACCGTCAGGCCGAACTGGAAGAAGAAGCGGCCGATGATGCCGCTCATGAACGCGATCGGCACGAACACCGCGACGATCGCGAACGTCGTCGCCATCACGGCCAGCCCGATCTCCTCGGTGCCCTCGCGCGCGGCGGTCAGGTGGTCCTTGCCGAGCGAGAGGTGGCGCACGATGTTCTCGCGCACGACGATCGCGTCGTCGATCAGGAGGCCGATGCACAGCGACAGCGCCATCAGCGTCAGGAAGTTGATCGAGAAGCCGAACGCGTAGAGCGCGATGAACGTCGCGACGACGGCGAGCGGAAGCGTGAGGCCGGTGATCACCGTGCTGCGCCAGCTGTGCAGGAACAGGAAGACGATCAGCACCGTGAGGATCCCGCCCTCGACGATCGTGTGCTTGACGCGGTCGACCGCGCGCTCGACCTGGTCGGCGGTCGAGTAGGTGACGCGCACCTCGACGTCCGAGGGCAGCCGGTCCTTGAGCGAGTCGACCGCGGCGCGCACGTTGCGGCCGGTCTCGACGATGTTGGCGTCCTGCGCCTTCTGGATGTCGAGCGTGATCGCGGGCCTGCCGTTGATCCGCGCGTAGCTGGTCAGCTCCTTCTCGCCGTCGATGATGTCGGCGACCTGCGACAGGTAGACGGCGCCGCCGCCCTGCTGCGCGACGATGATGCGGCCGAACTGCTCGGGATCCTTGATCTTGCCTTCGACGCGCACGATCGAGTCGCCCGCGTTGCTCGTGAGCCGGCCGGCCGGCACGTCCTGGTTCGCCTCGCGGATGGCGTTGATCACCTGGTCGACGCCGATGCCGAGCGCGTTCAGCGCGTGCGGCTTGATCTGCACGAGCACCTGCCGCGTCACGCGGCCGTTGACGTCGATGCGCGCGACGCCCGGCTGGTTCTCGAGCGCCTTGACGATCGTCTGGTCGGTGAGCGAGGTGAGCTCGCGCAGCTCGGTCGTGGGCGAGAGCACGGCGAGCGACGCGACCGGCTGGTTGTTCTCGTTCTCGACGCGGTTGACGAGCGGGTCCTTGACGTCGCGCGGGAAGCCCGGCCGCACGAGCGCGATCTTGTCGCGCACGTCCTGGATCGCGGTCGTCGCGTTGGTCGACAGCCGGAACTCGACGAAGACCTGGCTCGAGCCCTCGCGCGAATTCGAGAAGATGCGCTTGACGCCCGACACCTGGTTGACCGCGTTCTCGAGCGGCTTGGTGACGTCGGCCTCGACCGCCTCGGGCGCCGCGCCCGGGTACGCGGTCGAGATCATCACGAACGGCAGGCTCACGTCGGGCATCTGCTCGACGCGCAGCCGGTTGTACGCGAAGACGCCGAGCACGGTGATCCCCGCCATCACCATCGTGGCGAAGACGGGATTACGGATCGAGGTCCTGGTGATCCACATGGGCGGCGGATGTCAGGTGTCGGAAGTCGGCAGAGGGCAGACGGATGCCCATGGCGCCCGTTGGCGACGGATCATCGGTGCGGGCGAAGCCGGAATTTCGCGCTGCATTCCAACCGCCCGCCGCGCGCACGGGAAACGCGCTGAACCGACGGCACCCGATCGGAGCCCGAAATCCGCCATGCGGCACCCGACCCTCATCCCGCCGCCCGCCCCTTCGCCTGCGCCGCCTCGGAGGTCGGCGCCGGCGCCTTCACGAGGGCGGGCGCGCCTTCCTTCACGTTGTCGAAGCGCGTCGCGAGGATCGGCAGCGTCTTCGCGAGCGGCGTCTTCACCTCGACGATCCCGGCCGACTCGTCGCGGCGCCCGAGAGCGACGAGGCGGCGCGACACCTTGCCCTGGTCGATCACCCAGACGTAGCTCTGCCCGGCCTCGGTGCGCACGGCGGAGGCCGGCAACGACGCGATCGGCTCGCTCGCCGCAAGGGCGACGCGGCCGTTGGCGAACATGCCGCTGCGCAGCGCGGCGTCGGCATTCCTCAGCGCGACGTAGATCAGGATCGCGCGCGTGCCCGGCTCGGTCGAAGGATTGATGCGGCCGATCCGCCCGGCGAACTTGCGGTCGCCGAACCCGTCGACGGCGAGTTCGACCGTCATGCCGAGCGAGAGTGCGGGCACGTCGATCGCCGGGACGAGCGCCTGCAGCTCGAGCTCGGAGAGGTCGACGACGGTGACGATCGGCGTGTCGAACGCCACCTTCTCGCCCGCCTGCACGTGGCGCTTGCTCACGATGCCGCCGATCGGCGCGATCACTGCGGCGTCGCGCAGCGCGTATTCGGCGAGCTTCACCTGCGCCTCGATGCTCTTGACGCCGCCTTTCGCGACGTCGTAGCCGGACTGCGAGCTGTCGAACGCGGTCTGCGAGATGAAATTCTCGTTCAGCAGCTTGACGTTGTTCGCGCGCGTCTTGTCGGCGAGCGCCAGCAGCGCGCGCGCGCGCTCGAGCGCGCCCTGGCGCTCGACCAGCTTGGCCTCGAGGTCGGCGGTGTCGATTCGCGCCAGCAACTGGCCGGCGCGGACGGCCTCGCCCTCGCGGACGAGCATCTGCCGAACATCGCCCGGCACCTTGGCCTTGACGGTCGCCTGGTTCACCGCCATCAGCGTGCCGGACACCGGCAGCCACCGGGACATCGGCACCTGCGTGACGTAGACCAGGTCGGCGGCGCCGAACTCGAGACGCACCGCGGGCGTGCCTCCCGGCGACTTCGCCGCGGCCGCCGGCGAACGGGCCTGCTGGACCGCGACATAGCCCCCCGCCGCGAGCAACGCGACGACGACGAACGCGCCCACGAGGCGGCGGCGTGTGATGCGTAATCCCATGGATCGTCCCTTCCCCCAGACGGATCGTCCCCGCCGCGCCCAGAGCCCGCGCGAAACGGCTCGGCGGTTGGATGCGCCCGGGCGCTCTTCCGGATTCGCAAGACGCGAATGCCGCGCAGGGTCGCATTTTCCGCCCTCCGGCGACAACCGGGGGCGACGAAGCGCGGCGGCGGCGGACGAGGCGCCTGGCTGCGGGACCAGTGGCGCGGCCGGCGGCCAAGCCAGCGGGCCGCCGGATTCGCGATTTGACACCCCCCGGGTTGCCAGCGATAATTGTCTGTTGTTCCCCCCCTCATTGACGTCCGGACATTTCCGGAGGAGCCCCCCGCATGAACACCCCCACGAAGCTCGGCCTGACGCTGATCGCGGCCGCGCTGCTCTCCATCTACGGTTGCGGCAAGGAAGAGCCGAAGAAGGCGGATGCGCCGAAGATGGACGATACGGTCACCGTGAAGATCGGACACGCCGGCCCGCTGACCGGCGGCATCGCGCACCTCGGCAAGGACGACGAGAACGGCGCCCGCCTCGCGGTCGAGGAAGCCACCGCCAAGAAGATGAAGATCGGCGGCAAGACGGTCAAGTTCGAGCTGATGAGCGAGGACGACCAGGCCGACGCGAAGATGGGTCCGACGATCGCGCAGAAATTCATCGACGCGAAGGTCGCCGGCGTCGCCGGTCACCTCAACTCCGGCGTCACGATCCCGGCCTCCGCCGTCTACAACCAGGCCGGCATCCCGATGATCACCGGCTCGGCGACCAACCCGAAGCTGACCGAGCAGGGCTTCAAGAACATCTTCCGCGTCGTCGCCCGCGACGACCAGCAGGGTCCGGCGGTCGGGCAGTACCTCGCCGCGCAGAAGATCAAGAGGATCGCGATCGCCGACGACGCGACCGCGTACGGCGAAGGCCTCGCGAACGAGGTCGAGAAGACGCTGAAGGCGTCGGGCGTGCAGGTCGTGGCGCGGGAGAAGGCCACCGACAAGACGACCGACTTCAAGGCGATCCTCACCAAGATCAAGGGCAAGGCGCCCGACGCGATCTTCTACGGCGGCATGGACGCGACCGGCGGCCCGATGATCAAGCAGGCGCGCGAGCTCGGCATCAAGGCGGTGTTCAGCTTCGGCGACGGCGCGTGCACCGACGAGATGGGCAAGCTCGCAGGTGCGGCGGCCGAGGGCATGATCTGCTCGCAGGCCGGCCTGCCCGCCTCGGCGGCCAGCAAGTCGTTCAACGACGCGTTCAAGGCCAAGTATGGCGACGTCAAGCAGTACGCGCCGTTCTTCTACGACGCGGTCAACCTGATGATCGCCGCGATGCAGAAGGCGGACTCGACCGATCCGGCCAAGTACCTGCCGGAGCTCCAGAAGATCAGCTTCCAGGGCGCGACCGGCAAGATCGAGTTCGACGACAAGGGCGATCGCAAGAACGCCGAGATCACGATCTTCCAGCTCAGGAACGGCAAGGTCGAGCCGATCGCCGTCGTGCAGGCGGGCAAGAGCATGTCGTACGACGACTTCCTGAAGGCGTCGATGACGCCGGTGGCGGCTGCGATGTCGACCCCGATGGCCCCGGCGGCGACGCCGATGGCGGCTCCGGCGACCCCGTCGGCCCCGGCTCCCGCTCCGAAGAAGTAAGCGCAACCCGCTCCGAAGCAACGGCGCCCCGCGGGGCGCCGTTGCTTTTTGGCGCGACGCCGCGCAAGTGCGGGGTTGCCCTCGTCAGCGGCGCACCCCACAATCGCGGCGCATGCGGCGGGCACCCGCCGTGCAGAGGGGCCGGCCGTTCCCGCCGGACGTCGCCGCGCCGCGCTTCCCGTCTCCCGTCTCCCGTCTCCCGTCTCCCGTCTCCCGTCTCCCGTCTCCCGTCTCCTGACTCCTGTCTCCTGATCCGTGGACACCTTCGTCCAGCAGCTCGTGAACGGCCTGACGCTCGGTAGCGTCTACGCGGTCGTCGCGCTGGGCTACACGATGGTGTACGGGATCATCCAGCTCATCAACTTCGCGCACGGCGAGGTCGTGATGATCGGCGCGCTGACCGCGTACTCGGTGATCGTGGCGCTGACCGCCGCGCACGTGCCGCTGCCGCCGGCGGCGATCGTCCTCGCCGGCGCGCTGGTCGCGATCCCGGTCTGCATGGCAATCGGCTACACGCTCGAGCGCACCGCCTACCGGCCGCTGCGCCGCGCTCCGCGCCTGGCGCCGCTGATCACGGCGATCGGGCTGTCGATCATCCTCCAGAACCTCGCGCTGATCGTCTGGACGCGCAACCCGCTGTCCTATCCGCAGATCATCGAGACGGTCTCCTACCACCTGACCGGCAACCCGAACGGCGCCACGATCACCAACGTGCAGGTCGCGATCATCGTCACGTCGGTCTCGATGATGGCGGGGCTCGTGCTGCTCGTGTACCGCACGAAGCTCGGCATCGCGATGCGCGCGACCGCGCAGAACCCGCAGATCGCCGGACTGATGGGGATCGACATCGACCGCGTCATCGCGGTCACGTTCGTGATCGGCGCGGGGCTCGGCGCGGTGGCCGGCGTGATGGTCGGCAGCTACTACGGGATCGCGCATTACCAGATGGGCTTCCTGCTGGGGCTGAAGGCGTTCTCCGCCGCGGTTCTGGGAGGGATCGGAAACCTCGCCGGCGCGATGCTCGGCGGCCTGCTGCTCGGCATCATCGAGGCGCTGGGCGCCGGCTACGTGGGCGACCTCACCAACCTGTGCCAGCTCTCCGGCTGGTTCGACGCGCTCGCCGAGCGTTGCGCATCCGATCCCAACGTCACGCTGTTCGGCTCCAACTACCAGGACGTCTTCGCGTTCCTCGTGTTGATCCTCGTGCTCGTGTTCCGCCCGTCGGGATTGCTGGGCGAGCGCGTGTCGGATCGCGCGTGAACGTCCCGTCCCTCTTCCCGGAAACGCCCATGCACACGCTCCGCTCGCTCTGCCGCGTCCTGATCCTCGCCTCCTGCCTCGCGCCGCTCGGCGCCTATGCGCAACCCGCGCCGCTCGGCTTCTACGTCGGAGCCGGCGCGGGCGAGTCGCACTTCCGCTCCGACTATGCCTCGCAGGTGAACCAGGCGTACGAAGGCACCGGTTTCACCGTCGACTCCGCCAGGGTCACCGAAGACCAGGACACCGCGTGGAAGGCGTACGCGGGATGGCGCTTCCATCGCTACGGGGCCGTCGAGGTCGGCTACCTCGACTTCGGCCGCGCGACGACGAACTACCAGGTCGGCGTGCCGGGCATCGGCTCGGCGGTGCGCGACGGGCGCTACAGGCTGTCCGGCGTCGAGCTGTCGCTCGTCGGCACGGTCCCGGTCGGCGACCGGGGAACTGTGTTCGCGAAAGCCGGCGGGCTCGTCTCGACGCTCAAGTACGACGAGAGCGGCGTCGACCAATTCGGTGCGCCCGCCTCGTTCTCGCACGACAACCGCCATACGCTGTTCCTGTGGGGGCTCGGCGGCGCGTACGAGTTCGTGGACGGGCTCTCGGTGCGCGTCGAATGGCAACGCGCCGAGGACGCGGGCGAGCGCTTCGCGCTGACCGACAGCGGCAACGGCCGCTTCGAGCACGTCGACTTGATCAGCGCCAGCCTGCAATGGCGGTTTCGCTGAACCGCGGCGCCGCGACGACGAGAAACTGAAGGGGGCTTGTTCGCATGCATCCGATCCTCGACCTTCGCCATCGCCCCGCCGCCGCGCTCGTCGGGCTCGCGATCGTCGCGATCGCGCTGCTGGTGCTGCCGTTCGCGCTGACCGGCATCGGCACGTTCTGGGTGCGCATCACCAACCTCGCGATCCTGTTCTGCCTGTTGGCGCTCGGCCTCAACATCGTCGTGGGCTTCGCGGGCCTCCTCGACCTCGGCTACATCGCGTTCTACGCGGTCGGCGCCTATGTCTACGCGCTTCTCGCGAGTCCGCACTTCAACCTCCACCTGCCGTTCTGGGTGATCCTGCCGATCGGCGCGGCGGTCGCGTGCCTGTTCGGCGTGCTGCTGGGCGCGCCGACGCTGAAGCTCCGCGGCGACTACCTCGCGATCGTCACGCTGGGGTTCGGCGAGATCATCCGGATCTTCCTCAACAACCTGTCGCAGCCGGTCAACATCACCAACGGCCCGCAGGGCG
>JBDTNO010000159.1:0-8204 GCA_039933715.1 Betaproteobacteria bacterium
TTGGCGAGCGCGTCGAAGCCGTCCTCGGCCAGGATCACCGTGCAGCCGGCCTGCAACAGGAAGATCTCGGCGCTGCGGCGGATGGTGTTCGAGTCGTCGATCACCATCACCTTCACGCCAGACAATGCGTTCTGCTCGCTCAACGACCCTCCCTGGATGGCCCGCGGTTCCGCCCGCGGCGGCGGGCGGAAGCCCGTCGGTCGAGTCTGCCACGGCGGGCCGGCCCCTGACTAGAGCATAAAGCTTGCCGGAATCGACAGGGCCGGCCGCTTTTGCGCGGATTGCAACATCCCGGCAAGTTATCGCACGGCCAGCCTGCCGTGCTGCGGCACAGGATGCCGTTGCCGAGCACCGGGATGCATCCCGATTGCGCGCGCCGGCGCGGGCTCCGCTCCATTGTGCCGAGGGCCACTTTGCGCCGCGGGCGATTCGGCACGCGGGACGGTCGCGCCGGCGCGCTTTCATCCAGCAAAACAGGCCAAAAACGCCGCGATTCCGCCCCTCGGCTTGCGCTCGCGACCCAAGCGAACCCCCGGTCAGCGACCGAGGAACATCCGGTAGGCCGGGTTGCCGGTCTCGTCGGCATGGTCGTAGCCGAGGCGCGCGAGAAACGCACGGAATTTCGCCTTGTCGCCCGACGGCACCTGCATCCCTACGAGGACGCGACCGTGGTCGGCGCCGTGGTTGCGGTAGTGGAAGAGGCTGATGTTCCAGCCCGCGCTCATGCTGTCGAGGAAGCGCATCAGCGCGCCCGGCCGCTCGGGGAACTCGAACCGGTAGAGGATCTCGTCCCGCGCGAGCGGCGCATGGCCGCCGACCAGGTGGCGCACATGGAGCTTCGCCATCTCGTTGTCGGAGAGGTCGAGCGCCTCGATCCGGTGGCGCTTCAATTCGGCGAGCAGCCGGTCCTTCTCGCGCCGGTTCGCGACCTCGACGCCGACGAACAGATGCGCCGCCGACGCGTCCGCATACCGGTAGTTGAACTCGGTCACCGAGCGCTTGCCGAGCAGCTTGCAGAACTGCCGGAAGCTGCCGGGACGCTCGGGGATCGTCACCGCCAGCACCGCCTCGCGCTCCTCGCCGAGCTCCGCGCGCTCCGCGACGAAGCGAAGCCGGTCGAAATTCATGTTGGCGCCGCACGCGATCGCGACGTAGGTGCGATCCCTGGCGCGGTGCTTCCCGACCCACGCCTTCGCGCCGGCGACCGCGAGCGCGCCCGCGGGCTCGAGGATCGAGCGCGTGTCCTCGAACACGTCCTTCAGCGCCGCGCAGATCGCGTCGGTGTCGACCAGCACCATGTCGTCGACCACCTCGCGCGCGATCCGGAACGTCTCCTTGCCCACCTGGCGGACCGCGACGCCGTCGGCGAAGAGACCGACGTGCGGCAGCACGACGCGGCGCCCCGCCTCCAGCGATCGCGCCATCGCGTCGGAATCCTTCGGCTGCACGCCGACGATGCGGATCTCGGGCCGCACGCGCTTCACGTACGCGCCGATCCCCGCGATCAGGCCGCCGCCGCCGACCGCGACGAAAATCGCGTCGAGCGGCCCAGGCCATTGGCGCAGGATCTCCATGCCGATCGTGCCCTGCCCGGCGATCACGTCGGGGTCGTCGTAGGGATGCACGAATGTCGCGCGCGAGCGCTTCTGCAGCGCGAGCGCGCGCTCGTACGCCTCGCTGTACGAGTCGCCGTGCAGCACGACTTTCGCGCCGCGCGCCTCGACCGCGGCGATCTTGATGTGCGGCGTGGTCACCGGCATCACGATCGTCGCCGCGCAGCCGAGCTTCTGCGCGGCGAGCGCGACGCCCTGCGCGTGGTTGCCGGCGGAAGCGGCGATCACGCCGCGCGCGCGCTCGGCCGGCGTGAGATGCGCCATCTTGTTGTAGGCGCCGCGCAGCTTGAACGAGAACACCTGCTGCTGGTCCTCGCGCTTCAGGAGCACCCGATTGCCGAGGCGCCGCGACAGCGTCGGCGCGAGGTCGAGCGCGGTCTCGACGGCGACGTCGTAGACCTTCGCGGTGAGGATGCGGGTCAGGTAGTCGATCGGCATGGCGGAACGCCGAGCGCCAAAGGGCGCGCGCGGCAACCGACGAGCGTAGCACGCGACGCCGTCGCGACGCGGCGGCGGAGGCCGCTTCTGCTAGGCTTCGCCGCGATGATCCGCCGCTCGCCCTCCGCCGCGCCGTCGATGCTGGCCGTCGTCGACATGGGCTCGAACAGCTTCCGGCTCGAGGTCGGCCGGGTCGAAGGCGGGCAGATCTACCGGCTCGACACGGTTCGCGAGACGCTGCGGATCGGCGCGGGCCTCGATCGCAACGACAACCTGACGCCGCTCGCGCAGCGAGAGGCGATCGCGTGCCTGCGGCGGTTCGGCGAGCGCCTGCGCGGCTTCGATCGCCCCAACGTGCGCGCGGTCGCGACCAACACGTTTCGCGTCGCGAAGAACGCCGCGACGTTTCTGCCGCGCGCCGAGGCGGCGCTCGGGTTCCCGATCGACGTGATCGGCGGGCACGAGGAAGCGCGCCTCATCTACGTCGGCGTCGCGCACGTGCTCCCGCCCGGCGACGCCCCGCGACTCGTCGTCGACATCGGCGGCGGCTCGACCGAGTTCATCATCGGCCGCGGCATGCAGCCGGAGCGGCTCGAGTCGCTGAAGCTCGGCTGCGTCACGATGACGGCGCGATTCTTCCCGGACGGCCATGTGACCAAGCACGCGCTCGCCAAGGCGGAGACCACGGCGAAAGTCGAGGTGGAGGCGATCGCGCGCGAGTTCTCGCGCCGGCACTGGAGCGAGGCGTACGCATCGTCGGGCACCGCGCTCGCGCTCGCGGACATCTGCGAGCAGAACGGCTGGTCGGACGCCGGCGTCACGCCGGATGGGCTCGCGCGCTTGCGCAAGCGCATGCTCGCGGCCGGTGATGTCCGCGGAATGAAGCTCGCCGGCCTCAAGGCCGAGCGCGCGCCGGTGCTCGCGGGCGGTTTCGCGGTGATGGCGGCGGCGATGGCCGAGCTCGCCATCCCCCGCATCCTGCCGGTCGGCGGCGCGATGCGCCTGGGCGTCCTCTACGACCTCCTCGGCCGGCGCGAGGCGCGCGACAGCCGCGAGGCGACGGTGGCGTCGTTCGTCGAGCGCTACCACGTCGACCGCCCGCACGGCGAGCGCGTCGCCGCGCTCGCGCGCCGGCTCCACGAGCAGGCCGCCGCGCGTCCCGACGCGAACGTCGCGCGGCAGGTCGGATGGGCCGCGCTGCTGCACGAGGTCGGCTACACGGTTTCGCACCTCGGCTTCCACAAGCACGGCGCGTACATCCTCGGCAACGCGGACATGCCGGGCTTCTCGCGCCAGGACCAGCAATGGCTGGCGCTGCTGGTGCTCGGATGCCGCGGCGGTCTCGACAAGATGGCGCCCGCGCTCGCCGACGCGGGCGTGCGCGCGCAGCTCCTGGCGCTGCGCCTCGCCGTGCTGTTCCACCACGCGCGGCAGCCGATCGACGTGCCGCGCATCCGCATCCGGACCGGGCGCGCGGTCGGCGTCGAGGTGCCCGCGACGTGGCTTCGCGCGCATCCGCTCACCGAGCACCTGCTCGCGAAGGAGCGCGACGAATGGAAGCGCGCCGGCTACGCATGGCGGCGGTGAGCGGGCGGCAAGCGGCCCACCGAGGTGCGACGCCGGACGCTGCGCTCGGGCTTTCGTGGCCTTTGTCGCTCGGAGGACGCCAGGCCGCCCGAAGCCTTCCGAGCTGATATTCGCCGGGCGAAAGTATCGTGCTTCCGGTCCTGAGCGCCGCTGGCGCGAAGGGATCGGAAGCGAAACGTTCGCCCGCCTAGACCAGGTCGGGCCCGATCGCGACCTTGAGGACGACGGCGGAATCGCCGTCGCGCGTGCGATTCGAGAGCCACCAGACCGCGCCCTTCCTGATCGACCAGGAGGCCGCGTCGCCTGACAGAAGCATCGCCGCGACTTCGCCCAGCGTCGGCTGGTGGCCGACGACGAGCGCGGGCTCGCGCGCGTCGGGCCATCCGGCGGCGGCGAGCAGCGCCGCGGCGCTCGCGCCGGGCGCGATCTCGTCGACGACCCGGAACTTGCGTCCCAGCGCGACCGCCGTCTGCTGCGCGCGCGCAGCGGGTGAGACGAGGATGCGCGTCGCGTCCGACAGCCGCGGCTCGAGCCACGACGCCATGCGCTCCGCCTGCTTCAGACCCTTCGACGTCAGCCGGCGGCCGAGGTCGGGCTCGCCCGCCTCGGCTTCCGCGTGCCGCCAGAGGATCAGGTCCATCAGCCGGGACGCGCGCCGGCGAGGCGCGCGACCAGCACGTCCTGCGCGGCGCGCGAGCGTGTGCGTCGCGACGCGCGCGGGCGCGTCCAGTGCCCGGTCGCGTCGAGCAGCCACGCGTCGCGGTTGTCCGCCAGGTACGCCCTGAGCCCTTCGTCGATCACGCGACGCTTCGCGGCCGGGTCGAGCACCGGGAACGCGACCTCGATGCGGCGAAACAGGTTGCGGCCCATCCAGTCGGCCGACGCGAGCCAGACATCCTTCTCGCCGTCGTTCTCGAAATACCAGATCCGGTGGTGCTCGAGGAAACGTCCGAGGATCGAGCGTACGCGGATGTTGTCGGAATAGCCGGGAACGCCCGGACGCAGCGCGCAGGCGCCGCGCACGATCAGGTCGATCTCGACGCCGGCCTGCGACGCCTGCACGAGCGCCCGGATCACGCCCTCCTCGACCAGCGCGTTCATCTTCGCGATGATGCGCGCGGGCTTGCCGTCGTTCGCGTGACGCGTCTCGCGCCGGATCATCTCGAGCACGCGCCGGTGCATCGTGAACGGCGCGAGCAGCAGCTTTCGCATGCGCGCGGCGCGCGCGAGGCTCGTGATGTGCAGGAACACCTCGTTGACGTCGTTGCAAAGCTCGGGATCGGCGGTCAGGAGGCCGAAGTCCGTGTACTGGAGCGCGGTGCGCGGATGGTAGTTGCCGGTGCCGAGGTGCGCGTACGGGACGAGGCGCGTGGCGCTCCCTTGCGCCTCGCGGCGCAGGATCAGCGCGAGCTTCGCGTGCGTCTTCAGGCCGAATACGCCGTAGACGACCTGCGCGCCCTCGCGCTCGAGGCGCCCGGCCCAGTTGATGTTCGCTTCCTCGTCGAAACGCGCCATCAATTCGACGACCACGGTGACTTCCTTCCCGCTTCGCGCCGCGTCGATCAGCGCCTCCATCAGCACCGAATTGACGCCCGTGCGGTAGACGGTCTGCTTGATCGCTACGACGTCGGGATCGGTCGCGGCGCGGCGGATGAACTCGACCACCGGATCGAACGATTCGTACGGGTGGTGCAGGAGCACGTCGCGCTGGCGGATCGCGCCCAGGATGTCTCCGGCCTCGACGAGCGCCGCCGGGAGTCCGGGCACGAACCGCGGATAGCGCAGCGCGTCGAGGTTGGCCTGGTCGATCAGCGACGCGAGGCGCATCAGGTTGACCGGGCCGTCGCAACGGTAGAGCTCGTCGTCGCCGAGGTCGAATTGCGCGAGCAGGAAGCGGGCGAGGTGCGCGGGACAGCCGTGAGCGACCTCGAGACGCAGCGGCATGCCGAACGGGCGGTGCGGAAGCTCGCCCTGCAACGCCTGCCGCAGGTTCTTCACCTCCTCCTCGTCGAACCACAGGTCGGCGTCGCGGGTCACGCGGAACTGCGAGTACGAAACGACTCCGCGGCCCGGGAAGAGGTCGCCGAGATGCTCGTGCAGCACGGCGGAAAGCAACAGGAACGCGTTGTCGCCCGCCCCGAGCGAAGGCGGCAGCTTCATCACGCGCGGCAGCACGCGCGGCGCCTTGACGATCGCGATCGATGTCTCGCGCCCGAACGCGTCGGTGCCCGACAGCTCGACGATGAAGTTGAGGCTCTTGCTGCCGACCTGTGGGAACGGGTGCGCCGGATCGAGCCCGATCGGCGTCAGCAACGGGCGCACCTCGTCGCGGAACGTCGCGGCGACCCATTGCCGCTGCGCGGCGGTGAGCTCGCTGCGCCGGAGCAGTCGCACGCCATGCTCGGCGAGCGCTGGCAGCACCTGGCTGTTGAGGCAGCGATACTGGTCGGCGACCAGCGTGTGCGCGTCGGCGGCGATCGCCGCGTACTGGCTCCGCAGCTCGCCGATCGTGACACCCGGCGGCGGCATCTTCGAGCGCAGGTGGCCGATGAGGCCGGCGACGCGAATCTCGAAGAACTCGTCGAGGTTCGACGCGACGATCGTGAGGAAGCGCAGCCGCTCGAGGAGCGGGATCGCCGGATCCTCGGCGAGCGCCAGGACGCGTCGGTTGAACGCGAGCAGCGAGAGCTCGCGGCTGATCGGCGATCGGTCGATGAGGAGCGGCTCGGGCGCGCGCATCGCGGGAGCGGCGGCGCGAACCTGCGCCGCGCGCGAATCGCGCAGCATCGCGCGCCCTCGTGACAATGGCGTGACGGCCTTGCCGGTCGACGGGGACGCCGGCGCGTCGGCCGTGCGCTCGTCGTTGGCGGCTTGGCGCGCACGCGCCGCAGGTCGGGGCGTCACCGCGCGTTCCTTCGCCGGCCGCCGCGTCGCATCACGCGGCGAGGCCGATCTCCCGTTCGAGCGCGAGCCACACACAGCGTCCGCGGCTCGCCGATTCGAGCGCCTCGAGATACGCGCGATGGGCGGCGAGCTCCGCCTCGGTGGGCACGACAACGAGGATCCCGGGCCGCGGGCCGCCCGCCCCGAGCGCCGCCCGGTCGGTGCCCGCGACCGCGGCCTTGGGCAGATCCATCGCCAGCGATTCCTGTCCGCGCGTGAGCGCCAGGTAGACCTCGGCGAGGAGCTGCGCGTCGAGCAGCGCGCCGTGCAGCGTGCGCCCGGTATTGTCGACGGCGAAGCGCTCGCACAACGCGTCGAGGTTGTTGCGCTTGCCGGGGAACGCCTCGCGCGCGAGTTGCAGCGTGTCGATGACGCTCGCCGCCAGCGCGCCGCAACCGGGATGACCCTCGATGCGCGCGAGCTCGGCGTCGAGGAAGCCAAGGTCGAACGGCGCGTTGTGGATCACCCATTGCGCGCCGCGCGCGAACGCGACGAACTCCGACGCGACGTCGCGGAACCGCGGCTGGTCGCGCAAGTCGTCCCACGTCATCCCGTGCACCTCGGTCGCGCCTGGATCGATCTCGCGCTCCGGATTGATCTTGAAGTGCAGGTTACGGCCGGTCGGTCGGCGGTCGACGAGCTCGAGGACCGCGATCTCGATGATTCGATGGTCCTGCCGGGGATCGAGGCCGGTGGTCTCGGTGTCGAGGATGAGCTGGCGCATGCAGAAGTCAGGAGTCAGGAGTCGGTCGACAGTATAGAGCGGGCCCCGCGCCGACGGGTTCCATGCCACGACGGCCTCGTCGATCGCACGGGAGCCCGTAGCCGATCGACGTGGCGCGTCGAGGGCGCGCCGCACCAGGGGAACCGGCGGCGAAACGCCCGCCGACGCGCCGCTCGAACGCGTTGCGTCGATCGACCGACTTCCTCCTGGGGCGAAACGCCCGCCAACGCGCTACTTGCGGTATTTCTGGATCGTGGACTGGATCTCCGCGATCGCCCGTTCGATCTCGTCGTCGGTCAGGTCCCGCTGCGTGCCCTTCCGGTCGGTCAGCGTCAGCGTGCGGTCGATCTGCGTCTCGAACTCGCCGAGCCCCATCGTCTCGGTGATCGTCGAAGGCTCCTCGGCGAGCGTCTCGGGGCCCCAGCGCGCGCAGATGATCGACAGGTTGTCGCCGTCCGGCCCGCCGCGCTTCTCCGCCTCCCGCATCATCTGCGGTGCCGCCTTCAGGATCGGCTGCGACGTGAGCCAGCTCGCGATCTCGTGCTGCGGCATCACGCCCCACAGGCCGTCGGTGCACAGCACCATCACGTCGCCCGGCCGGAGCGCCGTGCGCTTCGACAGATCGATCACCGGCTCGATGAGCCCGCCGAGGCAGCTGAAGATCTTGTTGCGGTCGGGATGCTGCGGCACCTCGTCGGCGCCGATGATGCCCTGGTCGACCAGGTACTGGACCTTCGAATGGTCCTTGGTCGAGCCGATCATCGTCCCCTGCCGGTACAGGTGGAAGCGCGAGTCGCCGACGTGCGCCCAGTGCGCGTAACCCGCCTGGATGACGACCGCGACGCAGGTCGTCCGCGGCGTCTCGAGCATCGAGAACTGGCTCGCGTACGAGCCGAGCG
>JBDTNO010000160.1:0-8120 GCA_039933715.1 Betaproteobacteria bacterium
CCTCGAGGTTGGTCTTGAAGATCGTGTCGTCGAAGCTGCGCCCGCCGACGAAGCCCCCGGTGTTGACGTCGATCGTCGTGAGCGCCTCGGTCTGGTCGATGATCAGGTAGCCGCCCGACTTGAGATCGACGCGGCGCGCGAGCGCCTTCTCGATCTCTTCCTCGACGGCCGAGAGGTCGAAGAGGGGACGGTCTCCAGCGTAGTGCTCGATGCGCGAGGTCAGCGCCGGCGTGTACAGCGCGGCGAAGTCGCCCATCTTCTGGTGCGTCTCGCGCGAGTCGACGAGAATGCGCGTCGTCTCCTCGGTCGCCATGTCGCGCAGCACGCGCTGCGCGAGGTTCAGGTCCTGGTAGACGAGCGTGGGCGCCGGCTGCTCCGAGCCGCGCGAGTTGAGGTCGCGCCACAGCTTGGTCAGGTACTCGATGTCGGAGGCCATCTCGCGCTCGCTCGCGGTCTCGGCCATCGTGCGGATGATGAATCCACCGCCGTGCCCTTCCGGAAGCAGGTGCTGCAACCGGCCGCGCAGCGTCTCGCGCTCGGCCTCGTCCTCGATGCGCTGCGAGATGCCGATGTGCGAGTCCTGCGGCAGGTAGACGAGCAGGCGGCCGGCGAGGCTCACCTGCGTCGACAGCCGCGCGCCCTTGGTGCCGATCGGGTCCTTGATCACCTGCACGAGAAGCGACTGGCCCTCGTGCAGGATGCGCTCGATCGGCCGCACGGTGCCCCCGTGGCCGTTCTGGCGGTGCTCCCAGATGTCGGCGATGTGGAGGAACGCCGCGCGCTCGAGGCCGATCTCGACGAACGCGCTCTGCATGCCGGGCAGGACGCGCGCGACGCGCCCGAGGTAGATGTTGCCGACGAGTCCGCGCGCGCTCGCGCGCTCGATGTGCAATTCCTGCACGACGCCCTGCTCGAGCATCGCGACGCGGGTTTCCTGCGGCGTTACGTTGATGAGGATTTCATGGGCCATCGGACGGGGAGGGTCGGGATCATGGGAATCCTGGGTCGACGCCCGCTCGAATGGCGTTCGCCTGCTGTCCGATGTGCGAGATGGAGCGTCGCGCGCTCCGGCCCTGTCTCGCGGCAGGGGAGCGGACGCCGGCTCGAGGCCACGATCCGACCGGCCGAACGTCGGCGAGCCCGCTCTGCGCTCAGCCTACATCAAAAGAGCGGGAAGCCGGCGCGCGCCAGCAATGCGGCCGTTTCCGCGAGCGGCAGGCCCATCACCCCCGAGTAGCTGCCGTCGAGGCGCGTGACGAACGCCGCCGCGCGACCCTGGATCCCATAGCCGCCCGCCTTGTCGAACGGCTCGCCGGTGGCGACGTAGGCCTTGATCGCGGCGCGCGACAGCGGCGCGATCGTGACCTGCGAGGTCGAGAGCGCGAAGTGGATGTCCTCCTGCCAGCGAAGCGCAACTCCGGTGACGACCTCGTGCGTGCGACCCGCGAGACGCGCGAGCATCGCTTTCGCGGCGCGCTCGTCTGCGGGCTTCCCGAACACGTCGCCGTCGAGCACCACTTCGGTGTCGGCGCCGAGCACCGGGCGCGACGCGAGCCCGCGCGACAGCATCGACTGCCATCCGACGCTCGCCTTGGTGCGCGCGATGCGCTCGACGTAGTGCAGGGGCGGCTCGCCGTCGTGCGCGACCTCGAGCACGTCGGGCAGGCGCGCGCCGCCTTCGCGCAGGCGCAACACGTCGAACGCGACGCCGATCTGCGCGAGCAGCGCGCCGCGGCGCGGGCTCTTCGACGCGAGCCAGACGATGACATCCCCCCGAAGCGCGCCTGGCGCGCCTCCCCCCGAGGGGGCGCGGCGGCCTCGGGGCGGCCCTTCGGTCGCCGGTGGGCTCGGATCAGTCACGGTGGTAAGGATGACCCGCGATCAGGCTCGCCGCGCGGTAGATCTGCTCGGCGAGCACCACGCGCACCAGCGCGTGCGGAAGCGTCAGCGGCGACAGCGAGAAGCGCGCGGCCGCGCGTCGCTTGAAGCCCGCGTCGAGGCCGTCGGCGCTGCCGATCACGAACGCGAGCGCGGAGGTCGACTCGCGCCAGTCCTGGAGCCGGTCCGCGAACGCGCGCGTCGTCCACGCGGCGCCCTGTTCGTCGAGCGCGACGACCGTCGCGCCGGTGCACGCGGCATCGAGCCGGCGGCTCTCCGCTTCGAGGATCTGCGGGACCGTGCGCCCGCGATCGCGCGCCTCCGGCTTGAGCTCGACGAGCTCCATCGGCCAGTCGCGCGGCAATCGCGCCGCATACTCGCCGAAGCCGTCGGCGACCCAGGCGGGAACCTTGTTCCCGAGCGCGACGATCGAGAGCTTCACGCGCGGGCGCTGCGCCGTGCGCGGCGGCTCACGCCGCCGTCGCCACCCGGGTCCGGCGTGCCGGACGGGCGGTCCACAGCTCCTCGAGGTTGTAGTACGCGCGCACGGCGGGCTGCATCACGTGCACGACGATGTCGCCGGCGTCGACGAGAACCCACTCGCCGCCTTCCTCGCCCTCGACGCCGATGATCGGCGCGCCGGAGGCCTTCAGGAGATCGCGTACATGGTGCGCGAGCGCCTTGGCCTGCCGGTTGGAATCGGCGCTCGCGATGACGAACGTGTCGGCGAGGCTGGTGAGCTTGCGGACGTCGAGGACCGTGATGTCGCGGGCCTTGATGTCCTCGAGGGCGGAGACGGCGATTTGCGCGAGCTTGTTCTTGGGCATCGAGGCGTCAGGTGGCGTAGAGCCGATGGAAGGCAATATAGTCCCAAACGGCCGCGGGCATCAACGCGCGCACGGCCTCCGCGGCGCCTCCGCCGCGCAAGAGCGCCGCGCGGATCGTCGATGCCGAGACGTCGCGTGCGACGGTCGGCAGCCGGTAGATGCGGCCGGCGGGCTCCGACATCAAGGCATCGGGCGTGTCGGTGCGCCGGGTTCGCCACAACGGCGCGAGCGTGTCCGACAGCGCGGCCTCGAAAGGATCGCCGGGACGCGCGGCGACGGCGATGTGCGCGAACGCGAGGATTTCGCGCCACCGATGCCACGACGGCAATCCGCGGAACGCGTCGGCGCCCAGGATCAGCACGAGTGGCCGCGGCGGCGCCTCGGCGCGCAGCTCCTCGAGCGTGAGGATCGTGTAGCTTTTTCCAGTTCGGCGCATCTCGCGCCCGTCGACGACGAGCCCCGGGTGGTCGCGAATCGCGAGCTCCAGCATCGCGAGGCGATGCATCGCGGAGGCGCCGGGCGGAGGACGGTGCGGAGGGTCCGCCGCGGGCACGAGCCGCACCTCGGCGTCGGGAAACGCGCGGCGCGCGTCGTCGGCGAGCCCCAGGTGACCGGCGTGCACGGGATCGAACGTGCCGCCGAACAGCGCGACCGGCACGGTCGACGCGCCGATCATTCGCGCACCGTGCGCGGCGCGCGGTATGCGATCAGGCCGCCGAGGTCGATGCGCAATGCGCCCGCCGCTCGCGTTTCAGAACGACGAGCCGGGCTCGCGCAGGAACGCGATCTCCTCCGGCGTGGAAGGGCGCCCGAGAATCGCGTTGCGATGCGGGAAGCGACCGAATCGCCGGACGACCACCGCGTGCTTCTCCGCCCACGCGAGCGGGTCGCCCACGCCGGTCTCGCGCGCGAGCGCGCCGAACAGCGCGAGCGAGCGCTCCTGCGTGCCGAGCGTTTCCGTGTGCTCGAACGGCAGGTAGGCGAACCAGCGCTCGAACGGGTCGAGCGCACGGTCGTCGCCTGCTTCGACCAATGCGTTCGCGCAGGCGAGCGCGAGCGCGTCCCCCGCGAACGCGCGCGGCGTGCCGCGATGGATGTTGCGCGTGAACTGGTCGAGCAACACGATGCGCGCGAGCGCGCCGTGCGGCGTTGCGCCCCATGCCTCGTACGCGCCGCCGATCGCGTTATCGACGGCGTCGCCGAAGCGCGCGCGGATCGTCGCGTCGAACGCGTCGTCCTTGCGGAACCACGCCTCGCGCGCGGCATGCGGCGCAGGGCCGAACCAGAACGCGAGGATGTCGCGGCCGAGGGCGTCCATCCGCGTATCATAAGGGGACGTGCGCGCAGGAAGGAAAAGCGCGCTTTTTTCGTGCCCCGCCCCCCATGACCACCTCCGCCGTCACCGATCGCCGTGCGCTGGCGCTGCTGGCGCTGTGCCAGGCGCTCCTGCTCGTCAACGGGGCGGGCCTGATCTCGATGAACGGGCTCGTCGGCGTCGATCTCGCGCCGAGCCGGTCGCTCGCGACGCTCGGGGTGACGACCTACGTGGTCGGGTCGGCGGTCGCGGCGATGCCCGCGTCGCTGTGGATGGCCCGCGTGGGGCGCCGGACCGGCTTCATGGCCGGCGCGCTGATCAACGTCGCGGGGTGCGCGCTCGCGGTGCTCGCGCTCCAGCAGCGGAGCTTCACGCTGTTCTGCATCGCGACCGCGGTGATCGGCGTCTACACGGCGATCGGTCTGCAGTACCGGTTCGCCGCGGCCGAAGTGTCGGCGCCCGCCGATCGCGCGAAGGCGATCTCGTGGGTGCTCGCCGCGGGCATCGTCGGCGGCATCGTCGGGCCCGAGTCGATGCGCTACGCGAAGGACTGGTTCGCGACGCCGTTCGCCGGTTCGTTCGTCGTGCTCGCCGGCTACGCGCTCGTCGCGCTCGCCCTGCAATCGCGCGTGCACGTCCCGCCACCGGTGATTCCGGAGCGCAGCGCCGCCGCGCGGCCGCTGTCGGCGATCGTGCGCCAGCCGGTGTTCGTCGTCGCGGTGCTGTCGGGCGCGCTCGGCTACGGGATCATGAACCTGCTGATGACGGCGACGCCGCTCGCGATGGACGTCTGCGGCCACCCGTTCGCATCGACCGCGTTCGTCATCGAATGGCATGTCGTCGCGATGTTCGCACCGGGCCTTTTCACCGGGTCGCTGATCAAGCGCTTCGGCGTGCTCAAGGTGATCGCGACCGGGGCGCTGGTGATGGCGCTCGCCGTCCCGGTCGCGCTTTCCGGAACGAGCGTCGCGCACTTCACGGTGGCGCTCGTGCTGGTCGGCGTCGGCTGGAATTTCCTCTACACGGGCGGCACGACGCTCCTCACCGAGTCCTATACGCCGGCCGACAAGGCGCGCACGCAGGGCGCGAACGACTTCGCGGTGTTCGCGACGATGGTCGTCTCGTCGGCGGCGTCGGGCGCCATGGTGTCGATCGCCGGATGGGAGCGCGTCAACCTCGTCGCGCTGCCGGTCGCCGCCGCGGTACTGGGAGGCGTCTGGTGGCTCGCGCGGTTGCGGCGGGCGGCCGCGCCGGCCTGACGCTAGGCTTGCCGGATCTGGCCGCTGCCGAGCACGATCCACTTGCGCGAGGTCAGGCCCTCGAGGCCGACCGGCCCGCGCGCGTGGAGCTTGTTGGTCGAGATGCCGATCTCGGCGCCGAGACCGTACTCGTAGCCGTCGGCGAAGCGCGTCGACGCGTTCACCATCACCGAGCTCGAATCGACTTCGCGCAGGAAGCGCATCGCCGCGGCGTGGTCGTTGGTGACGATCGCGTCGGTGTGCTGCGAGCCGTAGCGCGCGATATGGTCGATCGCCTCGTCCAGCGAGTCGACGATGCGCACCGCGAGGATCGGCGCCAGGTACTCGGCGCGCCAGTCGTCCTCTGTGGCGGCGCTCATCCCCTTCACGAGCGCGCGCGAACGCTCGTCGCCGCGCAGCTCCACGCCCTTGCCCGCGTAGATCGCCGCGAGCGGCGGCAGCACGCGCTGCGCGATTCCCGCATGCACGAGCAGCGTCTCCATCGTGTTGCACGGCGAGTAGCGCTGCGTCTTCGCGTTGTCGGCGATCGCGATCGCCATGGCCGGATCGGCGGCGGCATCGACGTAGACGTGGCACACGCCGTCGAGGTGCTTGATCACCGGCACCTTCGCCTCGCGGGCGATGCGCTCGATCAGTCCTTTCCCGCCGCGCGGCACGATCACGTCGACGTGGGCTTCGTCGGCGATCAGGTACCCGACCGCCGCGCGGTCGGTCGTCGCGACGACCTGCACCGCGGCTTCTGGCAGCCCCGCGGCGCGCAGGCCGTCGTGCACGCACGCCGCGATCGCGGTGTTGCTGCGGATCGCCTCCGAGCCGCCGCGCAGGATCGTCGCGTTGCCGGCCTTGAGGCAGAGCGCCGCCGCGTCCGCGGTGACGTTGGGGCGCGATTCGTAGATGATGCCGACGACGCCGAGCGGCACGCGCATCATCCCGACCTGGATGCCGCTCGGCCGGTAGCGCAGCCCGGAGATCTCGCCGACCGGGTCCGCGAGCGCGACGATGTCGTCGAGGCCCGCGGCCATCGCCTGGATCGAGTCGCGCGTGAGGGTCAACCGGTCGACGAACGCTGCGTCGTTCCCGTCGACGCGCGCGGCCCGGATGTCCTCTGCGTTGGCGGCCAGGAGCTTCGCCTCGTCGCGGCGGATTGCGGCCGCCATCACGGTCAGCGCGCCGTTCTTCGCGGCCGTGTCGGCGCGTGCCAGCGCACGCGACGCCGTCCGCGCGGCCTCGCCGACGCCGCGCATGTAGGCGGCGACGTCGGCGAACGCGCCGAGACCGGGGACGGCGAGGTTCGTCATTATTCGATTGTAGCGCGGGGTCCACGGGGGGCATGGGACTCGTGCTGCAGTGCGGCGACAGGTATGGTTGCCCTGCCCACCAGGAGACCTGCATGAAACCACGCGACTTTGCCATCGCATTCGCCGCCGTCGCGCTGACGCTGGCCCTTCCCGCCCGCGCCGCCCCCGAATGGAACTTCACGCCGTACATTTGGGCCGCCGGTTTCGACGGGACGATCGGCGCTGCCGGCGGCGATGCCGGCATCGGCGACCGTCCCCGCGTCGATTTCAGCAACAGCCTGTCGGACAACCTGCGGCTCGGTGGTTTCATGCTGAACGCGAGCTGGCGCAACGACCGCCTGACCGCGTTCGGCGACTGGACCTATGCGAAAGTCAAGTCGGACACGGATACGCCGTTCGGGCTTCTCCATTCGAGCGTCAACGGCGAGATCAAGGGCAACATCGTGTAGGGCAACGTCGGCTACGACCTGATCGGGCCGGGCCCCACGCATTTCGACGTGTTCGCCGGCGCGCGCTACTACGACCTCGACGTGAAGCTCGGCTTGCGTGCAGGCACGCTCGCGGACCGCACGCTGAATGGCGACGCGCAATGGGTCGACGGCGTCGTCGGCGCACGCTGGGCGACGCAGTTCGCCGGCCCGTGGCAGGCCTACGCGCAGGGCGACGTCGGCGCGGGCGGATCGGAACTGTCGTGGCAGGTGATTGGCGCACTCGGCTATCGCTTCGGATGGGGAACGGTCCTGGGCGGCTGGCGCTACCTTCACGTCGACTACGACGACGGCCCGTATCGCCTCGACGCGGCGCTCACCGGGCCGTTCCTGGGCGCCTCGTTCCGGTTCTGAGCGTCAGCGTCCCGGGTCGATCCGCCGCACGCCGTTCTCGCCGCCGATCAGGATCGTGTCGGCGCCGCGGCGCGCGAACAGGCCGACCGTCACGACGCCCGCGAGCTGGTTGAGCTCGGCCTCGAGCTTCACCGGGTCGAGGATCGAGAGGTTGCGCACGTCGAGGATCACGTTGCCGTTGTCGGTCGTGAACCCCTGCCGCAACGCGGGCTGGCCGCCGAGGCGCACGATCTCGCGCGCGACATAGCTGCGCGCCATCGGGATCACCTCGATCGGCAGCGGGAACTTGCCGAGGACGTCGACGACCTTCGAGCCGTCGACGATGCACACGAACCGGCGCGACGCGGCGGCGACGATCTTCTCGCGCGTGAGCGCGCCGCCGCCCCCCTTGATCATCGCGCCGTGCCCGGTGACTTCATCGGCGCCGTCGATGTAGACGGGTAGTGGGCCGACGTTGTTGAGCTCATCGACCGGGATGCCGTGCGCCTTCAGGCGCTCGGCGGTCTTCACCGACGAGGCGACCGCGCCCTTGATGCGGCCCTTGATCTTCGCGAGCTCGTCGATGAAGAAGTTCGCGGTCGAGCCCGAGCCGACGCCGATCCACGCGTCGTCGATGACGTGCGCGATCGCATCGCGCGCGACCGCCTGCTTCTGCTCGTCCTGCGTCATCAAGAGGCTCCGCGAAGGAGCCCCGATTCTAC
>JBDTNO010000161.1:0-8096 GCA_039933715.1 Betaproteobacteria bacterium
GGCGTGCCACTCGGCAACTTCCTCATCAAGAAGGTCGTCGACGTTCTGTCGCAGGAGCTTCCGCGCCTCAAGGTGTTCTGCACTCTGTCGCCGATCCCGGGTTTCGCGGCATGGCTTGGCGCACTGATCAAGGCTCCCGAAGCCCAAGGCAATGAGCCCCTGGCGCGCGCATTAAGGGCAGTGGCTCGCGAGTTGAACCCCGATATCGCCAGCATGGCCGGCGATGCGGCAAATGCCGCCCGAAGCCTTGCGCCGGTGAAGGAGCCGCTGATGCGACTATGTGCTACCTACCTGCTCCAGCGAGGCGATGGTAGCGAGCCCACACTGAATCCGGTGGCGAAGTTTCATCTAAATAACGGCGCTCGGCTGGAGCGCATCAACTGGATGGCGGACGCCTCGCGACAGGGGCTTCGGGAATCGCTGGGAATGATGGTCAATTACCTGTACGTGCCTCGCGCCATCCAAAGCAATCATCAGAAATTCGTTCGTGGTGAGATTGTCGCGTCACACAAGGTGCGGAGCCTCTCCTTCGGAGATTGACGTTTGCTACCAAGCGTGGATATCTACCCGCCGCAGCAAGCGGGTCCGCGACATCAAGGGAGCAATTTGATCGCGCCCTTGGCAGCCGGCGCGGTGCTCGGACACGTCTACTCCGTAGCCATGCGCGACGGGGAATGGGTCAACGTCAACCCGGTGCGATTGATCCGCAAGCCGAAGGAACCGCGCGGGCGCGTCAGGTGTCTGAGTGTGGCTGAGCCCATGAGCCTCCTGCGGGCGAGCAATGCGATATTGGGTCTATCTCGACATCGGCCTGGGTCTATTTCGTCGACGCGACGATGGCTTGCTCGTTGAGTCGAACGGTGTCCGGCACGAGCTGCTTCAAGTAGATCTCCGTCGTGCGGACGCTCTTGCCCATTGCCGATATAGCGCACGCCCGGCCCCGCTTTGGGTAACAGAGAATCACGTGATGCTGCGGCGCGAGCGCTGGCCGGTCAACCGCAAACGCGTGCGACGGCTGTGTCGGCAGCAGGGCTTGCAGGTGCGGATGCGCGTGCGCCGACGCAAGCAGCTGTGTCTTCACGTCGATGGACGATGTGCGGCGCGAGATCGAAGCGTGGCGCAGGACTGCAATCACACCTGACCCCACAGCTCGCTGCGGAACCCGACCCCGCACGAATTCGCGCAGCAAGCTCACCCGAAGCGTTGCGAGGAAGGCAGAAAATACTTGCTTTGAACTGCCTCGAAACGAGGCCAACGTCGTCGAGGCGGAAATTCCAGTTTGGAACGATCTACTAGACGGGAAAGCTTACGACTATCGTGATTCGATCTCGTTCCGGCGGCGTGCTCGGCGTCGCGGGTGCCGAGCCGGCGAACCGGCGCGGACCGCGCGGCATTCCGGTCCCTGCTTCCCGGACGCCTCCGGTTTGCGTCTATGATGCCCGCGCCCATGGCGTTTCGCTACCGACTGCGGGACCTGCACGCAATGATCCGGACCCCCGGAGGACGCCTGCAGGTCGCGGAAGGCGTGAATTTTCGCCTGTGGCCGGTATGGTCCCGCCTCGCGGCGCTCCATCGCCGGAGCCTCGTGCGCCGCACCCGCATCGTCGCGGTCACCGGCACCTTCGGCAAGTCGACGACGGTCCGGGCCGTTGCGGCGGCGCTCGATGCGCCGTGCGGCCCGTCCAGCATCAGGAACGCATGGTCGTCGATCGCGCGCGCGCTCCTGCGCGTGCGTCCCGGGCAGCAGCATGCGGTGCTCGAGGTCGGCATCGGGGGCCCCGGCGAACTCGCGCGCTACGGCCGCATGATCCGTCCCGACATCGCGATCGTCACGTCGATCGGCAGCGAACACCACGAGAAGCTGCCCACGCTCGAGGACAAGCGCGGCGAGAAGGTGCTGCTGGTACGCGCGCTCGGGCCCACCGGCATCGCCGTCCTGAATGGCGACGATCCGCATACGCGGTGGATGGTGTCGTTGGCGCCCGGACGCGTCGTCACCTACGGCACGGGCGCGGACGCCGACGTTCGCGCGAGCGACGTGCGGCTCGACTGGCCGTACGGCATGCGCTTCCGGCTGCACGCGTTCGGCGAAGAACGCGAGGTGGCGATCCGGCTCGTCGGCCGGCAGATGGTCTACCCGGCGCTCGCCGCGGTCGCGGTCGCGTGCGTCGAGGGCGTTCCGCTCGACGTCGCGCTCGCGCGTGTGCAGGCGCTCGCGCCCACGCCCGGGCGCATGGAACCGGTGATGCTTCCGAACGGCGCGATCCTGCTGCGCGACGAGTTCAAGATGACGACCGAGACGATCCACGTCGCGCTCGATGTGCTGGACGAGATCCCGGCGGCGCGCAAGATCGTCTTCTTCGGCGACATGTCGGCGATGCAGGGACGCGAGCGGCCGATCCTCCTCGCGGTTGGCATGCACGTCGCGCGCGTCGCCTCCCGGTTCTGGCTCGTGGGCCGGTCCTACAAACGTTACGCAGCCGGGGCTCGCAAGGCCGGCATGCCGAGCGAGGCGATCGTCGACACCGGGCGCACGGTGCAGGATGCCGCCCGCCGCCTGCGCGCGATGCTGCAACCCGGCGACGTCGTGCTGGTCAAGGGCCGTCGCGGTCAGCGGCTCGATCGCGTTCGGATCATGCTCGAAGGACGCAAGGTCGGCTGCAGCGTCGAGATCTGCGAGATCCGCACGATGGATTGTCAGGATTGCCCGATGCTCGAGCGCGGATGGGACGTCCGCATGGTCGTCCCGCATGACGCGAAGTTCCCGCACGCGGACCGTGCGAAGCCAACGACGCCCGCGAAAAAGACGAATCCCGCGACGCGGACCGGCTGACCGGACCCGCCGGGCTGGGCACCTGCTGCGGTGGCCGCACGCCGTCCTCGCCGACGAGGATGCGCTGCGCGACGAGCGCGCCTTCGTTGCCCGCCTGCGCCGAGACGAACACGCCTTCGCAGGGAACGAGGTTGCTGCTGCGCTACTGCGCCCCGTCCACCGCCGCGCCGCCCGCTAAGCGTGGGCCCAGCTGCTGGCCCGCATCTACGAGGTGTTCCCGCTCCGCTGCCCGCGCTGCGGCACCGAGATGCGGATCATCGCCAGCTGCCGATCCGCTGCGGCTGCCGCGGTCCGAAATACACCCGCTGTGGCGTTGGATCTCCGATCCTTGATCGACTTCCGGACCCTGACGAATCAAGGCGTTACCGCAATCGATTTTCGACGCGAGGCGCGCCCGCTGGCGGGTGGATTCGTTGGAGCGCGTGTGCTCGCTGTTCCCCGCCGTGCGCGACAAACTCGACGCACCGGCCGGCTCGCTGTCGGGCGGCCAGCAGCATAGGGTCGCGATCGGCAGCGCTGATGGCGCTGCCGCGTCTGCTGCTGCTCGACGAGCCTCGCTCAGGCTCGCGCCGGCGATCGTCATCGCGCTGTTCATCGTCGCGGCCGGCGAGCCCGCGCGACCTGTTCGCGCGGCCGGAGATGCGGCGCGTGTACCTCGCGATCGCGCCCGCGGCGTGAGGGTCGGAAGCTACGCGAGCATCCCGAGGTCCTTGACCGCGAACGCGCCGAGGTTCGGGAAGATGTAGGGCAGGTCGCCTTCGGCGACGCCGAGCCAGCGCACCAGCGTCGCGCCGTACGTTTCGATCGACGTGGTCGGGATCCAGCGACCATCCTTGCCGAGATCGTCGGGACCGTCGAGCGCGTGGTTCGGCACGGTGCCGTAGAACTGGCCGCCCTTGACGGCGCCGCCCATCACGAAAGCGTAGTTGCCCCACCCATGGTCCGTCCCGGCGTTGGCGGCAGGCTTGAAGGTCCGGCCGAACTCGGACAGCGTGAACGTCGTCACCTGCGACGAGACGCCCAGCGCGTTCATCGCGGCGTCGAAGGCCGCCAGCGCGCGCGAGAGCTCGTCGAGCAGGATATGGTGTTGGCCTGCCTGCCCGCCGTGCGTGTCGTAGGGCCCCTGGCTCCCGAAGAAGACCTGCCGTCGCACGCCGGTCTGCGCGCGGCCCTCGATCATCAACGCGATGGACTTGAGCTGTCGCCCCACCGGCATGTCGACCGTGGCGAAGTACGGGGCGACGATCGACTGCGGGTTGTTGAGGATGGGAAACACGACCGACGAGGCGGCGAGGCCTTCCTCGGCCAGGATCTGCGCGACGTCGTCGTAGGTGTTGGCGCGTGGCAGGGCGAGGATCTCGCGCATCGCGGCGTCGCGCAGCACGTCGAAATCCCCGCGGTTGCTGCCGAACAGCGTGAACCAGGGGCCGGCGGGCACCGTCAGCGGAATCGACGTGACGCCGGCGGTCCAGGTCTTGAGAGCATCGATCGACGTGAGCGCGGGGAACAGGGATTGCGGCGCGGAAGCCTCCAGCCGATCCGCCAGACGGCCGCCCCATCCGGTGCGCGTGAAGCCGCGTGCGTCGCTGCTTTGCAGCGCCAACTCCTGGTCCGAATGCGAGAACAGATTCGCCGGTCGCTTGGTCGATCCGTTTTCCAGGCCGGCGCGCGCCGACGGTTGCGCGAGCACGCCGACGTTCGCCAGCACGGCCAGCCGCTTCTGGTCGAACAGCGTCTTCAGCGGCGCGCAGGCCGGGTGGAACCCGTAGGGCGTCGCGAGATTGAGCGGCTGGATCGGCGCCAGCTGCGCCTGCGGGATGTTGATGCCGGACGCGGGCGTCCGCACCGCGGCATACTGCTGATATCCGGCGGCGTCGTGCCGGATCAGCGTGTTCTCGCCGTCGTTGCCGCCCGCAAGGAACACGCACACGAGCGCCTTGTAGTCGGCAGCCGTTTGCGCCAGCGCGAGGTTGCGCTCGACGGCCGCGACCAGTCCGCTCGCAACCATGGCCTGGAGCAACCGGCGGCGCACCGGGGAGGGCAGGTGTCGGTGACGCATCGTCGGCCTCACTTCTGCACCTGGTAGTCGATCGACGCGAGCATGAGGTTGATCGCCATCTTGACGCGCCGAAGCGGGTCGGCTGGCGACAGCTTGTTGACGGCGTTGACGATGGTCTTGCGCATCGCCGCGCTCATGGTCCCGTGCAGGAACAGCCGGTCGAGGCGCGCGACGAGAGCGTCCGGCTGGCTCGCGTCGGCAAGGAATGTCGTGAGCGCGGGGCTCGGGGTGCCGAGGGCGTTGTAAACCTGCGGCATGGGCTGGAATTGGCTCGAATAGGTGAAGTCGCTGTTGTACAGCAGTCCGTTGATGTGGTTCGCTCGATCGAGGAATCCCGCCGACGAGAAGATGCCGAACTCCGGCGCGGGCGTCAGCGTCCCGGGCAGCACGTAGTCCGCGGGGTAGTAGCCGAACACGGTTTGGGCCTGGAACAGCGATTGCGTTCGGTAGTCGGCCGAGGCGGGGGCAAAGCCGTCGGTGACGACATCGAGCGCACGGATCATCGCGGTCCACTGGAGCGACGGCTCGCGCAGGCGGCCGTAGACCGGATCGATCTTGCGCGCGCCGCGCGCCTCGGGGTCGAGCAGAATCGCCCGGGTGACTGCGGCCAGGTCACCGCGCTTGCCGGCGCCGTTGTTCTTGAACACCTGGACCACGCGCAAGACGTAGCCCGGCGACGGGGAGCTCGTGACCGTCTTCTGGATGAGCTGCTTCACGACGAACGGTGGCGTGCTGGGGTGGTCGACCAGCATGCGGATCGCTGCCTTGACCTCCGCTTCCGCAGTTCCTCCCTGCCCCAGCACCAGGCGGCCGCCGAGCAGCGACTTGAAACCTTGGTCGTGCCGCGCGTCGAACGGGATCATGTCGCCGACGTAGTAGCTGCCGTTTTCCCAGAAGCCGGGCGTGTAGCCTGGTTTCGTCGGAAAGGTGTAGCCGGTGAGCACCCGCGCGAGCGTCTCGATGTCGCCTTGCGCGTAGTTGGGGATGAGCTGTCCCTGGACGTCCAGGCGCGGCGTGCCATCCTCGTCGAGCTGGTTGACGCCGACCGTGAAGAGCTGCATCAGCTCGCGGGCGAAGTTCTCGTTGGGCCGGATGCCATTGAACTCGGGGACGTTCTTCACCCAGTTCTGGAACGCGCCGAGCTGGGGCGAGAGCGCGTACTTGAGGAGCAGGTTCTCGAACGTGCCGAAAGCATGGTCGCGAAACCGCTGCTGGAGTTCCGCCGTGGCGTAGGTCTCGAAGATCACGGCGATGAAGATCTGGTGCCAGACGTGCGCCATGCGTAGCCGCAGCTGGTCCGGTGCCGACTTCGATTGCCGGAAGAACTCCATTTGCACGGGAGCCGGCGTGATCTTGTGGAAGATGCAGTATTTCTGCGGCGTCACCGGCGGCGTCTTGTCGTCGACGCACAGTGCCGGGTCCGACGGGATATCGAACCACGGTGGCTGCGCGTAGCGCGTGACGTTGAGCTTGAGCTGTTCGTCGACCCACGCCGCGGCGCCCTTCGTCTTGACCTCCTGGACCAGCGACTCGGTCGGGCCGAACGACGCCTGCTCGAGGAGGCGCACCGCATCGGCCGCGAGGTCCGCGTCGCCCAACGGCGCACACATCACGATGCCTTCCGACACCCACCCGGCCTTCAAGGGCATGCGCGCTGCCGCGGTGAGGTCGACGGTGAACCGGTGGTTGATGTCCTTGATCAGATCGCTGAAGAAGCTGCGGTAGACCGGCGTCGTCCCGGCAACGCAGGCTCCGGCGGTCGGCACCTGGATGTAGAACGCGATCGCTTCGTACCTCCACGCAGGCAGTGTCTTGACCCACTCGCACTCGGCTGGATCCGCCGTGTAGAAGTGCGATTGGACGCCGCTGCCTGGTGCGCCGTAGAAGCGGCAGACCGCGCGCCGGTCCGGCGCAGGATCCGTGTGGATCGTGAATTCACCTCCGGTGCGCGACCAGCCCTTGACGACCTGGCCGCCGTCGAGCATGACGGCCTCCTCAGGGAAGGCCGTCATGAAGTAGTGGCGCAGCACCGGCTCGTAGAATTCGATCGCCGTGCCGGTGGCTGCGAGCACGCCTCCCGACGATGACGCGACCAGAAAGGCGAGCGCAAGCGCGACGATCCGCGCGTTGGCCCGCGACGAACGCAATGGCGACATGGCTCCCCCCAAGTCCCTTGCCGACGACGTGCCTCCCCGCCGGCGACGGAGCCACGCTTCTGTCACCCGCTCGGTGGGCACGCGCGTGGGCGTTGGATTGGCGGGCCGGTCGTCCGGGGTGGCAAACACTAGCACGAAGCGACCCGCGTCAAGGGACGTTCGCGCGCTCGAGGAAGCCGCACCATGCGAACGTTTTCTCACGACCCCGCTTGGCGCCGTCTTGGCACGAACCTCATGGTGCGCAATCGCGCAGGTCCGGATCGTGGTCCTGGACGAGCGCAGGCGAACGCCATCGCGCGTTCAGGCCTCCGCCCCGAGCCCTCGAACCCTGCGTCCATTACCCGGTGCGAGCAGCGTGGATGGCGTTCACGCGCCACCCAGCCGCGATCGCGGGGACGCTGGCGCGCTGCGCGACGAGGGCGCGACGCGGGCGATCGTCGGCGAAGCATGGGCACGGTCATCTCGCTCGAGCGTCGGCCACGCGGGCCCACTCCTCGTCCCATCGGTGTCGGCACGCACCGCTCGCACGCCGGCAGGGCGGCCGGGCCGCTAGCAACGTTAGGGCGACTTCGCTTTCCCGGCGCCCGCGCCACCCTTTTTCGTTTCCTGCCTGCCGGCTTCCTCCTTCAAAGGCTTGACCTTCTTGACCTTGTCGGTCGCCGTCGTTTCCTTGGGCGCCTTGACCTTCTTCACTTTTTCCTTCTTCGCCTTCTTCACGACCGGTCCTGCCAACGCCTGCTTGGCGAGCCGCTTGGCCAGCTTGGCTTCGCCATCGAGGATCTTCCTGTTTTTCTGGCGCTGGCGCCGGGCCTTCAACATCGACGAGTGACTCATGGCGACCTCCGGGGAATGAACGCGACGCGATCCTGGTGCGATCCGCATTGTACGTTCGCGGCCCGCTGTCCGAGCTTCCCAGGGTCGCGCTCCTGCGCCACGGTCCGCTATCATGCGTCGCTGTCGCCGTGTGCGATCGCGCGCCCCATGGCCCGAACCATCCTCACGATCAGGAAGCCCCCCGCGCCGAGCGCCGCGCAGAGCGCCGCGCAGA
>JBDTNO010000162.1:0-8090 GCA_039933715.1 Betaproteobacteria bacterium
GCGCGAACCTCGCGCGCAACTGGGTGATGATCCCGCACGTCACGCAGTTCGACGAGGCCGACATCACGGACCTCGAGGCGCTGCGCATCCAGCTCAACAAGGAGAACGAGAAGGCCGGCATCAAGCTCACGCTGCTGGCGTTCCTGATCAAGGCGTCGGTCGCCGCGCTGAAGAAATTCCCCGACTTCAACGCCTCGCTCGACGGCGACAACCTGGTGCTGAAGCAGTACTTCCACATCGGCTTCGCGGCGGACACGCCGAACGGCCTGGTCGTTCCGGTGCTGAAGAACGCCGACCAGAAAGGCGTGCTGCAACTCGCGAAGGAAATGGGCGAGCTGTCGGCGAAGGCGCGCGACGGCAAGCTCGGTCCGGCCGACATGCAGGGCGGCTCATTCTCGATCAGCTCGCTCGGCGGCATCGGCGGCACCGCGTTCACGCCGATCATCAACGCGCCCGAAGTCGCGATCCTCGGCGTGTCGAAGAGCTCGCACAAGCCGGTGTGGGACGGCAAGGCGTTCGTCCCGCGGCTCTTGCTGCCGCTGTCGCTCTCGTACGACCATCGCGTGATCGACGGCGCGTCGGCGGCGCGGTTCACCGCGTACTTCGCGGGACTCCTCGCGGACCTGCGCCGCACGATCCTCTAGCGCCATGGCCACGGTCGAGGTCAAGGTTCCGGACATCGGCGATTTCACCGACATCCCGGTGATCGAGGTGCTGGTCAAGGCCGGCGACACCGTCAAGCTCGACGACTCGCTCGTCACGCTCGAGAGCGACAAGGCGACGATGGACGTGCCCGCGCCCGCCGCAGGCACGATCAAGTCCGTCGCGGTCAAGGTCGGCGACAAGGTGAGCGAAGGCGCGCTCGTGCTGGTCATCGACGCGGCAGGCGCGACGCCCGCCGCGACGCCGGCGCCAGCGCCAGCGGGCACGAAGGGGAGCGCCCCCGCCGCCGCGCCCGCATCGGCCGCGAAGCCTGCCTCCGCTCCGACGCCCTCCGCGAAGTCTTCGCAGGCCGCAGCACCCGCGAGCGCCTACGCGGGCAAGGCCGACGTCGAATGCGCGATGCTCGTCCTCGGCGCGGGCCCCGGCGGCTACAGCGCGGCGTTCCGCGCGGCCGACCTCGGCATGAAGACGGTCCTGGTCGAGCGCTACGCGACGCTCGGCGGCGTGTGCCTCAACGTCGGCTGCATCCCGTCGAAGGCGCTGCTGCATGTCGCCGCCGTGATGGACGAGACGAAGGCGATGGCCGAGCACGGCGTCACGTTCGGCGCGCCGCAGGTCGACCTCCCGAAGCTGCGCGGCTGGAAGGAGAAGGTCGTCGGCAAGCTGACCGGCGGCCTCGCCGGCATGGCGAAGATGCGCAAGGTCGACGTCGTGCGCGGCGTCGGGCGCTTCCTCGATCCGCATCACCTCGCCGTCGAGCTCACCGAAGGCAGCGGCCAGCGGAAGACCGGCGCGACGACGATCGTGCGCTTCGAGCAGGCGATCATCGCGGTGGGATCGCGCGTCGTGAAGCTGCCGTTCGTTCCCGACGACCCGCGCGTGCTCGACTCGACGTCCGCGCTCGCTCTCGACAGCGTGCCCGGGCGCATGCTGGTCATCGGCGGCGGCATCATCGGCCTCGAGATGGGCACCGTCTATTCGACGCTCGGCACGCGCCTCGACGTCGTCGAGATGATGGACGGACTGATGCCCGGCGCCGACCGCGACCTCGTGCGCGTGTGGGAGAAGGTGAACAAGGCCCGCTTCGACCGCATCCTGCTGAAGACGAAGACCGTCGCGCTCGAGGCGCGCAAGGATGCGCTCTACGCGACGTTCGAGGGCGACGGCGCGCCGAAGGGCCCGCAGCCCTACGACAAGGTGCTGATGAGCGTGGGCCGCGCGCCCAACGGGAAGGAGATCGGCGCCGAGCTCGCCGGCGTCGCCGTGGGCGACCGCGGTTTCATCGGCGTCGACTCGCAGATGCGCACGAACGTCCCGCACATCTTCGCGATCGGCGACGTCGTCGGCCAGCCGATGCTCGCGCACAAGGCGGTGCACGAAGGCCATGTCGCGGCCGAGGCGGCGGCAGGCCACAAGAGCCATTTCGACGCGCGCGTGATTCCGTCGGTCGCCTATACCGATCCGGAGATCGCGTGGGTCGGGTTGACCGAGGACGAGGCGAAGGCCAAGGGAATCGCGGTCACCAAGGGCCTCCTGCCGTGGGCTGCGTCGGGCCGCGCGATCGCCAACGGTCGCGACGAAGGCCACACGAAGCTCCTGTTCGACGCGACCACGCACCGCATCGTCGGCGGCGGCATCGTCGGCACGCATGCGGGCGACCTGATCGGCGAGGTCGCGCTCGCCATCGAGATGGGCGCGGATGCGGTCGACATCGGGCGCACCGTGCATCCGCATCCGACGCTGGGCGAATCGATCGGCCTCGCGGCCGAGGTCGCCGAAGGAGTCTGCACCGACGTTCCGCCGGCGCGCAGGAAGTAGCCGGCGCCGCGTCGTCGAACAATCGCATTGCGGGCGTCCCGGCGCTCGTGCATGGTGTCACCGCCCAGGAGGTCCCATGACCGCAGTCCGTGTCCGCACCGCCGTCGCGTCCATCGCCCTATGGCTCGCGGGATCGTTCGCCGCGAACGCCGCCGTGCTCGCCAACTGCGGGTTCAGCGGCGGAGGCGGCGATGGCCTCGCCCGGGCCTTCTACCTGTCGCTCTTCCCGGGCGACACGGTCGACACGGTGACGCTCGGTCACCGCTCCACGATCCCCGGCGAGCGCACGATCCGCCTCACGATGCGATTGAACAACTACGCCGGGCCGGTGCTTGCGGTCGCCGAGACGACGACCCAGGTCGACAACGACATGTCGCCGACGATCTTCCGCTTCGACGGTCGGGCCGTCCCGCCCGGCTTCCTGCTCGCGTTCACGCAGGAAGTCGTCGCGGGCAACACCAGCGTGCTGTACGACACCGGCGACGACACCCCGGCCGCGTGCTCGAACATCACTCAGACGCAGGGGAGCACGGCACCGCTCGACGACTTCCGGCGTGCGAGCGTCGGCATCATGGTCACCGGATCCTCGGCGGACCTCACCAACGTCACGACCTTCGGCTGCCCGTTCGATCCGCAGTTCGAGACGCAGTCGATCGCCGGCGTCGGGCTGGTGGTCGAGAGCTACCCCGGCATTTCGCTGCGCACCGTGCGGTTGCGCCTCCTGACCAACACGTTTTCGATCAAGTCGGTTCAGCTCACGGCGAGGCTCGACAGGTTCGACGGCCCGCTCGTCGGCACCGCGATCCACGTCATGGATCCGAACGTCTCCGTGCCGTCGGCTTTGTTCAATTTCGGTTCGTTGCCGGTGCCGGGGGGCGCGCGGCTGACGTTCGTGCTCACGCAGCTCTCCGGCGACGGCACGATCTCGTACGACAAGGGCTTCGGCTCCTGCGACGACGTCTACGAGAGGTTCGACACTACGGTGCCGCCGATCCAGCCGCGCGGAGGATCGGTCGGCATCACGATCACCGGCGACGTCGGATCCGCGACGCCGATCGCGGCCGTCGAGTACTTCCACGCCGGGTTCGGGCACTACTTCATGACCGCGCAGGCCGACGAGATCGCGGGGCTCGACGGCGGCGCGTACGGGGGCGCGTTCACGCGCACGGGCCGCGAGTTCGACATCTTCGACGGCCCGGTCGCGGGCGCGGTCCCGGTCTGCCGCTTCTTCACGGTGACCTTCGCGCCGAAGAGCTCGCACTTCTACACGGCCGACGCCGACGAATGCGCGTTCGTCAAGGAGAACCCGGACTGGCAGTACGAGAAGGTCGCGTTCTACGTCCGCCGCTACAACGCCGGCTGCCCCGCCGGTCAGGTTCCCGTCTACCGGATCTACAACAACGGCATGTCCGGCGCTCCGAATCACCGGTACACCACCGACCTCGCGCTCTACGGAACCTTCGTGAACACGCAGGGCTGGGCGGCGGAAGGCATTCGCTTCTGCGCAGTCCCTTAGCGGAGCCGTCCGTCGGGCCGGTGCCGTCCTGCATGCGGGCGCCGGGCCTCGTCGCCCGCTTCGATGCCTCACGCCGGAGTAGGATGGGCTCGACGGCACGCTGCTTGCTCCGGGATGCGACCATGATTCGACACCGCCTGCTCCTGACACTTGCCTTCGCTTCCGCCTTCGAGATCGTCGCGGGCGCGTCCGCGAGCGCCGCCACGATCGTCGACTGCCCGTTCAAGGGATCGGGCGATCCGATCACGCGCGGGTTCTACGTCGACAGCTACGACGGCGCCACGCTGTCGACGGTCACGCTCGGCCACGCCGCCGCGCTCGCCGGCGCGCGCACGATCGTGCTGACCGCGCGCCTCGGCGCGTACAACGGCGGCCTGCTCGGCGTCGTGACGCTGACGCGCTCGATCGGTCCCGCGATGAGCGCCTCGGTGTTCGACTTCGGCCAGCTTCCACTGATCCCGGGCGCGACGATCGCGTTCACGCAGGCGGTCGTGGCGGGCGATCCGTCCGTCACCTACGACCGCGGGCAGGGCGACTGTCCGGGTGTGACGCAGACGGCCGACACCGCGCCGCTGCTCTCCGAGTTCAGCCGCGACGGCGTGGGACTCGTCATCACCGGGTCGCCCGAGGGCATCGGGAACGCGACGACGCTGTCCTGTCCGCTCGATCCGCTCGCCGCGGGCGACGCGACGACGCGCGGCTTCTACGTCAGCGACTACGGTGGCGTGAGGATCAACACCGTCTCGCTGTTCCACCGGTCGCAGGGCAACGACCAGCGTCGCATCCGGCTCACCGCGCGCCTCGGCGCGTTCGATGGGCCGATCCTCGCCGCCAAGTCGATCGAGCGCCAGATCACCGCGACACGCAGCGAATCCCTGTTCGACCTGGGCGGTGTCGAGGTACCGGCTGGCGCCACGATCGCCTTCGTGCAGGAGATCGTTCTCGGCGAGCCCGGCGTGATGCACGACATCGGCTTCGGCCCCTGCCCGGGCGTCACGCAGACGAACGGCAGCGCCGCGCCGCTCGACACGTTCCGCCGCGCGTCGGTCGGCGTGAAGATCGTCGGCCGCACCGCGAACCAGTCGCCCATCCGGGTCGTCGAATACTTCCATGCCGGCTTCGGCCACTACTTCATGACGGCCGACCCCGACGAGATCGCCGGCCTGGACGGCGGCGCTTACGGCGGCGCGTTCGTGCGCACCGGGCAGACGTTCTTCGCGCGCGACGGTCCCGCGGCGGGAGCGGTGGCGGTTTGCCGCCTCTTCACCGTCGTGTTCGCGCCGAAGAGCTCGCACGTCTACACCGCCGACCCGGTCGAATGCGCGGGCCTCAAGGTGAATCCCGCGTGGCAGTACGAGAAGATCGCGTTCTACAACGCGGTGCCGAAGGCCGGGCAGTGCGTCGGCGACACGATCCCCGTCTACCGGCTCTACAACGACGGCATGACCGGCGCGCCCAACCACCGCTTCACCACCAGCGCCGCGATCCACGACGACTTCGTGCAGAACCGCGGCTGGACGTCCGAGGGCGTGCGGTTCTGCGCGCCGGCGTAGGACGCGTCGAAGCGAATAGTCGCTTGTCGCTCGGGTTCCCCCGGGGATAGCATCTGCTGCGGAGAATTCGTCTCCGCGGGGGTGCCATGAACAGCATTCGTGAAATCGCTTGCCTGGCGCTCGTCGCCACATGCCTGCTGGGCGCCTCGCGCGCCGACGCCGCCTTCATCGTCGATTGCACGTTCGGCGCGGGCGGCGGCGACATCCTGGACCGCGGCTTCTACGTCTCCAACTACCCGGGGACGTCGATCGACAAGGTCGCGATCGCGCACCATTCGTCGGTCAGCGGCGAACGGACGATCTCGCTGACGCTTCGCCTCGACAGCTACAACGGCACTTTCCTGAGCGTCGCGAGCGTCACGCGCACGATCGGCACCATCGCATCGCTGTCGGTGTTCGATTTCGGGCACATACCCGTGGCGTCCGGCTCGCGGATCACGTTCTCGCAGGCCGTCATCGCAGGCAACTCCTCGGTGACCTACAACGTCGGCGTCGCACCCTGCACCGGCATCACGCAGACCGAGGACACGGCACCCCCGCTGAGCTCGGTCCGTCGCACCACGGTCGGCCTGCTCATCGAGGGCGACCCGAAAAGCACCGACTTCGACAACGCGCTGAACCTCGTCTGCCCGTACGACCCGAACGGGGGCGGCGACCTCGTGAACCGCGGCTTCTACGTGACCGACTACCGCGGCGCCACGATCGACAAGGTGCGCGTGCGCCACTCGGCGAACGCACCGGGCAACAAATCGTTGCAGCTCGTCGCACGCCTGAACCGCTACGACGGGCCGATCGTCGGCGTCGCGAGCGTCTCGCGGAACATCACCGAAACCAATTCGGAGTCCGTCTACGATTTCAACGACACGCCGGTGCCCGCGGGCTCGACCATTACGTTCACCGAGGCGCTGACGGCCGGGACGGGCGACGTCTTCCGCAACCTGTCCTACGAGGACTGCGGCAACGTGGTCCAGACGTTCGGCACGACCCCTCCGCTGGATTCGTTCTACCGCGCCAGGGTCGGGCTCAAGATCTCGGGCGCGGTGTCGCTCGGGTTGGTCGAGATCGTCGAGTACTTCCACACGGTGTTCGGCCATTACTTCATGACGGCCGACCCCGACGAGATCGCGGGGCTCGACGGCGGCGCGTACGGCGGCGTGTTCGTCCGTACCGGCAGGGAGCTCTTCGCCTATGACGGCCCACTGCCGAACACGGCGGACGTCTGCCGCTTCTTCACCACGCCGGGCACGTTCGGCGCGAAGAGCTCGCACTTCTACACCGGGGACGCGGCTGAGTGCGCGGGCCTCAAGGCCAATCCCAACTGGATCTACGAGAAGATCGCGTTCTTCATCGCGGTGCCCGCGGCGGGGACCTGCCCGATCTTCACCACGCCGATCTACCGGATGTACAACGATGGCATGACCGGCGCGCCGAACCACCGCTTCGTGACCAGTCTCAGCATCTACAACGATTTCACGACCAACCAGGGTTGGACCGGCGAGGGCGTGAGGTTCTGCGGGCCGTTCCTGATCGCTGAATGACGCCCACACTCGACGGCGTGCGGGAGGGACGCGCCGCAGCGTGCGGCGGTGCGTCCTCCGCGGCGTCGCCAGCGACTGGTCGCTTGTCCCCCGGATTCCTCCGGACCTAGCATCTTTGCGAGAATCGTCTTTGCGGGAGGTCCCGATGCACCGCTTCCAAACGTTGCTCCGCGCCGCCGTCGCCGCCTTCGCGCTGGCGTCGCCCGCCGCCATGCGGCCACGCTCGTCGACTGCGTCTTCGACGGCGAGGGCGGGAACGTGATCACGCGCGGCTTCTACATCGAGGCCTACCCCGGAACCTCGCTCAGGACGGTGACGCTCGGTCACGAAGCCTCCGACACCGGCGAGCGCACCATCACGCTGACGGCTCGCGCCAACGCCTACAACGGCACCTTTCTCGGCCTCGCGAGCGTCACCCGGACGCTCACGCCGACCTCGCACACCGGCGTAGGCCACCATCCGGCGACCCGAAGGACGCGCCGCGCGCAAAAGCCGGTCGCGGCCATTCGGCGCCGACATCCCTCGGGCGAATAGTCTCTTGTACGCAGGGCGCGTCCGCGCCTACGATGCTCGATGGGGAACCCCTCCCCTTCCGTCCGGGAGTCGCCATGAACCGAATTCGTGGAATCCAATACCTGGCCATCGTGGTTGTGATGCTCCTGTCGATGTCGCGAGTCGACGCGGCGTACACCGTCGATTGCACGTTCGGCGATGAAGGGGACAACATCGACCGTGGCTTCTACGTTTCGAACTACCCGGGCACCTCGCTCGACCAGGTGGGCCTTTCGCACAAGGCGTCGAGCGTGGCCGGCGAGCGGACGATCACGCTCACCGCCCGGCTCGACACGTTCGACGGAACGTTCCTCGGCGTCGCCAGCGCGACGCGCACGATCGCGACGAGCCATTCGCTCACCATCTTCGACTTCGGGCACATTCCGGTGCCCGCCGGATCACGAATCACGTTCAAGCAGGCGGTCATCGCGGGTGATTCGAGCGTCCTCT